>NZ_JAMZIK010000099.1 GCF_024178315.1 Siccirubricoccus soli | reverse complement strand
CGCGCCCCCGGCCGCGGCGTCGCCCTGCCGCTGGCCCGCTCCCAGGCCTATGCGGCGGCGGAGAAATGGCCGGAGGCCGAGGCGGCGGCCCGCGCCGCCCTGGCCGAGGAGGCGAACAACGCCCCGGCCCGGCGGCAGCTTGCGGCGCTGCTGGCCCGCGGCGGCGACGCCCAGGGCGCCGAGGCGCTGCTGCAGGAGGGGCTGCGTAGCCAGCCGCAGGAGCCGCTGCTGCAGCAGGCGCTGCTGGGGCTGGTGAACGAGACCCGCGGCGCCGAGGCGGCGCTGGCGCTGGCCGACCGCCTGGGGCGGGAGCCGGCAATGCAGCCCAATTCCCGGCTGCTGAAGCCGGAGCTGCTGCTGAGCCTGCGCCGCCCGGCCGAGGCGGCGCAGGCCTATGCCGCGCTGCTGGCCGCCGCGCCTTCCGCCGCGCTGGCGCTGCGCACCGCCGGGGCCTGGATGGCCGCCGGCCGGCCGCTGGATGCCGAGGCGGTGCTGACCAATTGGCTGCAGCGCGAGCCGGGCGAGGTGGAGGTGCTGAACCTGCTCGCCCAGCTCGACATCCAGGCGGGGCGGACGGAGCTGGCGGCGCACCGGCTGAACGCCGTGCTGCAGCGGGCGCCGACCAACAGCGTGGCGATGAACAACCTGGCCTGGCTGCTCTCCCAGCAAGACAGCCCGGAGGCGATCGCCCAGGCGCGGGAGCTGGCGGAGCGCGCCTATTTCCTGCTGCCGACGCCGGAGACCGCCGACACGCTGGGCTGGGTGCTGGTGCGGCTGGGCGAGGCGCAGCGGGCGGTGCCGCTGCTGCGCGCCGCGGTCTCCGTCAGCCGGCGCGGCGCGGCGCAGGATGCAGGCGGGGTGTACCGCCTGGCCTTCGCGCTGCGGGCGGCGGGGGACAAGGCGGAGGCGCAGCGCATCCTCACCCTGCTGCTGGACCAGGTTCCGGCCTTCCCGGAACGCGGCGAGGCCGAGCGGCTGCAGGCGGAGCTGCGGGCCTCCCCGTAAGCGCCTGCCGAAGCGGCCGCGCCGCCCTCCTTCCGGGGGCGGCCGGCTAGGCTGTGCGAGGCCGCCGGAGGCCGGCCTCCCGGGACCGCGCAGCGTTCGGTGGGAGATCCGGGGCCGCCCTCCCCGGCGCGGCGGTGTGCCGCAGGCGCCTGGGCGTGGCTGCGCCGGGGCGGGCCTGCTGAGTCGGCGGAATGCTGCACCGCGGCGGTCGTTTTCCGCTTGACCTTGCGTCGTCAATGGATTAGCGACTCCGCCGGCGGTCCATGCCGCCAGCCCGCCGTCATTGGCGGACCGGAAAGGGACGGGCCGTCACGCCGCCCCGCATCCGGGTCCTCGGCACCATAAGCTGCCCGCCGGACCAAGCCGTGCCCGCATCTCAGGCGGGAGCGCAGGACACCGACCCGTTCCCCCAGGGGCGGGCCCTTCCAGGAACCAGAGACCGCATGGCATCTGCCACCACCCTCGCGCCCAGCGCGGGGACCGAAGACTTTGCCGCCCTGCTCGACGCCACGCTCGGCCCGGATACCGGCTTCGCCGGCTCCGTCGTCACCGGCCGGATCATCCGCGTGGATGATGATTTCGCCGTGGTCGATGTAGGGTTGAAGAGCGAGGGGCGCGTTCCCCTCAAGGAATTCGCCCCGCAGGGGCAGAAGCCGGAGATCAAGGCCGGCGACGTCGTGGAGCTCTTCGTCGAGCGCTACGAGGACCGGGACGGCTCCATCGTCCTGTCGCGCGAGAAGGCGCGGCGCGAGGAGGCCTGGACCAACCTCGAGAAGGCTTACCAGGCCAATCAGCGCGTCAACGGCGTGATCTTCGGCCGGGTGAAGGGCGGCTTCACCGTCGATCTCGGCGGTGCGGTGGCCTTCCTCCCCGGCTCCCAGGTCGATATCCGCCCGGTGCGCGATGTCGGCCCGCTGATGGGCAGCCCGCAGCCCTTCCAGATCCTCAAGATGGACCGGGCCCGCGGCAACATCGTGGTGTCGCGCCGCGCGGTGCTGGAGGAGACTCGCGCCGAGCAGCGCAGCGAGCTGATCCAGGGCCTGAAGGAGGGCATGATCCTCGACGGCGTGGTGAAGAACATCACCGATTACGGTGCGTTCGTCGACCTCGGCGGCGTGGACGGGCTGCTGCACGTCACCGACATCGCCTGGCGCCGCATCAACCACCCGAGCGAGGCGCTGACCATCGGCCAGCCGGTGAAGGTGCAGGTCATCCGCTTCAACTCGGAGACCCAGCGCATCAGCCTCGGCATGAAGCAGCTGATGTCCGACCCGTGGGATGGCGTCGCCATCAAGTACCCGGTCGGCGCCAAGTTCAGCGGCCGCGTCACCAACATCACCGACTACGGCGCCTTCGTGGAGCTGGAGCCGGGGGTCGAGGGCCTGGTCCATGTCTCCGAGATGAGCTGGACCAAGAAGAACGTCCATCCGGGCAAGATCGTCGCCACTTCGCAGGAAGTGGACGTGATGATCCTCGACGTGGACGAGCCGAAGCGCCGCATCTCGCTCGGCCTGAAGCAGGCCCAGGGCAACCCCTGGGAGCTGTTCCTCGAGGCCCATCCGCCGGGCTCCGAGGTCGAGGGCGAGATCCGGAACATCACCGAGTTCGGCCTCTTCATCGGGATCGGCCCGGATATCGACGGCATGGTCCACATGTCCGACATCTCCTGGGACGAGCCGGGCGAGCAGGCCATGGCCCATTACGAGAAGGGCCAGGTCGTCAAGGCCAAGGTGCTGGATGTTGACGTCGAGAAGGAGCGCATCTCCCTCGGCATCAAGCAGCTCCAGGCCGATCCGGCGGCCGAGGTGCTGGACAAGGTCAAGAAGAACGACATTGTCACCTGCGTCGTCACCGCCGTTCAGGCGAATGGCATCGAGGTGAAGGTGGACGATGTGCTGACCGGCTTCATCCGCCGCGCCGAGCTGGCCCGCGACCGCGGCGACCAGCGCCCCGAGAAGTTCGCGGTGGGCGAGAAGGTGGATGCCAAGGTCGTGGCCGTGGACCGCGCTGCCCGCCGCCTCTCCCTGACCATCAAGGGCAAGGAGATCGAGGAGGAGCGCGAGGCGATGAAGGAGTACGGCTCGACCGACTCCGGCGCCTCCCTCGGCGACATCCTGGGTGCCGCCATCCGCCGCCGCCGCGAACTGGCCGGCGAGGAGTAGGCCGACACCCCTTCGGGGCTTCGGCGCAGCGGCCGGCGGGGCAACCCGCCGGCCGTTTTTCGTTGGCGGCAACGCAAGACTTGCAGTGAGGTGGGTCTGTATATACATTTTGTGTGCAGCCAAGCGGAGGAACCCATGCAGTCGACCTATCGGAGGCCCTTCCGGGGCCGTCGCGTGAGGGGCGACCATCATGGAGTTCATTTGGGACGAGGCTAAGCGGGAGTCGAACATCGCCAAGCACGGCTTCGACTTTCTCGATATCTGGCAGCTCTTCGCCGGCGAGTATCTTTACGGCGCTGCCAATCCGGGACCTGGCGGCGAAGAACGCTTTTTGGCGACGGGGCTGGTGAACGGCCTGTGCGCTACCGCGATTTGCACCATGCGCGGTGAGACGATCCGGGTCATTTCGCTCCGGAGGGCTAGGCGGAATGAAAGAGAACGCTACCAGGCGCTATTCGGCGGATGAGTTGCGCGCCCGCGCCGCGCGCGGGGAGAGCCGCACCGATGCCGCGCGTATCGAGGCGATGTCCGAGGCCGAGCTGGAGCGGTCGATTGCGGCCGATCCCGATTGGCAGGGCGTGCCGGAGGATTGGTACCTGAAGGCGGAGGCGGTGATGCCCCGCCCCAAGGTCGCGGTCAGCCTTAGGCTGGATGCCGATTTGGTGGAGGAGTTCCGCGCCTCCGGCCGCGGCTGGCAGACCCGGATCAACGCCATTCTCCGCGCCTACAGCCAGGCCAGGAAAACGCCGGCGGCCGAATAGCAAGCCAGGCCGGGGCCGGTTCGGTCGCCGGCGGGTTCAGGGGCGCGGGCATGGCCACGACAACCTGCTGCCGGCACCCTGGGGCCAAGCCCCAGCCGTTGCCCTCCGCCACCCGCCACCCAACATCCTGGCCGAAACGCCGGATCCCGTATGTCCCTCGACGCCGACCTCCTGATCGACCGCCGCCGCCTGAAGCGCCGCCTCGCCCTGTGGCGCGGCTTGGCCGTGCTGCTGCTGCTGGCCGGCGCGCTCACCTTCGCCGCCCGCGAATCCGGCCTGTCCTTCCCCGGCCGCGAGCATGTCGCCCGCCTCACTGTGCAGGGCTTCATCGGCGATGACCGCAAATTGTTCGAGGCGCTGGAGGCGCTGGGCGAGGATCGCGCCACCCGCGCCCTGATCGTCGCCATCGACAGCCCCGGCGGCAGCGTCGGCGGTGGGGAGGCGCTGTATGCCACCCTGCAGCGCCTGCGGGAGAAGAAGCCGGTGGTCGCGGTGATGCGCGGCACCGCCGCCTCCGCCGCCTACATGGCGGCGCTGGGCACGGACCGGGTCTATGCCCGGGACTCCACCGTCACCGGTTCCATCGGCGTGCTGCTGCAGGCCGTGGATGTGTCGGAGCTGGCGGCGCGGCTCGGCGTGCGCGGCGAGGCCATCGTCTCCGGCCCGCTGAAGGCCCAGCCCAACCCCTTGCAGCCGCTGAGCCCGGAGGGACGGGCGGCGCTGCAGGCGGTGGTGCAGGACATGTACGAGCAATTCCTTGCCAAGGTCGTTGCCGCCCGCCGCCTGCCGGAGGAGAAGGTGCGGGCGCTGGCGGATGGCCGTGTCTTCACCGGCCGGCAGGCGCTGGCGGAGGGGCTGATCGACGCCATCGGCGGCGAGGCGGAGGCCCGGGCCTGGCTGGCGGCGGAACGGCAGGTGCCGGAGAGCCTGCCGGTGCGGGAGGTGGAGACCCGCGGCCCGGCCGAGCGCCTGTTTGGCGCATTGTTCCAGGGCTTTTGGAAAAGCGTGATTTCAGAATGGCTTGGCGTTGACGGGCCGCGCCTCCTCTGGCAGCTTCCGGGCTGAGGGAGTTTGGGGACGATCGCCATGACGAAAAGCGAGCTGATCGCGCAATTGGCGGCGGAGAATCCGCATCTGCGCCAGCCGGACATAGAGCTGATCGTGGCGACGATCTTCGACGAAATCACCGCGGCGCTGGCGCGCGGGGACCGGGTGGAGCTGCGCGGCTTCGGCGCCTTCTCCGCCAAGCAGCGGGACCCGCGCACCGGCCGCAATCCGCGCACCGGCGCGGCCGTGCCGGTGGCGGGGAAGTCCGTGCCCTATTTCAAGCCGGGCAAGGAGCTGCGGGAGCGGGTGAATGGTGGTGAACCGCAGGCGCCCTTGCGCGCCCGGGCGGCGGAGTAACGCATGTTCCGACTGATTCTGCTGGCGCCGCTGCTGATTTTGCTGGTGCTGTTCGGGCTCTCGAACCGGGAGGAGGTGGCGCTGCGCCTCTGGCCCTTCGACCTGGCCTGGGCGGTGCCGCTCTCCGTCGCGGTGCTGCTGATCGCCGCGGTGTTCTTCCTGTTCGGCGCCTTCATCGCCTGGGCGGCGGCGCTGCCCTATCGGCGCCGGGCGAAGGCGCTGGAGAACACCAACCGCATTCTGCAGGGGGAGGTGGCCGAGTTGCGCGCCAAGGAGGCGCGGGAGGTGGGGCCGGTGCCGCCGCCGGCCAACAGCCTGGCCCGCATCACCCGCCCGGCGGCCTGAGCGGCCACATGCTCCCCCGCCCTGCGCGCGCTGCGGACCGGATCATTCCGGCGATCGACACGTCGGACCCGGCGCGGGCCATGGCGCTGGCGCACACCCTGGCGCCCGGCTGCGGTGCGGTGAAGCTGGGGCTGGAGCTGTTCACCGCCGCGGGGCCGGAGGCGGTGCGGCAGGTGGCGCCGCTGGCGCCGGTCTTCCTCGACCTGAAGCTGCATGACATCCCGAACACCGTGGCCGGCGCGGTGCGCAGCCTGCTGCCGCTGCGGCCGGCGATGCTGACGCTGCATGCGGCGGGCGGCGCGGCCATGGTGGCGGCGGCGCGGGAGGCGGCGGAGGCGGCGGGCGCGGCGCGACCCATCCTGCTGGCGGTGACGGTGCTGACCAGCCTCGACGCCGCCGCCTTGTCCGAGACGGGGGTGGCCGGCGGGCCGGTGCAGCAGGTGCTGCGGCTGGCGCGGCTGGCGCTTGCGGCCGGGGCGGATGGGCTGGTCTGCTCCCCGCGCGAAGTGGGACCGATCCGCGATGCCTTCGGCGAAGCGCCGCTGCTGGTGGTGCCGGGCGTGCGGCCGGCGGGCAGCGCGGCCGGCGACCAGGCCCGCACCGCGACGCCGGCCGAGGCGGTGGCGGCGGGGGCGGATTGGCTGGTGATCGGCCGGCCCATCACCGGCGCGGCGGATCCGGTGGCGGCGCTGGCGGGGATTGCGGCGGGGCTGCCGGGATGACTCTCGTCAAGATCTGCGGGGTGAATGACGCGGCGGGGTTCGACGCCGCGGTGGCGGCGGGCGCCGATCTGCTGGGCTTCGTCTTCTACCCGCCCTCCCCGCGGGCGGTGACGCCGGCGGTGGCGGCCGGGCTGTCCGCGCGGGCCGAGGGCGGGCCGCTGCGCACCGGGCTGTTCGTGGACCCCGAGGATGCGCTGATCGAGGCGGTGCTGGCGGCGGTGAGGCTGGACCTCATCCAGCTCCATGGCGCGGAGGATCCGGCGCGCGTCGCGGCCATCAAGGCGCGCTTCGGCCTGCCGGTGATGAAGGCGCTGGGCATCGCGACGCCCGGGGATCTGGCGGCGCTGGCGGATTTCGCGCCGGTCACGGACCGCTTCCTGCTGGACGCCAAGCCGCCGCCGGGGGCGACGCTGCCCGGCGGCAATGCCGCGCCCTTCGACTGGCGGCTGACGGCGGGGCGGGTGATCCCGCGCCCCTGGCTGCTGGCGGGCGGGCTGACGCCGGAGAGCGTGGCGGAGGCGCTGCGGCAGAGCGGGGCGCCGGGGGTGGATGTGTCCTCTGGCGTCGAGAAGGCGCGGGGGGTGAAGGACCCGGCGCGGATCGCGGCCTTCGTGGCGGCGGCCAGGGGCGGCTGATCGGGAGGGGCGTCGCGGCAGCGCCGCGCCATTCCCCAGCTTCCCGCCAAGGGCCCCTGGAAATCATGATCTCGGACCCGGCCGTTCGACTTGCCGACCCCAGGGGTCCAGCGGCCACTCCGCTTGGCAGGAGCGGAGGAGGCACAGCGTTCAGGGAAGTGACAGCGCCCCTTCAACCGAATCAGCCGGGCTCGATCCGCCAAGTGGCATTGGTTGTGCGGGCCGATGAGCGTGTCTGCCGTGGTCGGTGGCGCATGATCCTCTCCCCGGCCGGTGGGATGGCGCTGAGGAAGGTCTGCATCGGGGTCTTGCCGTAGCACCGCCTGCTTCGGGGAGGCCTGTGCCGGTTGTGTCTGGCGGCCCAGCACCCGCTCCCGGAAGGCGCGGCTCGCCCCCAGCCCGGCCCAGGGTGGCCGCTATTGATACTGCCGGTCCAATGCGCCATCTTCAGAGCGCCATGCGGTCCATCCCGGTTCATCGCTGCCGCTTCCTGCTTCACGCGGGAAATCTGCTCGCGGGCTCTCAGCCCCGGGCCTGACCGTGCGCGCCGTCGGCGCGCCCTCCGGCCCGGGGACTCCCTCCCCAACGCAACAGTGTGACGCATTGCCTCCGCCGCCGCGGTGAGCCGCGCGTCATCCTATCCGGAGGACTGCCCGTGACATTCCAGGTCTCGATCTGCGCCGTCTGCGGCAACGCCGTCGCTGCCCCCGCCGACATCTGCTACGCCTGCGACACCGCCGCGGCGCCGGCCACGGCATCGTCGCGCCCCATCACCGTGGGCACTCCCGTCTTGTCGGTGCGCGACTTCACAGCCCTGGAGCGCTTCGCGCGGCTGCGACTCTCGCCGACCGGGGTGGTCTATGCGGCGCTGCTCACCAAGCTGGAGCAGTCGCGCATGCTGCCGGTCGATGCGGCCGTGCCAAGCATTGCCTCGCTCGGTTCGCGCGTCGTCTTCTCGGTCGATGGCGGCACGGCGGAAGGGCGCGTGCTCGTGCTCCCGCCGCAGCACTCGCCGGCCGGATGGACCTTGCCGGTGACGGCGCCGCATGGCCTCGCCCTGCTGGGCCACGCAGCCGGTGCGGCGGTCACGGCCATCCGCCGCGACGGTACCGCCGAAACCCTCCGCCTCATCGCGGTCACGCATGAGGCGGATGCAGCGGCCGGCGATCCGGCGAACGATCGTCGTGAGGCGGAGGAGACCGGGGCCGACGCCCCGGCGCTGCCGAGACTGCGGCGCGTCCGCCCCGGACCCGCCTCGGCCTGACCACAGCCGGCCCGGCAGCACGGGCGCGCCGGCGACAACCATGCCTGGAACCGAGCCTGCGCTGCCGCACGGGCCAGAGAAGGATCAAGAGAGATGAATGCTGTAAGCCCGCGACACGGGGGCCGGCGCGCGACGGCCCATGCCGCTCCGCCCATCATCCTTTCCACCGCCGATGAGGAGCGCCTGTCGCGCCTTGCCGCTGCCGCGTCGCAGCGGTCCCCCGAGGTGGCCGAGCGCCTCCTCGGCGAGATCGATCGTGCCCGGCTGCTGCCGCCCGAGAAGATGCCGCCCGACGTGGTCGCGATGCATTCCTATGTCGAGTACAGTGACGAGGCGACGGGCGTGGTGCGCCATGTCCAGCTCGTCTATCCGCATGAAGCCGATATCGCGTCGGGCCGCATCTCGGTGCTCACCCTCGTGGGGGCCGCCTTGCTTGGCCTGTCCGCCGGCCGGTCCATCCGCTGGCCCACGCAGCAAGGGCATGAGCGCGTCCTGACCGTCCTGCGGGTCTCGCCGCAACCTTTCGAGGCAGCGGAGGCCTGAGCCGGCCGCGCCTGGTGCCGGGGGCCGCCGCCGGGCCTGTCCCGGCGGCGCGAGGGCGCCGTCTCGACCGGGGCCGATTGGCACCGCTGGCGGCCACGCCGGGCCGCGGGCCACCATGCGCGCCTTCGCTCCCGACGCCGCCGCCCGGCGCGACCCTGCCCGGTGGCAATGCCGCGCCCTTCGACTAGCGGCGGGGCGGGTGATTCCGCACCCCTGGCTGCTGGCGGGCGGGCTGACGCCGGGAAGCGTGGGAGAGGCGCTGCGCCAGAGCGGGGCGACAAGGGGCGGATGTGTCCTCGGGCGTGGAGAAGGCGCGGCGGTGAGGGACCCGGCAAGGATCGCGGCCTTCGTGCGGCGGCGCGGGGTGGGTGATCCAGAGGGGCTCAGCCATCCCTCCGCGAGCCGAGCGCTTCGGGCCCCGTGGCTCAACCACGGACGCAAGGGTTGAAATCAGTCCTTCGCCCCTTTGCGGGTGGGGTTGGCGCGCTGCGCCCAAGGAGGAGAGCGTGGCCCTTCCTCTTTGCCGCAGGCCGGTCCGCCTTCCCCCTCCGCCCCGCCTGTTCTATGAGCCAGGGCTTCGGACGGGGACGACACGTGAACAAGCCTCTGCCCAACACCTTCCGCCAGGGCCCGGATGCACGCGGCCGCTTCGGCCAGTTCGGCGGCCGCTTCGTCGCCGAAACCCTCATGCCGCTCATCCTCGAGGTGGAGGCGGCCTATGAGGCCGCGAAGCGGGACCCCGAATTCGACCGGGAGTGGCGCTACCTGCTGACGCATTACGTCGGCCGGCCCAGCCCGCTTTGGCTCGCCGAGCGCCTCACGGCTCACCTCGGCGGCGCGAAGGTGTACTTCAAGCGGGAAGAGCTGAACCACACCGGCGCGCACAAGATCAACGCCGTGCTGGGCCAGATCCTGCTGGCGAAGCGCATGGGCAAGACGCGCATCATCGCCGAGACCGGCGCCGGCCAGCATGGCGTCGCCACCGCCACCGCCTGCGCGCTGTTCGACCTGCCCTGCACCGTCTTCATGGGCGCGACCGATGTGGAGCGGCAGCAGCCCAACGTCTTCCGCATGAAGCTGCTGGGCGCCGAGGTGGTCCCCGTCACCTCCGGCGCCGCGACGCTGAAGGATGCGATGAACGAGGCGCTGCGCCACTGGGTGGCGAACGTTGCGGACACCTATTACTGCATCGGCACCGTCGCCGGCCCGCACCCCTACCCGGCCATGGTGCGGGACTTCCAGAGCGTCATCGGCATCGAGACGCGGGAGCAGATCCTCGCCGCCGAGGGCCGCCTGCCGGATGCGCTGGTCTGCGCCGTCGGCGGCGGCTCCTCCGCCATGGGGCTGTTCCATCCCTTCCTCGATGATGAGGGCGTCGCGATGTACGGCGTCGAGGCCGCCGGCCGTGGCGTCGATACCGAGGAGCACGCCGCCTCCATCAACCGGGGCCAGCCCGGCGTGCTGCATGGCAACCGCACCTACCTGCTGCAGGACCGCCACGGCCAGATCATCGAGGCGCATTCGATCAGCGCCGGCCTCGACTATCCCGGCATCGGCCCGGAGCATTCCTGGCTGCATGAGGCGGGCCGCGTGACCTACGTGACCGCCACGGATGACGAGGCGCTGGCCGCCTTCCAGCTCTGCTCGAAGCTCGAGGGCATCATCCCGGCGCTGGAATCGGCGCATGGCCTGGCCGAGGTGATCAAGCGCGCGCCGACCATGCAGAAGGACGGGATCATCGTCCTCAACCTCAGCGGCCGCGGGGACAAGGACATCTTCACCGTGGCGCATCATCTCGGGGTGAAGCTGTGACCGGGTCCGATCGCGGAGCACCGCAGCGTGGCGAGGAGCCGAGCGTGAACCGGCCCCAGCAGGCATCGCGCATCGCTGCCAAATTCGCGGAGCTGAAGGCGGCGGGGCGCGGCGCGCTCGTCACCTATCTCCAGGGCTATGACCCGGATCCGGCCACCTCGCTGGCGCTGCTGCGCGGCCTGCCGGGGGCCGGGGCCGACCTCATCGAAGTGGGCGTGCCCTTCACCGACCCGATGGCGGACGGCCCCTCCATCCAGCGCGCCGCGCTGCGGGCGCTGAAGGCGGGGGCGACGCTGGCCGGCGTGCTGGCGCTGGTGCGGGATTTCCGCAAGGAGGACAGCACCACCCCCATCGTGCTGATGGGCTACTACAACCCCATCCTGGCCTATGGCACGGAGCGCTTCTGCACCGATGCCGCTGCCTCCGGCGTCGATGGGCTGATCGTGGTGGACGTGCCGCCCGAGGAAGCCGACGAGATCGAGCCGCTGACCAGGGCAGCGGGCCTCGACCTGATCCGGCTGGTGGCGCCGACGACGGACGAGGCGCGGCTGCCGCGCGTGCTCGCGGCGACCAGCGGCTTCATCTACTACGTCTCCATCACCGGCATCACCGGCACGAAAAGCGCCAGCAGCGCCAGCCTGGCCGAGGCGGTGCCGCGGCTGCGCAAGCATACTGAGCTGCCGATCGCCATCGGCTTCGGCATCCGCACCCCCGCCCAGGCGGCGGAAGCGGCGAAGCTGGCGGATGGCGCGGTGGTGGGCACGGCGCTGGTGGATACGCTGGCGGCGAGCCTGGACGAGCAGGGGCGGGCAAGGCCGGAGACGGTCAGGCTGGTGCTGGACCAGGTGCGGGGGCTGGCGGAAGCCATCCGTCAATCGTGAGGAGGGCTCTGCCCTCCTCACACTCCTCCCGCCAAAGGCCGAAGGGCCTTTGGAAACCTTGAGTCAGCGCACGACACCTCGGACAGCGAGGGCCACCTCCACGGCGTTCGGGGTGTCCGAATGCAGGCAGATGCTGTCGCGGCCGACGACGACATCCACGCCGCCGAGGCTTGCCGCGAGGCCTGACGTCAGCGCCCTTGCGCAGCGCTCCGCCGCCAATGCCGGGTCCACCGGCGCGTGCTCGCGCGTGATGATCAGCCCGCCGCCATCGGCATAGTCGAGATCAGCATAGAACTCCGCGACGAAGCGGTGGCCGCGGGTGGGGTAGACGCTCTCATGCAGCGTGCCGGGCATGCCGAGGATTGGCACGCCGAACACGTCCGCCGCGTCGCACACCGCCTGCGCCACGGGATCCAGCCGCGCCGCCATGCCGTAGAGCGCGCCATGCGGCTTGATGTGGTGCAGCGCCATGCCCTCCGCGCGCAGCATGCCGGCCAGGGCGCCGATCTGGTAGATCAGCGCATCCGCCAGCTCCTCCCGCCCCATTGCCATCTCCCGCCGGCCGAAGCCCTGGCGGTCGGGCAGCGAGGGGTGCGCGCCGACCGCGACGCCATGCCGCTTCGCCAGCCTGACCGTCGCCCGCATCCAGGAGGGATCGCCGGCATGGAAGCCGCAGGCGACATTGGCCAAGTCGATCAGCGGCATCAGCGCCACGTCGTCGCCGATTCGCCAGGGCCCGTAGCCCTCCCCCATGTCGCAATTGATCGTCGCCACGTGCCGCCCTCCCATGCCTGGCATTCCACGGCCCGTCGCAGCCCGGACCGCCCGCTGTCCTGCCGCGGCTTTGCCGCGGCAGGCTGTGCCGAAGCCTCCGGCCCCCAGCGCCTCCCGGGGCCCCCACGAAGGCGCGCTAGCGACTTCGTGGGGAACTAGTCCCGCCAGGGCTGGTCGTTCCAGATGGCTTGGTAGCGGGCGCGGCGGGTGGCGAGCTCGGCGGCGAATTCGGCGGGGCCGGCGAAGCGCAGGGGCAGCATCTGCTGCCGCGCCAGGGCCTGGAATTCCGGCAGCGCCAGCACGCGCTCCGCCGCCCGGGCCAGCCGCTCCACCGCTGGCGCCGGCGTGCCCGCCGGGACGGCCAGGCCGCGCAGCGCCCCTTCCACCAGGTCGTAGCCGGCCTCGCGGAAGGTCGGGGCCTCCGGCGCCAGGGGGCTGCGCGTGGCGGCGGCCTGGGCCAGCAGGCGGAACTGGCCCTGCGGCACCTCCGGCACCGCATCGGCCAGGTTCAGCACGGCGAAGGTGAATTGCCGTGCGGCCAAGGATTGCTTGGCCTGCGCCGCGCCGGCCTGCGGCACGTGCAGCAGCTTGATCCCCGCCAGCCGTTCCAGCGCCAGCGCCGCCAGATGGTCGTCTGAGCCGGTACCGGTGGTGCCGTAGCTGATTCCCTCCGGCTTCGCCCGCGCCGCGGCCACCAGATCGGCGAGGCTCATCCAGGGGCATTCCGCCGGCACGAAGATGGCGTTGGGATTGTCCACGATGCCGGCGACCGGTGCGAGCTGCTCCGGCTGGTAGCGAGTGCGGCGCTCCAGCGGCAGGGTCAGCAGGGGCGGGGTATTGACGATGCCGAAGGTGCTGCCATCCGGCGCCGCCCGGGCCAGGGCGGTGAAGCCGGCCTCCCCGCCCGCGCCGGGCTTGTTCACCACCACCACCTTCTGGCCGATGTCCCGTTCCAGGAAGCGCGCCAGGCTGCGGGCGCCGAGATCGGTGCTGCCGCCGGCGGCATAGGCGACCACCATGGTCAGCACCTCGCCCGGCGGATCGGCCGCGGCGGAGCCGGCCCAGGGGCGGGGCAGGAAGGACGCGGCGAGGGAAGCGGTGCCCAGCAGGAAATGGCGTCGGGTCATCGTTGGGATCCGGCGCGGCGGCGGCGGGGGCGCCGCCGCCATCCGGCGCTAGGGCCGGCCGCTCAATCCGCGGCCAGCGCCATGCGGCTGCGGTTCATGCGCGAGAGCACATGGTCCTCCGCTGCATCCACCACCTTCTCCGTCTGCTCCGGCGTGAAGACATGGCCGGCGCCCGGCATCACCCGGTAGTCGATGCTGATGCCGCGCTGGGTGTTCAGCTTGTCCACCAGCTTCTTCACGGAGGATTCCGGCACCAGCTCATCCTCCGCCCCGTGCAGGATCAGGCCGTTGCAGGGGCAGGGGGCGAGGAAGCCGAAATCGTAATGGCTGGCTGGGGCGGCGATGGAGACGAAGCCGCCCATCTCCGGCCGGCGCATCAGCAGCTGCATGCCGACATAGGCGCCGAAGGAGTAGCCGGCGACCCAGAGGCTGTTGGCGTTGGGGTTCACTGCCTGGAGGAAGTCGAGCGCCGCCGCCGCATCCGAGATCTCGCCGATCCCGCCATCATAGCGGCCCTGGCTGCGGCCCACCCCGCGGAAATTGAACCGCAGGGTAGAAAACCCCATCGCCTGGAAACGTTGGTACAGGGCGTGGATGACCCGGTTGTTCATCGTCCCGCCATGCAGCGGGTGGGGGTGAAGCAGCAGGGCGACGGGCGCATTCGCCTGCTTCGAGTGGTGGTAGCGGCCTTCGAGCCGGCCGTCGGGGCCGGCGAACATGACCTCAGGCATCGTCCCTTGGGTCCAATTCCGGTTGGCCGTGCGCGCCTGGGCTGCCGGAGGAGGGCATGTTGCCGCACCACCGACAAGCCAAGCGCGCACCGACGCTTGGTGGGGAAGTCCTGGCTGGCCCGGCCGTGGCCCCGTGACGGCAGCAGCCACGGAGCGTCGACCGAGCCCGCCGCCTGCCCAATTCCCATCGCGCCGCCCCGGCCTTGCCCCAATGGTTGACTGGGACAGTCGGGTAAAATAGCTTCCCAGGCCGATGCCCCTTGAGGGGGTCACCGAATCGGGACCACGTCGCAATGGTTCTTGTTCAGGCGCCCCCGGACAGGCTCCCGGACCCCGGGGGCGACCAGAATATAGTTAGTCAGCGACGAGTTTCATAACGGATTCAAGGAATGGCCCTCAACTTCCTGCGTAAGCTGTGCGGCATCGCCCCGGATTGCGCCAAATGCTAGGGGGTTGAGCCGTGCGGCTTTCAACCCGCGGTCGATATGCCGTGATGGCCATGGTCGAGCTGGCGATCCGCCAGGCGGCTCACACCGGGAAGTTGCGGCGGGGCGAGGGCTGCCCGGTCAGTTTGGCGGAGATCGCCCAGGCCCAGCACCTCTCCCTCGCCTATCTCGAGCAGTTGTTCGGCCATCTCCGCCGGGCCGGGCTGGTCTGTTCCGCCCGCGGGCCGGGCGGGGGGTACCGGCTGGCCCGGCCGGCCTGCGAGGTCGCGGTGGCCGAGATCATCGAGGCGGTGGACGAGCCGCTGAAGGCGACGCGCTGCGAGGAGGGGGCGCCGGGCTGCCTCGCCGGGCAGAAATGCCTGACCCATGACCTGTGGGAGGAGCTTGGGGAGCAGATCCGGCTGTTCCTGGCGCATGTGACCCTGGCCGATGTCTGCGGCGGGGGCATTGCCGGGCGGGCCGTCCCGCCCCTGCCGCCGCGGATGGCCGCGCCGGCCGAATAGGCTGCTGCCCATGACCTTATATATGGACGCCAACGCCACCGAGCCGCTCCGCCCCGCGGCGCGGGGGGCGGTGCTGGCGGCGCTCGAGGCGGGGGGAAACCCTTCCTCCGTCCATGCCGCCGGGCGCGGCGCGCGCCGGCTGCTGGAAGCGGCGCGGGAGGCGGTGGCGGCGCGTTTCGCGCCTGGCTTCGAGGTGGTGTTCACCGCTGGCGGGACGGAGGCGAATGCCCTGGCCATCCATGGGCTGGGCCAGGGCAGGCGGGTGCTGGTGGGGGCGACGGAGCACCCCGCCGTGCTGGCCGCTGCAGGTCCGGCTGCCACGGTGCTGCCGGTGCTGGCGGATGGCACGCTGGACCTGGCGGCGCTGGAGGCGGTGCTGGCCGAAGGGCCGCCCGCCCTGGTCTGCGCCATGGCGGCGAACAACGAGACCGGAGTGCGGCACCCGATCGCCGAGGTCTCGGCGCTCTGCCGGGCGCATGGCGCGCTGCTGCACATGGATGCGGTGCAGGCGGCCGGGCGCGGGGCGTTGCCGGTGGGGGCGGACAGCATCGCCCTGTCCGGCCACAAGCTGGGCGGGCCGCCCGGCGCCGGCGCGCTGCTGCTGCGGCCCGGCCTGCACCTGCCGGCGCTGATCGCCGGCGGCGGGCAGGAACGCGGCAAGCGGGGCGGGACGGAGCCGCTGCCCGCCCTCGCCGGCATGGCCGCCGCGGTGCCGGAGCCGGGGGAGGCGGCGCGCCTCGCCGCGCTGCGCGACCGGATCGAGGCCGGGCTGCCGGGCGAGGGGGTGATCGCGGGCAGGGGGGCGCCGCGGCTGCCCAATACCAGCCTCATCCTCCTGCCGGGCGTGGCGGCGGAGACCCAGGTGATCGCGCTCGACCTTGCCGGGGTGCGGGTCTCGGCCGGGGCCGCCTGCTCCTCGGGCAAGGTGGCGCGCAGCCATGTGCTGGCGGCGATGGGCTTCGGGGAGTTGGCCGGGTGTGGCATCCGCGTCTCGCTGCCCTGGAATGCGCCGGAGGATGCGGCGGAGCGTTTCCTGGAGGCGTGGTCGGCCATGCGCCGACGGCTCTCGAAAAGCGCGGCCTGAGGGGCCAGACTCCGGGAATGCGCCCGAACCGCCCCATCTACCTCGACAACCACGCCACCACGCCCGTGGACCCGCGGGTGCTGGCCGCCATGCGGCCGTGGTGGGAGGAGAATTTCGCCAACCCGCACAGTGTCGAGCATGTGCTGGGCCGCGCCGCCGAGGCAGCGGTGGAGCAGGCGCGGGAGGCGGTGGCGGCGCTGATCGGGGCGGAGGCGCGGGAGATCATCCTCACCTCCGGCGCCACGGAATCCAACAACCTGGCGATCAAGGGCGCCGCGCGCTTCGCCGCGCAGCAGGGCGGCGAGCGGCGGCGGATCGTGACGCTGGCCACCGAACATAAATGCGTGCTGGAGAGCGTCCGTGACTTGGCGGCCGAGGGATTCGAGCCGGTGGTGCTGCCGGTGCGGCCGGATGGGTTGGCGGACCTCGACCGGCTGCGGGAGACGGTGGATGACCGCACCCTGCTCGTCACCATCATGGCGGTGAACAACGAGATCGGGGTGGTGCAGCCCCTGGCCGAGATCGGCACCATCGCCAAGGCGGCCGGCGCCCTGTTCCACACCGATGCCGCCCAGGGGGCGGGGCGGATCCCGCTGGATGTGGCGGAGCTCCAGGCCGACCTGCTCTCCCTCTCCGGCCACAAGATCTACGGGCCGAAGGGGATCGGGGCGCTCTATGTCCGGCGGCGGCCGCGGGTGCGGCTGGCGCCGCTGTTTTCCGGCGGCGGGCAGGAACGCGGGCTGCGCTCCGGCACCCTGCCGGCGCCGCTGATCGTGGGGCTCGGGGAGGCGGCGCGGCTCGCCGCCATCGAGGGCATGCTGGATGCCGGCCGCATCGCCGGGCAGCGGGACCGGTTCCTGGCGGCGCTCCGGGCGGAGATCCCGGAGGTCCGGCTGAACGGGGATGCGGAACGGCGCGTCCCGGGCAATCTCAACCTCACCTTCCCCGGCATCGCCCGGCAGGGCGAAACCATCTGGCCCGATGCGCAGGCGATCATGGCGGCGGCGCCGGATGTCTGCGTCTCCACCGGCTCGGCCTGCTCCTCGGCAGAGGTCGAGCCCTCCTATGTGCTCCGGGCCCTTGGGATTTCGGAACGCGAGGCACGCGCGACCTTGCGGATCGGGATCGGGCGCTTTACCTCGCCTGCCGATGTGGACCAGGCTGCGGCAGCCCTTGCCGCGGCCTGGCGTCAGGCCCTCGCAGCGGGAGCGCGCCCCTAGATGCCCAAGATGACCTTCGTCGAGCGTGACGGGACCCGCCGGGAAGTCGATGCCCCCCTGGGCCTTTCCGTGCTGGAGATCGCGCACAAGCACGGCGTCGATATCGAGGGCGCCTGCGAAGGCTCGCTCGCCTGCTCCACCTGCCATGTGATCGTGGACCCGTCCTGGTTCGGCAAGCTGGCGGCGCCGACCGAGGATGAGGAGGACATGCTCGACCTCGCCTTCGACCTGCAGGAGACGAGCCGGCTGGGCTGTCAGCTCATCATGACGGAGGCGCTGGACGGGCTGGTGGTGAAGCTGCCCGCCGGCACGCGGAATGCCGGTGGCTGACGGCTCCGATCGCGGAGCCCCGCAGGCCCGGAGGGCCGAGGAGCGGAGCGTGAAGCGGAGCCGCGGCTGGTTCTCCGAGCGCGGAGCCCCGCAGGCCCGGAGGGCCGAGGAGCGGAGCGTGAATCGGAGCCGCTCTTCATGACCGCCTGGGAAGATTTCGGGTCTGCGGGCGGGCTGTACCGGCGGCTGCGGGATGGCTGCGCGCGGGACTGGGTGGCCTATACTTGGCATCCTTTCGTCCAGGGCCTTTCGGACGGCACGCTGCCGCTGGCGGCCTTCCGCCGCTACCTGATCCAGGACTACCTCTTCCTGATCCATTTCGCCCGGGCCAAGGCGCTGGCGGTCTTCAAGGCCGAGAGCATCGAGGCGATGCGGGACAAGACCGCGGCCATCTCCGCCATCCTGTCGGAGACGCTGATGCACCTGCGCTACTGCGCGGAATGGGGCATCCCGGAAGCCGAGGTGCGGGCGACGCCCGAAAGCGCCGAGACGGTCAGCTACACCCGCTACGTCATCGACCGCGGGCTGGCGGGCGACATCCTCGACCTCGAGGTGGCGCTGGCGCCCTGCACGGTGGGCTATGGCGAGGTGGCGCTGCGCATCCTGGCCGACCCGAAGCGCCGGCGGGAGGGCAATCCCTATCAGAGCTGGATCGATACCTATGCCGATCCCGGCTACCAGGCCATGGCCCGCGCCGCGGCCGCGCGGATCGACGCGCTGGGCGAGAGCTTCGGCGGCCATGCCCGCTTCCCGATGCTGAGCGCCACCTTCAGCGAGGCGGCGCGGCTGGAGGCGCGGTTCTGGCAGCAGGGGCTGGACGGGCTCTAGCCATGCAGGGCGCCTTCCGGCTGTTCCCCTTCTCCGTCATCCCCGCCTGCGGGGGGACCACGCCATGAGGATCCTGGTCGCCATGTCCGGCGGCGTGGACAGCAGCGTGGTCGCCGGCCTGTTGAAGGAGCAGGGGCATGAGGTGATCGGCGCCACGCTGCAGCTCTACGACCATGGCGCCGCCGTGCAGAAGAAGGGCGCCTGCTGCGCCGGGCAGGACATCATGGATGCCCGCCGCGTCGCCGACCGCCTCGACATCCCGCATTACGTGCTGGACCGGGAGACGCGCTTCCGCGACGCGGTGGTGGCGGATTTCGCCGCCAGCTACGCGGCGGGGGAGACGCCGATTCCCTGCATCCGCTGCAATCAGACGGTGAAGTTCCACGATCTGGTGGCGCTGGCCCGCGACCTGGGCGCGGAGGCGCTGGCGACCGGGCATTATGCCCGGCGCGTCGAGGGCGCGTCGGGGCCGGAGCTGCACCGCGCCGCCGATCCGGCGCGGGACCAGAGCTACTTCCTGGCGCTGACGACGCCGGCGCAGCTCGCCTTCAGCCGCTTCCCGCTGGGCGGCTTCCCGGACAAGGCGACGGTCAGGGCGGAGGCGGCGCGGCTCGGCCTCAGCGTCGCCGAGAAGCCGGACAGCCAGGATATCTGCTTCGTCCCCGCCGGCCGCTACCATGAGGTGGTGGCGAAGCACCGGCCGGAAGCGGCGGAGCCGGGCGAGATCGTGCATCTGGATGGCCGCGTGCTCGGCCGGCATGAGGGTATCGCCCGCTACACGGTGGGCCAGGGGCGGGGGCTCGGCACCGCCTCCTATGATGGCGAACAGCCGCTCTATGTCGCGGCGCTGGAGCCGGGGCGGCGGCGCGTGGTGGTGGGGCCGCGGGCGGCGCTGCCGCAGGTCGAGGTGCAGGTGGCCGAGGTGAATTGGCTGCGCCCGCCGCCGGCGGGGCCCGTCTCCTGCCAGGTGAAGCTGCGGGCGCGGGAAGTGCCGCAGCCGGCCACGGCCGAATGGGATGCGGCACGCGCCACGCTGCTTGTGCGGCCGGAGGCGCCGGCGATCGCGGCGCCCGGCCAGGCCTGCGTGCTCTATGACGGCGACCGCGTGCTGGCCGGGGGCTTTATCCGCCGCGCGGCGTGAAACCGGGGCGGCCGCTTGCCTTTTTCGCGGCATGCGCACCCTGGCCCTGCTGCTCGCCGCGCTGGCCCTGATCCCGGGCGGCGCGCATCTCTTCGCCCTGCCGAACAAGCTGACGCTGGCGCCGGAGTCCTATCTCGCGGCGCAGCGGGCCTATGATGGCTGGGCCATGCTCGGCGCGCTGCCCATTGCCGCGATCCTCGCCGAGCTGGCGCTGGCCTGGCGGCTGCGGCGGGAAGGGCGCGCGGCTTGGCCCGCGCTGCTGGCGGCGGCGCTGCTGCTGGCCGGGCTTGGCGTGTTCTTCGCCTGGACCTTCCCGGCCAACCAGGCGACGGCCAATTGGACCATGCTGCCACCGGGCTGGGAGGGGCTGCGGCGCGACTGGGAATGGTCGCATGCCGCGAATGCGTTGCTCGGCCTCGGCGCCTTCCTCGCCACCCTCCGCGCTGCGCTGCGCTGAACGGCGCGGGCACATGCTCAATGCACGCGGTGCGGCTCGTGCGGGCTGTCCAGGCTGAAGCTCGGGATGGTCACGTCGAAGGGCTCGCCGGAGCCGCTGTCGATCATGTGGTAGAGGCCGCGCATGAAGCCCGAGGGTGTCGAGAGCGGGGTCCCGGAGGTGTATTCGAAGCTCTCCCCCGGCTCCAGCACCGGCTGCTCGCCCACCACGCCGTCGCCATGCACGCGCTGGGTGCGACCTTGCGCATCGGTGATGAGCCAGGTGCGCTTCAGGAGCTGGACCGTCTGCCGTCCCTCATTGGCGATGGTGACGCGATAGGCCCAGACATAGTGGCTGCGCTCCGGCTCCGACTGGTCGGCCAGGAAGAAGGTGCGGATGGTGACGCGGATGTCGCGCGTCACGGCGGAGTAGTCCTCGGGGCTGCGGGCCATGGCGTCAGCTCCGTGCGGTGGCGAGGCCGGCGCCGATCAGCATGCTGCCGCCGAGCCGGTTGATGCCGCGCCGCAGGCCGGGGCGGGCGATGGCGGCGGAGAGGCGGCCGGCCAGCAGCGCGTAGCCCAGCGCGTTCAGCGCGGCGAGGACAACGAAGCTGGCCACCATGATCGCCGCCTGGGGCAGCCAGGGCGCGGTCGCGTCCAGGAATTGCGGGACGAAGGCGACGAAGAAGGCGATGCTCTTCGGATTCAGCGCCGTCACCAGATAGGCGTCCCGGAAGGCGCGGCGGGGCGGGGCGGCGGGCGGCGCCGCCGCCGCGACGGGGGCGCGCCAGAGCTTCACGCCGAGCCAGAGGAGATAGGCGGCGCCGGCCCATTTCAGTGCGGTGAAGAGGGTGGCGGAAGCGGCAAGCAGGGCGCCGAGCCCGGCCAGCGAGAGGGACATGGCGGCGAGGTCGCCGAGCGCCACGCCGGCCACCAGCGGCAGCGCCGCCCGCCTTCCCCCGCCGAGCGATTGGCCGATGACGAGCAGGATGGTCGGCCCCGGGATCAGCAGCAGCAGGGTGGAGGCGGCGAGGAAGGCCGCCCAGGTGTCGAGTGCCATGCGAAGTGTCTCCCCGGTGCCAGCCTGCCATGGCGGGGCGGGTGGGCGCCAGTTGCGCGTGGATGCCTCGCCCGATGCTGACCGCTCCGGTCGGGCGCCACATGCTCCCTGGTGCCGGGTTCACGCCAGGGCTGCGCGGCAGGCGCACCCTGGCATATGCGCATGGCCGCCTTCGCCCATGCCCCGCCGCTGTCGCTTCGAAGCGCCGTCTTGTGATCGCGAAGGCGCAGTCTTCTTGCCGGACCGCCCATTGCCCTGGCGCGGCTTCGCCGCGCCAGGCTGTGCGAGGCGCCGCTCGCCAGGCGCCTATGGGGTCCCCCGCGGCGGCGCGCAGCGCCGTCGTGGGGACTCAGGCGGCGTCCAGCGCGGCGCCGAGATCCTCGATGAGGTCCGCGACATCCTCCAGCCCGACCGAAAGCCGGATCGTGCCATCGGTGATGCCGAGCTTTGCGCGCTCCTCCGCGCCGATGCGCATATGCGTCGTCGTTGCCGGATGCGTCACCATCGACTTGGAATCGCCGAGGTTGTTGGAGATGTCGATCACCTGCAGCGCGTTGCAGAAGCGGAAGGCCGCCTCCTTCCCGCCCTTCAGGTCGAAGGTCACCAGCGTGCCGCCATCCGTCATCAGCCGCTTCGCCAGCGCATGCTGCGGGTGACTCTCGGCGAAGGGATAGAGGGCGCGCGCCACTTCCTTCCGGCCGCCGAGGAATTCGGCGATGGCGGCGGCGCTGCGGCACATGGCGGGGACGCGCAGATGCAGCGTCTCCAGCCCCTTCAGGATCACCCAGGCATTGAAGGGGCTGATGGAGGGGCCGGTGTTGCGGATGAAGGGCTGCAGCACCTCATCCACCCACTTCTTGCTGCCCAGCACGGCGCCGCCCAGCACGCGGCCCTGGCCGTCCATGTGCTTGGTGCAGGAATAGACCACGACATCGGCACCGAGCTGCAGCGGCTTCTGCAGCAGCGGCGTGGCGAAGACATTGTCCACCACCACCAGCGCGCCGGCCCGGTGCGCCAGCGCCGCGACGGCGGGCAGGTCCACCAGCTCCAGCATCGGGTTGGAGGGCGTCTCCAGCAGCACCAGCGCCGTCGGCTTCGCCAGCGCCGCTTCCCATTGCGCCAGGTCGCCGCCATCGACGAAGACGCCCTCGATGCCGTAGCGCGGCAGCAGGGTGGAGACGATCCAGTGGCAGGAGCCGAAGAGCGCGCGCGACGCCACCACCCGGTCCCCGGCCTTCAGATGGGAGAGCATGGCGGCATGCACCGCGGCCATGCCGGTGGCCGTCAGCCGGCAGGCCTCCGCCCCTTCCAGCGCGGCCAGGCGCTGCTCCAGCATTGCCGTCGTCGGGTTGCCGAAGCGGGAATACTGGAAATGCTGCGCCGTGCCGGCGAAGGTCGCCTCGGCCTGCTCGGCGTTGTCATAGACGAAGCCGGAGGTGAGGAAGAGCGCCTCGGCCGTCTCGTCATGGTTGCTGCGGTTGGTGCCGCCGCGGACGAGCAGGGTGGCGGGGCGGAGCGGGCGTTTGGGCAGGGTCTTCGGCATCACGGGCACCTTGCAAATGCACGGCGTCCGGCCCCCTGCACGGGGCGGGGGATGGCGGGCGCCATCCCTCGGCCGTTTAGCGCGCTTGTTTTCGCCCCTGATGGGGCGCCCGAAGGACCTCGCCGCAAGCTGGCCGGACAAATCGCGAGGAGCAGCTCGCGCCGCCGAGGTCACGCATAGGCGCCTCGGCCAGCCGGGGTCAAGGCCCCGTCTGGACGCCGGGGCCCGGGCGCGGCAGGCTCGGCCCATGCCCGAATGGATCGTCGCCTCCGAGACCGGCCGGCTCAGGGAGGTGCTGGTCTGCCCGCCGGACCATTACCGCTGGCTGCCGACCAACAGCATCGCCCGCCGGACCCTGGCCGGCGGGGGCGAGGCCGACCTGCAGGGGCTGCAATCCCAGCACCGGGAGCTGGTGGCGGCGCTGGAGCAGGGCGGCGCCCGCGTGCATCTCCTGCCGCCCCAGCCGCACCTGCCCTACATGGCCTACACCCGGGATTCCGTGGTGGTGACGCATCGCGGCCCGGTGCTCTGCCAGCTCGAACGGCCGCAACGGCGGGGAGAATACGCGCATCTGCTCGACTGGCACGAGGGCCAGGGGAGCCGCTTCTGGCGCAAGAGCTCGGCCGGGACGCTGGAAGGGGGCGACGTCCATATCCTCCGCCCCGGCCTCGCCCTGATCGGCGCCAGCGGCGGCCGCACCGACCTCGCCGGGGCGGAGCAGCTGGCGGGCTGGCTGCGGGCGGAGGGCTGGGAGGTGCGGATCGAGACCTTCGACGAGCATTTCCTGCATCTCGACGTGCTGTTCTGCCTGGCGGCGCCGGGGCTCGCCGCGGCCTGCCTCGACGTGCTGGATCCCGGCTTCGTGGCCTGGCTCGGCGCCCATGGCATAAGCTGCCTCAACGTGCCCTACCGCGCCGCCATGCAGCTCGGCTGCAACATCCTGGCGCTGGGGGAGGGGCGGGTGATCTCAGCGGCGGAGAGCCGCGATCTGAATGCGGCGTTGCGGGCGGAGGGGCTGACCGTCCTGGACCCGCCGCTTTCGCTGTTTACCGCCGGCGGCGGCGGCCCGCATTGTTTGACATGCCCGCTGGCGCGGGATGCTTGACAGCCCCGCGAAGGCGGGATGAGGACCCCTCCATGAACACCATCACCCCGCGTCCGGTGGACGCCGTCATCGCCGCCGTCCGGGAGTTCCTCGGGGATCGCCTCTCCACCGCCCAGGCGGTACGGGAGCAGCACAGCCGGGGCGAGGACCAGACGCCGCCCACCCTGCCGGATGCCGTCGCCTTCGTGGAGAGCACGGAGGAGGTGAGCCGGATCCTCGCCCTCTGCCATCAGCATGGCGTGCCGGTGGTGGCCTTCGGCGCCGGCACCTCGCTGGAGGGGCATGTGAACCCGGTGCGGCGGGGCATCTCGCTCGACCTCTCGCGCATGAACAAGGTGCTGGAGGTGAATGCCGAGGATATGGACTGCCTGATCGAGCCGGGCGTCACGCGGCAGCAGCTGAACGAGTTCCTGCGCGACCAGGGGATGTTTTTCCCGGTCGATCCCGGCAGCCATTGCACCATCGGCGGCATGTGCGCCACGCGCGCCAGCGGGACCAATGCGGTGCGCTACGGCACGATCCGGGAGAATGTGCTGGGGCTGGAAGTGGTGCTGGCGGATGGCCGCGTCATCCGCACCGGCGGGCGGGCGCGCAAGGCCTCCAATGGCTACGACCTGACGCGGCTCTTCATCGGCTCGGAGGGCACGCTCGGTGTCATCACCAAGGTGCGGCTGCGGCTGCACGGCATCCCGGAGGCGATGTCGGCGGCGGTGTGCCAGTTCCCGGACCTCGCCGCGGCGGTGAACACCACCATCCTCACCATGCAGTCCGGCATCCCCGTGGCGCGGATCGAGCTGCTGGATGCGGACCAGATGGAAGCCTGCATCAAATACTCGAAGCTGGAGGGCTTCCGCCCGGCGCCGACGCTGTTTCTGGAATTCCACGGTACCGAGGCCGGGGTGAAGGAGCAGGCGGAGGCGGTGGAGGCAATCGCCAGCGATCTCGGTGGCGAGGGCTTCGCCTGGGCGACGGATGCCGAGGCGCGCAACAAGCTGTGGAAGGCGCGGCACGACGCCTATTGGGCGGCAGTGAATTTCATCCCCGGCCTGCGCGGCATCACCACCGATGTCTGCGTGCCGATCAGCCGGCTCGCCGATGCCATCGTCGGGGCCAAGGAGGATGCGATCGCCTCCGGCCTCACCACCTGCATCGTCGGGCATGTGGGGGATGGCAATTTCCACCAGGTGATCCTGTTCGACCCCAACGACCCGGCGGGCCTCGACCGCGCCTGGGAGCTGGACCGGAAGATCGTCGCGCGTGGCCTGGCGCTGGGCGGCACCTGCTCCGGCGAGCATGGCGTGGGGCTCGGCAAGCGGGAGTTCCTCGAGGAGGAGCACGGCGCCGAGGCGCTGGCGGTGATGCGCGGCATCAAGCAGAGCTTCGATCCGAAGGGTATCCTCAACCCCGGCAAGCTGTTCAGGAACTGACGGAGTGTCCGAGGAGGGCGCTGCCCTCCTCGGGCTCCACCCGCCAAGGGCCGAAGGGCCCTTGGAACCCTTAAGTCTAGCCATTGGTTTCCAAAGGCCTTTCGGCCTTTGGCGGGTGGGAGTTTGAGGGAGGGCAAAGCCCTCCCTCAACGCCGCCGCAGGAAAGCTTGGGAGGAAACATTGCCGCAACGCGGCGGATACGCAGTGCCGATCCTGGCGCTGACGCTCGGCCATGTCTTCGCCAATGCCGTGCGCTCGATTCCCGCCCTTGCGGCCGATGTGCTGCAGCGGGATCTGCTGCTCTCGCCCGAGGGGCTGGGGCTGATGGCGGCCGTCTACCCGCTGGCCTTCGCCTTCGGCATGGTGCCGGTGGGGGTCGGGCTGGACCGCTTCGGGGTGCGCCGCACCTCGCTTTCCCTCTTCGCCGTGGCGGGCGGCGGCGCGGTGCTGGCGGCGCTGGCGCCGGGGGCGGGCAGCATGGTGCTGGCCCAGGCGCTGCTCGGCTTCGGCTGCTCCGGCATGCTGATGTGCCCGATGACCTTCGCCGCCCGCAACGTGCCGCCTTCGCGCTTCATGATCTGGTCCGGCATCATCCTCACCTTCGGCAATTCCGGCCTGCTGCTCTCGGCCAGCCCGCTGGCCGTGCTGGTGGATTGGGCGGGCTGGCGGGCCAGCTTCTGGGTCTCGGCGGGGCTGGCTGCGCTCGCCTTCCTCGCCGTGGCGGCGACGGTGCCGGGGGGGCGGCCGGCGCGGGCCGCCGGCTCCAGCGTGCTCGGCGATGCGCGGGCGGTGCTGGCGCTCGCCGCCTCCCGCCCGCTGCGGCCGATGATGGCCATCGCCTTCGCCAGCTTCGCGGTGATGTACGGCATCCGCGGCCTCTGGGGCGGGCCCTGGCTGATGGAGACGAAGGGGCTGGACCGGCTGGCGGCAGGCAACATCCTGCTGGGCTTCGCCCTGGCGATGACCCTGGCGCCGGTCATCTGCGGCGCCATCGGAAGGGCGGCGGGGCGGCCGGTGCTGCTGCTGGCGGGCAGCCATTTCACGGTGGCGCTGATGCTGGTGGCGCTGGTGGCGGGCGGCCCGGAAGGGGCGGCGCTGCCGCCGGCCTATGATGCGGCGATGTTCTTTGTCATCGGCTGCGTCATCTCCTTCCAGATCCTCTGCTTCGACGAGGTGCGGCGGCTGGTGCCGGCGGAGCTGGCGGGGCGTGCGCTCTCGGCCCAGAACATGTCCTTCTTCGGCGGCGCGGCGGTGCTGCAGGTGGTGGCGGGGCTGGCCGCGGCCTGGGGCGGGCCGGGGGCGGCGCTGCTGAGCTTCGCCCTGGCGCTGGTGATCTGCACCGGGCTGTTCCTGCTCTGGCGGCGGGCGGGCTAGAGCGTTTTCGGTTCACATGCGTTCACCGAAAACGCTCTACGCCTTTGTTTGCACAGCAGATTCACGCCTTCGGGCGATGCCGCCCTACGGCGATCTGCTCTAGGCTGGCGGCAAGGCTTGCGGCGCTGGCGGAGACGGCCAGCGGCCGGGACGGGGAGAGGGGCGGCATGCTGCGCAGCATCCTGGTGGCGCTGGACGATACGCCGGGGGCGCAGGCGGCCCGGGACCTGGGCATCGGTCTGGCGCGGCGGCTGGGCGCGGCGCTGACCCTGGCCGTGGTGCTGGACCGGCCGCACAGCCGGGATGCGGAGGAGCCGGTGCCGGTGGGCGGCGCCGCCTTCGCGGAGCGGCGCAACGCCGTGCTGGCGGCGCGGCTGGAGGCGGAGGCGCAGGCGGCACTGGACGCGGCGCGGCAGGCGGCCGCCGGCCTGCCCTTCGCCGAGCTGCGGCTGGAGGAGGCGCCGGAGCCCGCCCTGCTGCGGGCGGGGGCGACGCATGACCTGATCCTGCTCGGCCGCGACAGCACGCTGGGGCGGGAGGAGAATGAGGACGGGCTGGCCCCGGTGGTGGAGGCGCTGCTGAAGGACGGGCCGCGGCCGCTGCTGGTGGTGCCGCCCGGGGCACCCGCCGAGGGACAGGTGCTGGTGGGGTATGACGGCTCCCTGCCGGCACAGCGGGCCTTGCAGAGCTTCGCCCTGCTGGGGCTGGCCGAAGGCGCGCCGGTGACGCTGCTGGCCGCGCATGCCGAGCGCGAGGAGGCCGGGCGGCTGGCGGCCGAGGGCGCCGCCTATCTGCGCCGGCACGGGCTGGCGGTAACGGAATGGCCTGTGGTCGGCGGCCATCCGGCGGAGCTGCTGCTGGCCGAGGCCGCCCGGCTGCCGGCGCGGCTGCTGGTGATGGGCGGCTTCGGCAAGACCGGGCTGCGGGCCTTGCTGCTGGGCACCAGCACGCGCCGGCTGCTGCGGGAGGCGCCCTGCGCGGTGTTCGTCCAGCACTGATTTTTCCCCACGAAGTCGCTGCGCGCCTTCACGGGGGGGCGGATTCGTTGAACTCCGAAGATCCCGCATAGCCTTCTGCGGGAAAGCCGCGGACGGACACCGGGTGGTCGTGGGTTTGATGGGGGCGCCAGGAATTCCTACGAAGACGCCGCACCTCTTCGCGGGACCGGATTCGCTTGTCTTCCGCGACCTTGCATCTCATTCGGCAGCAAAGTCGCGGAAGAACGATGGGCGACAGGCTGCTTGGGCGCAGCGCCAACCCGATCCCGCGACGCCGCATGCGCGCCCGCATGGGAAGCGGATACGCAAGCTTCCCGAGACTCCGCACGCCCGCCGCGGCGCAGCAATGAATGGGCGCGCTCCTCCCCACGGGCGGGGAGGGAGGCGCCTCGTCAGCCCAACGGGATGTCCGCGGCCAGCACCGTGCCGGACTGGCTCTCGGTGATCAGCAGGGTCCGGCCATCGGGCGTCAGGCAGCAATTGGTCGGCATGCGGCCGAAGCCGGTGCAGTCCAGGCGGAACAGCGGCATGCCATGCGGGTCTACGCCCCAGACCTGGCCATGGCCGGGATTGGCGATGAAGAGCCTGTCCGCCGCATCCACCGCCATGCCATCCGGCCCGGAAGTGCCGGCGGGGACGCGGAAGAAGCAATTCGCCTTGCCCACCACCGCATCGCCGCGGAGCGCGAAGCGCCAGACCTCGCAGCTCCTTGTCATCGCCACGTAGCAATGGGTGCCGGCGGCGTTCAGCGCGATGCCGTTGGGGCTGGGACCGTTGCCGATCAGCCGGTCGATCCGGCCATCCGCGCCCAGCCTCCAGACCCGGCCGGAGGGGTCCTGCAGCCCGGTCTGGCCCTGATCGGTGAAGAGGATGTTCCCGGCGGCGTCCACCACCAGGTCGTTCAGCCCGCGGAAACCCTCGGAGAGGACATTCTCCAGCACCGGGGCGATGGCGCCGGTCGCGGGGGCGAGGCTCAGCAGCCCGTGGCGGTAATCGGTGATGAGCAGCTCGCCCTCCCGGGCGGCGAGGCCGTTCGGCCAGCCCTCATACTCGGCGATCAGCTCCCAGGCCTCCCCCTTCACGCGGAAGATGCGGCCATTCGGGATGTCGCTGACATAGAAGGCGCCCGCCGCGTCGAAGCAGGGGCCTTCCAGGAAGCTGTCGATGGCCGCGCCGGCGCGGTTGGCGTCCGACCAGGCGGTGCGGCGCGGCTGGCGCAGGCCAGAGGGCAGGGCGGAGAAGCGGCGAACCGGGAGTTCGCGGGGCGGGGGCGGCCACATACCACCTAGCCTGGACCCAGGCGCGGCCCGTGCAAAGGGGGGCGAGAGAGGCGCTGCCCCTCTCGCGCTCTCCCCCAGGGGCCGAAGGGCCCCTGGACCCCTTGGGCTGGGCTCCACCGGAACTCGGACCGGGGTCCGGGGGCAGGTCCTGGCTTCGGCGGGGGGCGGCGGCACTGCCGCCAACGGGGCGGAGCCCCTTGCCCCTACCGTTTCGCCCGCCATGATGCACCCCATGCCCCATACCCCAACCGGCCGGTGAACGGCCGGCTTGCCGGCGCGGCGCTGATGCTTCTGGCGCTGGCGACCTTCTCCTGCATGGACACGCTGCTGAAGCTGCTGACGGCGCGCTTTGCCGTGCCGCAGCTCATGTGGGCGCGCTTCCTGTTCAGCCTGCTCTCCGTCGCCCTGATGTTCCGCCTCACCATGGGCCGGCTGCCCTGGCGCAGCCGCGCCCCCGGCCTGCAGATCGCCCGCAGCCTGATGCTGGCCGGCTCCAACTGGCTGTTCTCCAACGCGCTGGTGCATATCCCGCTGGCCGATGCCACGGCGATCGGCTTCGCCTCCCCCTTGCTTACCGTGGCGCTCGCCGCCGTCTGGCTGCGGGAGAAGGTCTCGCCCCGGCGCTGGGCGGGGGTGCTGATCGGCCTGCTCGGGGTGATGCTGGCGGTGCGCCCGCCCTTCCTGACCGGGGGGCACAGCATGCATTGGGCCGCGCTCTTCCCGCTCGGCACGGCCAGCCTCTTCGCGGTCTATGCCATTCTCACGCGCAAGCTGGCGGCGATCGACGACCCGCGCACCACCATCCTCTACACCGGCTTCGCCGCGAGCATCGCCACCAGCCTGGTGCAGCCCCTGGTCTGGGTCTGGCCCGGCGCGCTGGACTGGGTGCTGCTGGTCGCCCTTGGCCTGCTGGGGGCGCTGGGGCATGGGATCATGGTGGTGGCCTATGCCAGGGCACCGGTCAGCCTGCTCGCCCCGCTCTCCTATACGCAGCTGATCTGGGCAACTCTCGCCGGCATTCTGGTGTTTGCCGACTGGCCGGATGGCTGGACGCTGGCGGGCGCGCTGGTCATTGCCGGGGGCGGGGTGCTGGTGGCGCTGCCGGACCGGCGGCCCGGCGCCACCTGAAACCCGGCTTGCGTCGGAGTCCCGCTTGGTCTAGCGAAGCCTTCAAGAATTCGGGGGAGAGGGATCATTTCCCACGCAAGGCTCCAGGTGGCCGATCGCAAGCTGGGCCACCCCCGCGCGGCGCTCGACACCGATGCGGTGCGCGAGGCCTATCGCCGCTGGGCGGGCATCTATGACAGCGTCTTCGGCGGCGTCTCGGCCGCCGGCCGCCGCCGCGCCGTTGCGGCCGTGAATCTGCTGCCGGGCCGGCACGTGCTGGAAGTGGGCGTCGGCACCGGCCTCGCCCTGCCGCTCTACGACCCGCGCAAGAACGTCGTCGGCATCGACCTCTCCCGCGACATGCTGGCCAAGGCCAAGGAGCGGGTGCAGCAGGAGAAGCTGCGCAACGTCGAGGGCCTGGTGGAGATGGATGCCGAATCCATGGCCTTCGCCGATGGCAGCTTCGACATCGCCGTGGCCATGTTCACCGCGACGGTGGTGCCGGATGCCCGGCGCCTGTTCCGGGAAATGCGCCGGGTGGTGCGGCCGGGGGGCGAGCTGCTCTTCGTGAACCATTTCGCCGCCGAGGGCGGGCTGCGCTGGTGGGCGGAGCGGACCCTGGCGCCGCTCTCCCGCGTGCTGGGCTGGCACCCGGATTTTGCCCTGGGCGACCTGCTGGACGATCCGCGCCAGGCGGTGGAGATCACCCCCTGCCAGCCCTTCGGCCTGTTCACCCTGGTGCGCGTGCCGAACCGCGCCCTGGCCTGACGCCGCCGCAGGCCAGATGCGGCCGCGGCGCGCCGCGGCGGAAGACCAGCACCGGCTGCCGCCCGGCGGCGCAGAGGCCGCGCATGGCGGCGCGCAGCGGCACGCTGCCCCCCTGGCTCCAGGCGGCCGCCAGCCGGGCCATCGCCACCCGGCTCTGATAGCTGGCGCCCCGCTCCTCATCCGCGGAATGGTACTGGGCGATGGCGGTGCCCCAGTGGCCGGTGCGGGCGTAGAGCGCCTTCAGGAAGCGGATGGCATAGGCGACGTTGCGCGCCGGGTCGAAGCCGTCCTCCGGGCGGGGGAAGGCGTCCGGGTGGTGCAGCAGGTTGATCTGCATGCAGCCGACATCGATGGAGCGGCGGCCGCCTTCCAGCAGGGCGCGCACCTCCGCCTCGGCGGCGGCGCGACTCGGGGCGAAGCCGGGCTCGCCCCCCGCATTCCAGGACCAGGGCCAGGGGGCGAGGCGGCCGGAGGCGGGGTCCTGGCGGCCGGTCTCCACCATGGCGATGGCCAGCAGCAGGCCGCGGGGAAGGCCGGAGGCGGGCTCGGCGGCGGCGATGGCTTGGCGGCAGAGCGCCCAGTCCTGGGCGAGGGCGGGGGTGCACCACAGGAGAAAGAAGAGAAAGATGGGGGCGCTGCCCCCATGCCCCCGCCGGGGACCGGACCGGTCCCCGGACCCCGGTCCGAGTCTGCTGATCAAGGCACCTCGCACGACTCTCAACCGGTGATGGCGTCCCACAGGAGTTTGGCGTTCATCACCAGGATCACGGTGGTAGCGAGCCAGCCGAGCACAAGTTGCCAGCGCGGGGCGGCCAGCTCGCCCAGGCGCCGCGCATCGCTGGCGAACAGCATCAGCGGCACCACGGCAAAGGGAAGCTGCAGGCACAGCACCACCTGGGAGAGGATCAGCAGCTGCGCGGTGCCGGAGGGGCCGTAGAAGGCCGTCACCACCACCGCGGGGACGATCGCCACCAGCCGCGTCACCAGCCGCCGCAGCACCGGCGGCATCCGCAGGCCGAGGAACCCCTCCATCACCACCTGGCCGGCCATGGTGGCGGTGACCGTGGCATTCACCCCGCAGAGCAGCAGGGCCACGGCAAACAGCGTGGCCGCCGCGGTGGTGCCGACCATGGGCGCCAGCAGCGCATGCGCCTCCTGGATCTCCGCCACCTCCGTCCGGCCGCCGGCGTGGAAGACCGCGGCGGCGGTGATGAGGATGGCGGAATTCACCAGCAGGGCCAGGCAGAGCGCCACCGTGCTGTCGATGGTGGCGAAGCGGATCGCCTCCTGCCGCGCCGCCGGCCCGGTCCCCACGGCGCGGGACTGCACCACGGCGGTGTGCAGGTAGAGGTTGTGCGGCATCACCGTGGCGCCGAGGATGCCGATGGCGATGTAGAGCTGCTCCTGCTCCGTCAGGATGGAGAGGGAGGGCAGGTAGCCCCGCATCACCGCCCCCCAATCCGGATGGGCCAGGGCAAGCTGGGCGGCGAAGCAGCCGAAGATGAGCAGGATCAGCCCGGCCACCAGCGCCTCCAGCCAGCGCACCCCGCGATGCTGCAGCCAGAGGATCAGCAGCGCATCGGCCGCGGTGAGGATGACGCCGAGCAGCAGCGGAATGCCGAAGAGCAGCTCGAGCGCGATGGCGGTGCCGATCAGCTCCGCCAGGTCGGTGGCGCAGATGGCGATTTCCGCCAGCCCCCAGAGCCCGTAGCCGACCGGCCTCGGGAAGCGCTCCCGGCAGAGCTGCGCCAGATCCCGCCCCGTGGCGATGCCGATCCGGGCGCAGAGCGCCTGCAGCAGCATGGCCATGAGCGAGGAGGCCAGCGCGACGGTCAGCAGCGTGTAGCCGAAGGCCGATCCCCCGGCGAGGGCGGTGGCCCAATTGCCGGGGTCCATGTAGCCGACGGCCACCAGGTAGCCGGGGCCGACGAAGGCCAGCAGCCGGCGCAGCCAGCCGCCGGCATGCGGCACGCCGACGCTGCGATGGATTTCCGGCAGGCTGACGCCGTCCTCCGCCGTGGCGGATTGCGGCCGGTTCAGCATGGATGACGCCCCGGGCGGCGCGATTCGGGCGCGCCGGCGGAGGGGATGCGTGAACAGGTCTTCAACTGTTCAATTGTCCCTTGTTTTTCAAACGTTTAGAACATGACCGCAAGTGTGCCCCATGGCGCGTCCTGTCAAGCCTTCGCTTGCCCTGGCGCTGCCGCAGCGCGACTGTAGGGGCTGGGCGAGGCGAGGCGACATGCGCGGGCGGGAGCGGATCGGCGACGACCAGGTTGTCGAATTGGCGGAGATGTTCCGCCTGATGAGTGACCCGACGCGGCTGAGAATCATTCTCGCCTGCCTCGATGCGCCGGCGGCGGTGGGGGAGATGGCGGAGCGCCTCGGCATCTCCGCCTCCCTCGTCTCCCACCATCTGCGGCTGCTGCGCGCCGCCCGGCTGCTGCAGGCGGATCGCCGCGGCCGTCAGGTCTTCTACGCGGTGCAGGACGAACACATCCGCTCCATGCTCTCCGACATGGTGGACCATGTGGCGGAGGTGGATGCGGAGGCCGAGGGCGGCGGCTGAGCCACCGGCCCGCCTGCGGCGCCCGCGCGTGCCGCCATGTAACCCGCCCGCGCCCCGCCCAGCCTGACTTGTGAGGCTGCTGCGGCCCGACTATGGTCCCGCCTGCATCGCTCCCCCCCTGCTCCGGCAGGGGACGCGACGCGCCGGCTGGCCCGCCCTGCATTGCAAGGCGGCCGCGGCTGTGGAGGCATCAGGGCGGCGCGCGCCGGCGCGTCCGGGCGGGATACGGGATGCATCGGTTGATCGGGCGTTGGATCGGCAAGGCGATGGGGCTGGCAGCCGCGGCCCTGCTCGGCATGGGGCAGGCCCTGGCGCAGGGCGCCTCCGGGGGCGTGACCGGAGAGACGCATACGAGTTTCGGCGCGCCGGTGCCCTGGGGGGTGGGGCTGCAGGCCGCGGGCGGCCCGGTGAAGGAAGCGATCCACGACTTCAATACGCTGGTGCTGTGGATCATCATCGTCATCACCATCTTCGTCACCGCGCTGCTGGCCTATGCGGTGTGGCGTTTCCGCGAGAGCGCGAATCCGACGCCGTCGCGCACCAGCCACAACACGCTGCTGGAAGTGGCGTGGACGGTGGTGCCGGTGCTGATCCTGATCATCATCGCCATCCCCTCCTTCCGCCTCATCTACTATGAGGACCGGGCGCGCGAGGCGGACCTGACGATCAACGTCCAGGGCCGGCAGTGGTACTGGCACTACGCCTACCCGGACAATGGCGGCTTCGCCTTCGACAGCCGGCCGATCCCGACCGAGGAGCTGCAGCCGGGCCAGCTCCGCAACCTGACGGTGGACGAGCCGCTGGTGATCCCGGTGGGCGCCAATGTCCGGGTGCTGACCACGGGGCAGGACGTGATCCACAGCTTCTTCGTCCCGTCGCTGGGCGTGCAGAAATACACCATCCCCGGCCGGACGCTGGAGACCTGGTTCCGCGCCGACCGCGCCGGCACCTTCTACGGCCAGTGCAACCAGATCTGCGGCACCAACCACTGGTTCATGCCCATCCAGGTCCGCGCCGTGTCCCCGGCCGAGTTCCAGGCCTGGGTCGAGGAAGCGAAGAAGAAATACGCGGCGGCCACCCCCGCGGCACCGGAAGCGGCGCCGCAGCTGGCTGCCCTGGCAACGAGCGAGACGAGGCGGGACTGATCCCATGGCAACCGCGACCCATCACGACGAGCATGGTCATCACGACCACGCGCCGGGCTTCGTGGCGCGCTGGTTCTTCAGCACGAACCACAAGGACATCGGCACCCTCTACCTGATCTTCTCGGTCATCGCCGGGATCGTCGGCTACGTCCTCTCCCTGCTCATGCGCATGGAGCTGCAGACCCCGGGGATGCAGATCTTCTCCGACGGGCAGGCCTGGAACGCCGTGGTCAGCGCCCACGGCATCATCATGGTGTTCTTCGTGGTCATGCCGGCGCTGATCGGGGGCTTCGGCAATTGGTTCGTGCCGATCATGATCGGCGCGCCGGACATGGCCTTCCCGCGCATGAACAACATCAGCTTCTGGCTGCTGGTGCCGGCCTTCATGATGGGCGTCGCCAGCCTGTTCGTCGGCGAGGGCGCCGGCGCGGGCTGGACGATCTACACCCCGCTGTCGGACATCGCCTACCACCCCGGCATCTCGATGGACCTGGCGCTGTTCGCGCTGCACCTGGCCGGTGCCTCCTCCATCATGGGCGCGGCCAATTTCATCACCACCATCTTCAACATGCGCGCGCCCGGCATGACGCTGCACAAGATGCCGCTCTTCGTCTGGGCGATGCTGGTGACCGCCTTCCTGCTGCTGCTGGCGGTGCCGGTGCTGGCGGGCGCCATCACCATGCTGATCACCGACCGCAACTTCGGCACGGCCTTCTTCAAGCCCGAGGGCGGCGGCGACCCGGTGCTGTTCCAGCACCTGTTCTGGTTCTTCGGCCACCCCGAAGTCTACATCATGATCCTGCCGGGCTTCGGCATCATCAGCCACATCGTGTCCACCTTCAGCCGCAAGCCGGTCTTCGGCTACCTCGGCATGGCCTACGCCATGGTGGCGATCGGCGTGGTCGGCTTCGTGGTCTGGGCCCACCACATGTTCACCTCGGGCATCGACGTCGATACCCGGGCCTACTTCATGGCCGCGACCATGGTCATTGCGGTGCCGACGGGCATCAAGATCTTCTCCTGGATCGCCACCATGTGGGGCGGCTCCATCCAGCTGAAGCTGCCGATGCTCTGGGCCATCGGCTTCATCTTCCTGTTCACCGTCGGCGGCGTCACCGGCGTGAAGCTGGCCAATGCCGGCGTGGACGTGGTGCTGCACAACACCTATTACGTCGTGGCGCACTTCCACTACGTGCTGTCGCTGGGTGCCGTTTTCTCCATCTTCGCCGGCTTCTACTACTGGATCGGCAAGATGAGCGGGAAGCAGTACCCGGAATTCTGGGGGAAGGTGCATTTCTGGCTGCTGTTCATCGGCGCCAACCTGATCTTCTTCCCGCAGCACTTCCTGGGCGCGCAGGGCATGCCCCGCCGCTACCCGGACTATCCGGACGCCTTCGCCCACTGGAACTTCATTTCCTCCATCGGCGCCTATTTCGCCGGCGCCTCGGTGCTCGTCTTCCTCTATGTCTGCTGGAGGACCTTCACCTCCAAGGAGCATGTGGCGGACAATTACTGGGGCGAGGGCGCCACGACGCTGGAGTGGCAGGTCAGCTCCCCGCCGCCCTTCCACACCTTCGAGGAGCTGCCGCGGGTGCGCTGAGCGCCCCGGCCCTCGGAACCGGACCCGGAACGCCACGCCGCAAGGTGTGGCGTTTCCTGCTTCAAGGCCGTAAACAGGGCCACCATGTCCGACGCAGCCGCCGCCGCCACGCCGATCGACACCGACCTCTCCGAGGTCTCCGACTGGGTCGCCCTGCTGAAGCCCCGGGTGGTGTCCCTGGTGCTGCTGACGGGCATCTGCGGGCTGCTGGTGGCGCCGGGGCGCCTTCCCGTCGCCCTGGCCGTTGCCGCCATGCTCTGCATCGCGCTCGGCGCCGGGGCGGCGGGCGCCATCAACATGTGGTACGACCGCGACATCGATGCGGTGATGCGGCGGACCAAGTCCCGGCCCATTCCGGCCGGGCGCATCGCCCCTGGCGGCGCGCTGGCCTTCGGCGTCGGCCTCGCCGCCGCCTCCGTCGCCATCATGGGGCTGGCGACCAATTGGGTGGCGGCCGCGACGCTCGGCGTCTCCATCCTCTTCTACGTCTTCATCTACACCATCTGGCTGAAGCGCCGGACGCCGCAGAACATCGTCATCGGCGGCGCCGCCGGCGCCTTCCCGCCGGTGATCGGCTGGGCGGCGGTGACCGGGGAGGTGAGCGTCTATCCCGTCATCCTCTTCGCCATCATCTTCTTCTGGACGCCGCCGCATTTCTGGTCGCTGAGCCTCTACGCCCATGCGGACTATGCCCGCGCCGGCGTGCCGATGCTGCCGGTGACCCGCGGCGCGCGGGAGACGCGGAAGCAGGTGCTGCTCTACACGCTGCTGCTGCTGCCCATCAGCCTGCTGCCCAGCCTGCTCGGCTATGCCGGGCCCTTCTACGCCGCGGTGGCGGGGCTGCTCGGCGCCGGCTTCGTCTACCATGCCCTCCGCGTCTGGCGGGACCGCCAGGACGCCGAGGGGCGCAGCCTGACCGGCGACGCCCCGGCACGGCGCGCCTTCCGCTATTCCCTGGCCTACCTCGCCCTGGTGTTCCTGGCCGTGGTGGTGGACCGGCTGGTGCTGCGATGACGCCGGAGGAGAAGGCGGAATTCTACCGCCGCCGGCGGCAGAAGAACTGGGCGGTGCTGGGCGCCCTGCTGATCCTGGTCGTGCTGTTCTTCTTCATCAGCACGGCCCGGGTGCTGCGGGGCGGCTGAGCGGCTGCTAGGCGCCACGCCGGGGCGCCACGGCCCGTCCGGCCCTGCCGGAACGCCTTGTTGGGCCGCCGGTCAAGCGCCCGGTCCGCCGGGCCGGGCAGGGGTCTCGCCCCGGGCATCCTGCGGTCCGGGCGGACATCCGGTCAGGTGATCCCATCTGATCCGGCAATGCTCCGGGCAGGTTTTCGGCCGCCGCCCCGGGCGGCCATGTTGCAATGAGGCGCATGATGGATCCCGCAACGCTCCGCCGCCGCAACCGCTTGATGGGGATCGGCGTCGCCGGCCTCGTCGTCGGCATGGTCGGCCTCGCCTTCGCCTCCGTGCCGCTCTACCGCATCTTCTGCCAGGTCACCGGCTATAACGGCACGGTGCAGGTGGGCGGCCCCGCCGCGCCGGGGGCGGGGGAGCAGGTGGTGACCATCCGCTTCAACGCCAACACCCAGCCCAACCTGCCCTGGCGCTTCGCCCCGATGCAGGGCGCCACCTCCCTCCGGGTGGGGGAGGAGGGCGTGGCCTTCTACCAGGCGGCCAACCTGTCGCAGCAGGCGGTGACGGGCGTCGCCACCTATAACGTCACTCCCGAGGTGGTGGGCAAGTATTTCCACAAGACCGCCTGCTTCTGCTTCAACGAGCAGACCCTGGCGCCGGGGCAGGAGGTGGACATGCCCATCTCCTTCTGGGTGGATCCGAAGATGGCGGAGGACCCGAACACCCGGGACATCCGCACCATCACAATCAGCTACACCTTCTTCCGCAGCCTGGACGATGCGGAGCGCAGCGGGGCGCTGGCGAATGCCGGGCCGCATGTGGGCTCGGCGATCCGCGCGACGCCCTGAGCGCGCCGCCTCTCCCGCACCGGGCCGCGAAGCCGCAGGCCGGCCCCTGCAGCCCGGGGCGAAGGTCCCTGCCGCTGGCGGCCCGGCCCCGCAGCCCGGCGGATGGCGTCCTCGGGCCGCCCGCCTCCAGCTGAACGGCCCGCCTGCCTGCCCGCTTCGCCGGAGAGGCGGCGAGCCGGGCGGCCAGCACACCGGGGCGGGATCGGCCGCGCTTCGTGCCGCCCTCCTGCGCCGGCTCCCTGTCCGGCCGTGTGGGTCGTGGTTCCGCTCGGTCCGGCCGCAACCGATCGCGCTCCAGGCCTGTGCCGGGCTTTCCCCGCGGCCGGCGCGCCCATGGGCGGCCGAACCGCCCCCGGATGCCGGAATTTCCCGCCCCCACCCTTGATCGCCGCCGGGTTTTGAGGATTGATGCGGCACACTGCACCGGGGCCCCGTGGGCACCGGACCACTCTGTCAGGACGCGCGATGGCCAGCACCACGGATATGGCGGCGGCGGAACCCGCCCCGCTGCACAAGCACCCCTACCACCTGGTCGATCCCTCGCCCTGGCCGCTCATCGGCTCCTTCGCCGGCGGGGCGCTGGTCCTCGGCATCATCCTGCTGGCGCATTACGGCATCCATTGGATGCTCTACCTCGGCATCATCGGCGTCCTCTCCACCATGTTCTTCTGGTGGCGGGACGTGATCCGGGAGGCGCACACCCCCGGCATGCACACCCCCGTGGTGCGCATCGGCCTGCGCTACGGCATGACGCTGTTCATCGCCTCCGAGGTGATGTTCTTCGTCGCCTTCTTCTGGGCCTATTTCCACTTCGCCCTCTACCCGAACCATGTCGCGGGCGCCGAGGTGGCGATCTGGCCGCCCAAGGGCGTGCTGACCTTCGACCCCTTCGGCCTGCCCTTCCTGAACACGATGATCCTGCTGCTCTCCGGCTGCACGGTCACCTGGGCGCATCACGGGCTGCTGAATGGCGACCGCAAGACGCTGATCCAGGGCCTGGCGCTGACCGTGGTGCTGGGCGCCAGCTTCACCTTCTTCCAGGCGGTGGAGTACATGGAGGCGCCGTTCAAGTTCACCGGCGGCATCTATCCCTCCACCTTCTTCCTCGCCACCGGCTTCCACGGCTTCCACGTGCTGGTCGGCACCACCTTCCTGCTGGTCTGCCTGATCCGCGCCATGAAGGGCCATTTCACGCCGGAGCGGCATTTCGGCTTCGAGGCCGCCGCCTGGTACTGGCACTTCGTGGACGTGGTGTGGCTGTTCCTCTTCGTCTGCATCTACTGGTGGGGCGCCGGCGAGATCGCCGAGCACTGAGATGTCCGCCACGGGGCCGGCACCGCTGGTGCCGGCAGCGCTTCTGGGCCGCTGTCCGCGTTGCGGGCGCGGCCCGATCTTCATCCGGGTGCTGGAGGTGCGGGAGGCCTGCCCGGTCTGCGGCCTCGATCTCCGCGCCCATGACGCGGGGGACGGCCCGGCGGTGGCCGGCATCTTCGTGGCCGGCGCCGTGGCGGTGATCGCCGCCCTCTTCGTGGACACCAAATTCTCGCCGCCCCTCTGGGTGCATGCGGTGCTGTGGCCGGCGCTGGTGCTGCCGCTGACGCTGCTGGTCATGCGGGTGGCGAAGGCGGCGCTGGTCGGGCTGAACTACCGCCACCGGCCGGGATAGGCAGCGTCCTGTCCCGACGCCATCTGCCGCGCATGCCCGACGCATCCCCTTCTCCGCCCCGCCGCCGCTGGGGGCTGGCGCTGGCCGCCCTGCCGGTGCTGGCGGTGCTGCTCGGCCTCGGCACCTGGCAGGTGCGGCGGCTGCATTGGAAGACCGAGCTGCTGGCCCATATCGCCGCCGCCGAGGCAGGGCCGACGCAACCCCTTTCCGCCAGCCCGGAGCCCTTTGCGAAGGTCGCCGCCACCGGCCGCTTCGACCATGGGCGGGAGGCGCTGCTGGGGGTGGAGCTGCGCGGGACCACCCTCGGCGCCCGTCTGCTGACGCCGCTGCTGCGGGAGGGGGCGCCGCCCCTGCTGGTGGACCGCGGCTGGGTGCCGCTGGAGCGGGACCGGCCGATCGGCCATCCCGAGGGCGAGGTCACGGTCACCGGCTATGTCCGCCCGGCCGACAGCCGGGACTGGAACAGCCCGAAGGACGATCCCGCGGGGCGGCGCTTCTACCTCTTCGACCCCGCTGCGATCGGGCAGGCGCTGGACCTGCCGCCGCCCGCGCCCTTCGGGCTGGTGGCGCTGGCGGCGCCGGGCGCCACGCCTGCGACCCTGCCCGTGGCCGCCTCGGCGCTGCCGCGGCCGACCAATCCGCATCTCGGCTATGCCGTCACCTGGTATGGGCTGGCGGCGGCGCTGGCGGGGGTGGTGCTGGCGGCGCTGTGGCGGCGGCCCGAGCCCGCGCCGCCGCTGCCTGCCGGTGAGGACGGCCCATGACACCGCCTTCGACGGTGCCGGGCGCGCCGGATGCGCCCGGACGGGATGGAGAAGAGGAAGACCGCCGCATGAACCCCGCCTATCAGCGCCTCGCCACCCGCTTCGCCCGCATCGCCACATTGGGCGAGGCCAGCGCCATGCTGCACTGGGATGCCAGCGCCATGATGCCGCCCGGTGGCGCCGCGGCGCGGGGCGAGCAGCTCGCCACCCTCGCCGGGCTGCAGCATGAGCTGCTGACGGCGCCCGAGGTGGCCGAGGACCTCGCCGCCGCCGCGGCGGAGGGCGAATGGGCAAGCGCCAACCTCGCCCTGATGCGGCGCGAGCATCGCCGCGCCACCTGCCTGCCGACCTCGCTGGTGGAGGCGACCACCCGCGCCAACGCCGCCTGCGAGAAGATCTGGCGGGAGGCCAAGGCGAAGGCGGATTTCGCCCTGGTCCGCCCGGCCCTCGCCGAAGTCGTCCGGTTGCAGCGGGAGAGCGCCGCGGCGCTCGCCGCCGCCACCGGCCTTGCCCCCTATGACGCGCTGATGGATGGCTACCAGCCCGGCATCGCCGCGGCGGATGTGGAGCCGATCTTCACCGCCTACGAGACCTTCCTGGCCGAGGCCCTGCCACGGGCCGAGGCCCGCGCGGCCGCCGCGCCCGCCCCCCTGCCGCTGCCCGGCCCCTTCCCGGTGGCGCAGCAGCGTGCCCTGTGCCGGGAGATGTCGGAGCGGGTCGGGCTGGACTACGACCATGCCCGCCTGGATGAGAGCCTGCACCCCTTCTGCGGCGGCACCCCCACCGATGTCCGCATCACCACCTTCTATGCGGAGCAGGAGGTGGGGAAGGCGCTGCTCGGCGTGCTGCACGAAACCGGCCACGCCCTCTATGAGCGCGGCCTGCCGGAAGCCTGGGCGCGCCAGCCGGTGGGCCAGGCGGCGGGGATGGCGGCGCATGAATCGCAATCCCTGATCATCGAGATGCAGGCCTGCCGTTCGGACGCCTTCCTCGGCTTCCTCGGCCGCCGGCTGCACGCCACCTTCGGCGGCGAGGCCGCGCCCTATGCGCGGGAGAACCTGGCGCGGCACTGGCGCCGCGTCGCGCGCAGCTTCATCCGCGTGGATGCCGATGAGCTGACCTACCCGGCGCATGTCATCCTGCGCTTTCGGCTGGAGCGGGCGATGATCGAGGGCAGGCTTGAGGTGGCCGACCTGCCCGCCGCCTGGAATGAGGGGTTCCGGGCGCTGCTCGGCATCGCCCCGCCGGATGATGCGCAGGGCTGCCTGCAGGACATCCACTGGCATGACGGCGCCTTCGGCTATTTCCCGAGCTATACGCTCGGCGCCATGGCGGCGGCGCAGCTCATGCAGGCGGCGCGGGCGGCGGTGCCGGGGCTGGATGCGGCGATCGCCGAGGGCGATCTGCGGCCGCTCACCGCCTGGTTGCGGGAGAAGGTGCACAGCCAGGGCTCGCGCCTCGGCTTCCAGGATTTGCTGCGGCATGCGACGGGCAAGCCGCTCGACCCCGCGGATTTCATGGCGCATCTCAGCGCACGCTATCTGCAATAGGGCGGCTCGCGCCGAGCGGAGTCGCCGGGCGGCCGGACCGTCCGAGGCCGGAGCGTGATGGGGTGCCGTCGGATCGGCCGCACCGTGGATGGGGCCCGACCGGGCAACGAGCCGGAGCAGGATGAGGGAGCGAGGCTCGACCGATCCCGCCTTGGCGCGGTGCCCCGCCGGCAAGGAGAGGGCGGGGCGCCAAGCCGCCGGCCCGCCCTCTCCCTGCCGCCGTCAGACCCGGCGGAACACCAGCATCAGGTTGTTCGCCGGCATCTCCTCCACCAGCGGGGCGGCGAAGCCGGCGGCAGCGGCCTCCGCCGCCACCTCCTCCAGCGCCCGCACCCCCCATTCCGGGTTCTGCCGGCGGAGCTCCGCATCGAAGGCGGCGTTGCTCGGGGCGGTATGGGCGCCGCCGCGGCGGAAGGGGCCGTAGAGGATCAGCGCCCCGCCCGGCGCCAGGCAGCGCGCCGCCCCGGCCAGCAGCGTCGGCGTCGCCGCCCAGGGGGCGATATGGATCATGTTCGCGCAGAACACCGCATCCGCACGGTCCAGCGGCCAGGGGGTCTCCCGCACATCCAGCGCCAGGGCCGGGCGGAGATTGGGCAGGCGGGTCGCACGCGCCCAGGCATCGACGCTGGCCCGGGCGCCGGGGTCCGGATCGCTCGGCTGGAAGGCGAGGCCGGGCAGGGCGGCGGCGAAATGCACCGCATGCTCCCCGCTGCCGCTGGCGATCTCCAGCACCAGCCCGGATGGCGGCAGGTGCCGGCGCAGCACCGCCAGGATGGCGTCCCGGTTGCGGAGCGTGGCAGGGGCGTGGCGGCGGGCATCCTGGGCGCGTGCAGCCATGCGGGGGCCTCCCTCAAGGTTTGCTCCAAGGATCACGCACTGGTGCGAATGGTCACGCGCTATTTGCGCCGCAGCCGACATCTCCCGCCCATGGCGCGCAGGCCGGCGATGTTGCGGCCCATCAGGGGGCGCTGCCGGCTTGGTTGGGCGGCGCTCGCCGCACATGCCCCGGCCCGTGTCCGCAAGGGCGGCGCCACGCCCCCGGGGCCGCCCTATGGCGACCCGCCCTGGCCGAAGCGCAGCCCATGCTTTGCCGCATAGGCGCGCAGCCGGGCCGGGTCCTGCCCTTCCCAGGCCAGGCCGATATGCCCATCCGGCCGCAGCAGGTAGGCGGCGTCCCGCGCCAGCCCGGCCCGGCCGGCCGCCGCGCTCCAGGGGAAGGTGTCGAGCGGCAGGCCGAGCTCCGCCGCCGCGGCGCGGAGGGGCGGTGCGGCCTCGCCATGCAGCTGCAGCCGCCAGCCGAGCCCGTCCAGCGGCGCATGGCTGTCCCCGCCCGGCACCTCGAGGAAGGGCAGCCGCGCCCCGGCCGCCAGCGCCCCGGCCCGGCCCTCGCTGAGCGGGCTGTCCGGATAGGCGATGCGGATCTGCGAGGCGGTGCGGAACAGCCGCCGGCGGACGGGCCCGATGCCGAGGAGCAGCGGCGCCAGGCGCGGCAGCACCACCTGCCGCAGCAGCCGGCTGCCGGGGCCGGTGCCGACCAGCGCGGTGAAGGCCCGGTCCGTGGTGGCCACCAGGGTCCGGGCGAAGCCGATCCGCTCCTGCTCGTAGCTCTCCAGCAGGCTTTCGGCGGCCTGCCCCTGCAGCACCTCCGCCAGCTTCCAGCCGAGATTCACCGCATCGCCGATGCCGGTATTCATCCCCTGCCCGCCGGCCGGGCTGTGGATGTGCCCGGCATCCCCGGCGAGGAAGGCGCGGCCGCGGCGGAAGCCCGCCGCCACCCGGTGATGCACATGGTAGGTGGAGAACCAGTTCGCCCTTTCCACCGAGATGCCGAGCATCGCCTCCGCCACCGGGCGGACGGCGTCGAATGTCACATCGTCCCGATCGCCCAGCTCCGGCGGCAGGATGCCGATCACCCGCTGCATGCCCGCCCGCCGCACCGGGAAGAGCAGGGCCAGCCCCTGGGCGGCGATGTTCGCCTCGATATCCGGGCGGGCGGGGCCGGCGATGGCGACATCCGCGACATAGAAGCGCTGGGCATAGGTGCCGCCGGGAAAGCCGAGGCCGATCGCCTGCCGCACCCGGCTATGGGCGCCGTCGCAGCCGCAGAGCCAAGCCGCCTCGCAGCTCTCCTCCCCCGCCGGCCCCGCCAGGGTGGCGCGGAGTCCGCCCGGGATCTCCGCCAGCGCGCGCAGCTCCACGCCCCATTCGACGCGGAGGCCAAGGGCCGAGAGCTGCGCCCCGAGCAGCCGCTCATGCTCGTCCTGCGGCAGGCTGAGAATGAAGGGGTAGCGACTTTCCCCGGCGCCGAGCGCGCCGAGCTCGAGCCGCGCCACCTCCCGCCCCGCCTGGCGGAGATGCAGGGTGGCCATCGGGATGCCGGCCGCCGCCACCTGATCCGCGAAGCCGAATTGCCGGTAGAATTCCAGGGTGCGGGCATGCACCGCCATGGCGCGGGAGGCCTCGCCGGGCCCCGCGGCGCGGTCGATGATGCGGCAGGCGATGCCGTGCCGGGCGAGCTGGATGGCCAGCACCAGGCCGGTGGGGCCGGCACCGACGATCAGGACCTGAGTCTCTGGCATGCGCGCCTCCGGCGGGAGCTTGCGGGGTCAGCCCTCGGGCCTGGACCCGGGGCGCGGAGCCTATCCTCCCGGCGGTGTCCGGGGCAGGCCCCTTGGCCTCTCCCTCGATGCGCCGGGCGGCGGCCCGTGGCGCGCCGCATGCCAGGGAGGTGGCCCCCCGCGTGCCGGCCGCTTGGCCCGGGACGGCGGCGCGGCCGCGGGATGCCGGCGGAGAAGCGGCAGCGGCGGCATGGCAGCCCCGCCGCCAGGCAGGATGGACGCCCCCGTCGCTGCGGTGCACATCAGCGGCGATGTCCACCCCGCACCTCCCGAACCAGTCCCGGCTGATCCTGCTGCTCGGCATCACGGCCTTCGCCGGGGCGCTCAGCGTGCGGGTGACCGATCCCTTCATCGCCGTCATCGCCGATGAATTCGCCGCCTCGCCGGACCGGGTGGCGCTGCTCGCCTCCGCCTTCGCGGTGCCCTTCGCGCTGATCCAGCCGATCCTCGGGCCGGTCGGCGATGCGCTGGGCAAGCGGCGGGTGATCCGCTTCTCGCTGCTGCTGCTCTCCGTGATGGCGCTGATCGCGCCCTTCGCCTCAAGCCTCGACACGCTGATGCTGCTGCGGGCGCTGACCGGCATGGCGGCGGGCGGCATCATGCCGCTGACGCTGGCGACCATCGGCGATGCGGTGCCGATGAAGGACCGGCAGGTGGCGCTCAGCCGGGTGCTGGTCTTCGCCATCGGCGGGCAGATCGGCGGCGGCGTGCTGGCCGGGCTGCTGGCGGGCTATCTCGGCTGGCGCGGCGTGCTCGGCCTGTGCGGCGGGGTGGCGCTGCTCGCCTCCTTCCTGCTGGTGCTGATCCCCTTCGGCGGCCCGCCGGAGCCGCGGCGGCCCTTCGAGCCGGTGCGGGCCTTCGGCCGCTACCGCGCCCTGCTCGGCATGCCGGCGGCGCGGCTGCTGTTCTTCGCGGTGCTGGTGGAGGGGATGCTGGTCTTCGGCACCTTCCCCTACCTTGCCCTGCTGCTCGGCCAGCGCGGCCTGGCGGAGGCGGCGGGCGCCACCTTCGAGGCGGGGCTGACGGTCGGCGCCTTCGGCTGCGGCGGCTTCGCCTATGGCGCGCTGGTGAAGGCGGTGCTGGCGCGGATCGGCCAGGGGCGGATGGTGGTGCTGGGCGGGGTGCTGGCGGGGCTGGCGCTGCTCGGCTTCGGCCTGGCGCCGACGGCGACGCTCTTCATCGCCTCGGGACTCGTGCTCGGCGTCGGCTTCTACATGGTGCACAACAGCATCCAGACCCGGGTGACGGAGGTGGCGCCGGAGGCCCGCGGCTCCGCGGTGGCGATGCACGCCTTCCACTTCTTCATCGGCCAGTCGCTGGGGCCGGTGGTGATCGGGCTGATGCTCGGCGGCTTCGGCCCGGGCATCGCGCTGGGCGTGGCGGCGCTCGGGATCCTGGCGCTGGCGCTGAAGCTGGGGTGGCGCTAGAGCATGCTGCGTTCGCTTGCGCTCACGCAGCATGCTCTAGCCGTCGTTTTGCGAGCATCTTCACGCATTCAGATGATCCCATCTGAACGCGATCTGCTCTAGCGGCGGGCGGCCACCGAGGCCGGACCGCCATGTGCCCTGCCGCGGCAGGCGGTGCGAGGCGCCCTTCATGCGCGCCCGAGGCCCCCATGGCGGCGCGCAGCGCCGTCATGGGGATGAGCTCAGGTGGATTTCAGGTGCGCCAGCAGCTTCTCCGTCGCCTGCACCTTGTCGGTGCGGTCGATGGCGGCGATCTCCGCGGCCAGGCGGTCCATCGCCTGCTCATAGATCTGCCGCTCGGAGAAGGACTGGTCCGGCTGGCCGGCATTGCGGTGCAGGTCGCGCACCACTTCCGCGATGGCCACGGGATCGCCGGAGTTGATCTTTGCCTCGTATTCCTGGGCGCGGCGGGACCACATGGTGCGCTTGATGCGCGCCTTGCCCTTCAGCGTGTCCAGCGCCTCCTTGATCGCGTCCGGCGCGGTGAGCTTGCGCAGGCCGGAGGAGGCGGCCTTGTTGACCGGGACGCGCAGCGTCATCCGGTTCTCTTCGAAGGTGACGACGATGACCTGCAGGGAATGCCCTGCGGCGGACATGGTCTCGATACCCTGAACGGTTCCGACCCCATGGGTCGGGTAGACGACGTGGTCGCCAGCTTTGAATTCCACGGGTTTGGCAGGCTGTCTCGCAGGAGGTGTGGGAAGGCCCTCGCGCCGGGCCGGAGCGACGGCGGTGGGGGCGGCGGACCGGCCGGCCTCGGCCGCCGGCGGGGGCAGCTTCGGCGGCGGCAGGGGGGCGGCGGCCTGGGCCTCGGCGAAGCCGGGGCTGCGGATGGCGGCAGGTTCGGGCCGGGGGGCGGGCTTCGGCGGCTCCGCCGGGCGGGCGGCGGCGGGCTTCGGGGCGGACGGCTTCGCCGCCGGCGGCGGGGCATCCTTCGCCTCCGGCGGGAGATCCGCCTTGGGCGCGGTCTTGACCGGCGGCTTCGCGGCGGGCTTGGCCGCCGGGCTGGGCTTGGCGGCCGGCTTGGCCGCCGGGGTCTTGGCAGAGGCAGAGGTCAAGACGGGGTTCTTCGCGGCAGGGGGATTCGGGGAGGCGGCTTTTGCCTGGGAGGGAACGGTGGTCTCGGCGGTGGCGGGCTTCGTCACGGTTGGCTTGGCGATGGCAGGCTTGGCGATGGCAGGCTTGGTCGCGGTTGGCTTGGCGGTGGCGGCTTTCGGCGTCGCCGGCGGGGCGGCGGGCCAAGTCGCTGCCGGCTTCGCGGTCGCCGGCTTCGTGGTGACGGGTTTGGCGGCGGCGGGTTTCCCGGCGGCCGGCCTTGCGGTGGCTTTTGCCGGGGCGGCCTTCGCGGCCGGCTTCGCCGCGGCAGGTTTCGCGCCGGATTTCATGGCAGGTTTCGGCGCGGTGGGCTTTGCGGCCGCGGGCTTCGGGGCGGCGGGTTTGCCGGTGGCGGCGCGGGGCTTGTCGGGGCCGGCGCTGCGCCGGGGGGTGACCACCTGCTTGGCCTTGGCGGCGGGTGGTTTCGGCCGGGGGGCGGCGGCAGGGGCGCTGCCGGCGGCGGACTTTCGCTTCCGGGTGGGGGCCTTGGCGCGGGCGGGTGCCTTCATGCCGGACGACTCTCCTGCGGTGCTGCCCGGCGCGTGGCTGTCGCGCCTCCTGCGCGCCCGCCCGCATCGGCCAGACCATGCCAATGGCGGGAGATCCGTCCGGTTCACGCCCGAGCCGCGCGACGCCCCCGCCGCGTGCCCCCGAATGGGGAATTCATGTCGCGGCAGTGTCACAGAACGCGACGGGGGCATGCCGGCATGTACCGACCTCCGCCATCAAGTTGAAAGGATAGCATTAATTTTGGGCGGAGTCACCCTTTGCCCAGGCAGCGCCTTGCCTGGTGCCAGCGATGGCCCGGCCGGGCTCAGGGCTTGCCGGGTTCCGGGCTGAACAGCTCCTTCTTGCCCGGCTTGCCCTTCCACTCCTCGGCATCCGCCGGCGGTTCCCCCTTGCGGGTGATGTTCGGCCACTGCGCGGCGTAGGTCCGGTTGAGTTCGGCCCATTCGGTGGCGCGGTCGTCGCTGTCCGGCACGATGGCCTCGGCGGGGCATTCCGGCTCGCACACCCCGCAATCGATGCACTCGTCCGGGTGGATCACCAGCATGTTTTCGCCGACGTAGAAGCAATCCACCGGACAGACCTCGACGCAGTCCATGTACTTGCACTTGATGCAATTCTCGAGAACGACATAGGTCACGGCAGCCGGTCCTTCAGGCCCCCGCATCGGCGGCGCGGGGCGTTGCGCGTGGCGACACATGGCGCGATGGCGCGCCGCTGGCAAGCCGCCCGGCCCGGAAACCCGGGGCTGACAGGCACTTCCGGGCTGGCGCCGGCGCTGCCCGACCAGCCAGGCGAAGCGGCCCGAGGGGCTGCGCGCCGGCAGGGGCCGGGCAGCGGGTCGTCGGACCGTTGCACCTGCGTGGCGGCGCGGGACCCTGCCATGCGCCGGCCTCCCTCCCTGGCCCCGCCGGCCATGTCCTAGGCTGACCGGGTCCGCAGCCTCAGGGGGCCGCCATGCGCCGCTTCGCCTTCGTCACCCTCGACGTCTTCGCCGAGCGCCGCTTCGGCGGCAACCAGCTCGCCGTCTTTCCGGATGCGCGCGGGCTGACGGATGCCGAGATGCAGGCCCTGGCGAATGAGTTCAACCTGAGCGAGACGACCTTCGTCCTGCCGCCGGAGGACCCGGCCAACAGCGCCCGGGTGCGCATCTTCAACCGCACCTCGGAAATGGACTTCGCCGGCCATCCGAATGTCGGCACCGGCTATGTGCTGGCGGACCGCGCGGTGGACGGGGTACTGCGCTTCGAGGAGCGTGCCGGGCTGGTGGAGGTGCGGCTGGAGCGGGACGCGGCGGGGCGGCTGCTCGGCGCCACCATCGGCGCGCCGCAGCCGCTGCGGATCGGGCCGGAGGTGCCGGTGGAACTGGCCGCCGCCTGCGCCGGCATCGGGCCGGAGGGGATCCTCACCGCCCGCCACCAGCCGGTGATGGCGAGCGATGGCGGCAACCCCCGCCTGCTGCTGGAGGTGACGGAGGCCGCGATGGCGGCGGCGGTGCCGGATCTCGCCGCCTTCCACCGGGCGCTGGCGGCGGTGCCGGCGCTGGGCGGGCGGCTCTCCCTCTACCTCTACCGGCAAGAGGGGGCGGGGCTCAGGGCGCGGATGTTCTCGCCGCTCGCCGGCACCTGGGAGGATGCGGCGACAGGCAGCGCGGCCACGCCGCTGGCCGGCTTCCTGCTGCATCTGAGCGGCGCGGCGGAGGGGGCCTGGGAGATCACCCAGGGGGTGGAGATGGGCCGGCCCAGCCTGCTGCGCGCCAGCGCCCGGCGCAGCGCGGAGGGGAGGATCTTCGCCCGCGTCGGCGGCGGCTGCGTACCGGTGCTGCGGGGGGAGGCGGAGCTGTAGGCGGCAAGCCCCCGCCATTACCGGCCGCGCGACATGCTGGCCGATGCCGGTCCATGGGCGCGCGGCCGCCGCGCCAGCCCTGCGCGCGATACCCGGCGTGGAACGTCAGGAGACCGAGCCGGGCATCACACCTCCCGCCCCAGCCATCCCGCCACATAGCCGCGCCGCACCAGCACCAGCCCCAGCGCCGTCAGCGGCGCGGCGAGCGCGAGACCGAGCAGCCCGAACAGCGCCCCGGCCAGCACCTGCACCAGCAGCAGCAGGGCGGGCGGGATATCCGCCGTCTGCGACTGGACCATGGGGGTGAGGAAGTTGCCCTCCACCGTCTGCACGGCGAAGACCAGCCCGGCGGTCCAGAGGGCGAGGCTCGGCCCTTCCGTCAGCGCCAGCAGCACCGCCGGCACGGCGCCGATCAGCGGCCCCAGCACCGGGATGAAGTTCAGCAGCCCGATGATGGCGCCGAGCAGCCCGGCCAGCGGCAGGCCGAGCGCCCAGAAGCCGAGCCAGGTGAGGGTGCCGGCAACCAGCATCCCCACCCCCTGGCCCAGCAGCCAGCCGCGCAGCGACTCCCCGGCCTCGGCCAGGGTCTCAGTGACCTGCGGGTCGAGGGAGGGGTGGAACAGGGCGCGCAGCCCTTGCAGGTAGGGCCTGGGCTGCGCCGCCAGATAGAGGGCGAGCAGCCCGACCAGCACGATATTGCCGAGCCCGCCCAGGGTGGAGCTCGCCGCCTGCGCGGCGGCGGCGGCGGCGCCGGCCGCTCCTTCGCCCCCGCTGGGCATCAGATGGCCCGGCTCCGCCTGGCGCAGCAGCCAGTCGCCCCAGCCGGTGCCGGAGAGCCGGCTGCGCAGCGCCTCCAGGCTCTGCGGCAGGCGCTGCGCCAGTTCCTGCACCTGGGCGGTGAGGGGGGCGGCGGCGGCCCAGGCGGCCAGGCCGAGCGCGACCAGCAGCAGCGCCGCTACCAGCAGCACCGCGATCGGGCCGGAAAGGCGCAGGCGCCGGGCCAGCGGCGTCGCCGCGGCGCGCAGCGCGACGGCGAGCAGCGCCGCGGCAAAGCCGAGCAGCGGCACTTCCGGCGCCAGCCAGAGCAGAAGGAGCAGGATGACGAGGAGGATGAGAACGGAGAGGATCGATCGGGTCACGGCGGAGGAAACGCCCGCAGCGCGGATGGTTCCGCCTCGGGATCGGCTGTCCCCCGTCCTGCGTCGCCGCCCGGCATGCTAAACACGCCGCAGAACGGAGGCGACGCATGTCCGCAGCACCCACCACCCCGGCGGAGGATCTGGTCTTCGGCCTGACCCGCCTGATCGACCTGCCCGGCCTGACCGGCGGCGCCCTGGCTGCCCCGGACATCGCCGCCATCATCGGCGAGGCGGATCGCTTCGCGCGGGAGGTGCTGTGGCCCGGCGCGCGGGAAGCGGATCTGCATGGCGCCGTCTATGAGAACGGCGTGGTCCGCACCCCGCCGGCCTACAAGCCGGCCTACCAGGCCTGGATCGAGGGCGGCTGGCAGGGTCTCGCCGCGCCGGCGGAGCTGAACGGCGTGGAGGTGGGCGGGCAGGAGCTGCCGCAGGCGCTGTGGATGGCGGTGAGCGAACTGGTCACCACCGGCGACATGGCCTTCAGCCTCTGCCCGCTGCTGACCGCCGGCGCCATCGAGGCGATCGCCCGCTTCGCCTCCCCCGCGCAGCAGGCGGCTTGGCTGCCGCCCCTGGTCCGCGGCGAATGGACCGGGACGATGTGCCTGACCGAACCGCAGGCGGGCTCCGACCTTTCCCTGATCCGGACCAAGGCGGAGCCGGACGGGGCGGGCGGCTACCGGCTGTACGGGCAGAAGATCTTCATCACCTGGGGCGAGCACGAGCTGACCGAGGACACGCTGCACCTGGTGCTGGCCCGGCTGCCGGATGCGCCGCCCGGCACCCGCGGCATCTCGCTCTTCGCCGCGCCGAAGCGGCGGGCGGATGGCAGCCGCAATGCGCTGCGCTGCGGCGGCATCGAGAAGAAGCTCGGCATCCACGCCTCGCCCACTTGCGTCATGCTGTTCGAGGGCGCCGAGGCGGAGCTGGTGGGCGAGCCGCATCGCGGCTTGCAGGCGATGTTCGCGATGATGAACGCGGCGCGGCTCGGCGTCGGCGTGGAGGGGGTGGCGCAGGGCGCGCGGGCGCTGGCGCTGGCCGAGGCCTATGCGGCGCAGCGCCTCCAGGGCGGCAAGCCGATCGACCGCCACCCCGACGTGGCCCGCATGCTGGCGGAGATCCGCGCCATGACGCTCGCCGGGCGGCTGCTGGCGCTGGAGGCCGGGGCGGCGCTGGACCGCGCCCGGCGGGGCGGGGCCAGCGAGGCACGCGTCGCGCTGCTGACGCCGATCGTGAAGGGGTGGTGCACGGATCGTGGCGTGGAGTGCGCCTCGCTCGGCATCCAGGTGCATGGCGGCATGGGGTTCGTCGAGGAGACGGGGGCGGCGCAGGTACTGCGGGATGCGCGAATCGCCCCGATCTATGAGGGGACGAACGGCATCCAGGCGCTGGACCTGGTGGGGCGGAAGGTGCTGCGCGATGGCGGGGCGGAGATGCGCGCCCTGCTGGCGGAGGTGAAGGCCGCCGATCCGCGGCTTGGCGAGGCGGTGGCGGCGCTGGAACGCGCCACCGCCTGGCTGGTGGCACGCGGGGCGCGGGAGCCGGCAGCGGCCGAGGCGGGGGCGACCGCCTATCTGGAGGCCTGCGGCTGGACGCTCGGCGGCTGGATGCTGGCCCGGGCGGCGGCGCTGGAGCCGCGCTACGCGCCGATCGCCACCTTCTACCTGGCCCGGCTGCTGCCACGGGCAGCCTCGCGGGTGGCGGAGATCGAAGCGGCCGACGCGCTGCTGGCGCTGCTGCCGGCCGGGTAGGGCGGCCGCCGGCCGAATGGATTGCGGCGCGATCCGCCAGAGCAATATCCGATCAGGCCGAATCACCTGATCGGATGTCTTGCTCTAAAAAAACGCAAGATCTGGAGCAGCCTAGCTCCGACCTGATGGAGCGCGGCGTAACCCATCAGGTCGGAGGTTGCTCCAGACCGGAGACAGGCTGCTCCGGAGGCCGTGTCTTCTGACGCAGGACATCCGGTCGGGCGCTTCCGCCTGACCGGCAGCCCGGGCCAATGCTCCTGGCCGGTCCTGGCTTGCCGATTGATTCCAGGGGCTTCGGGGACGCCGCCGGGCGGATCGCCTGCCCTGCGCCCACTGGCCGGCGCCGCGGTGTTTCGTCCTCCCGTGGCCGAGGATCCGGCCTGACGCTGCCGTCCTGCGGAGGGCGCAAGCCGCAGCGCTCCGTGGATTGCGCGGAAAGTCCGTAGCAGATATTCCCTCTCCGGTTGCGTGTTGTGCCTGCGGCGGCTTCAATCCGTTGGGGCGAGAGGGATGTCCGGGCCAGGACCAATCGGCACCGTGGGCATGGTCGATCGACCGCCGGCAACTGGCGCGGGCTCGACCAATTGCGAGCCAGTCGCAATTTCCCTCTGGCGCGAGCGTTGTTCTTTGTTATCAACTAGGTGTGATACGTCAGGAGGTCCTTGGTGGGCTCATCGAGTGCAGAGGATGAGGAAGGTATCCGATCCTGGACCGTCCGCCGCTCCGGCAACCGGCTGCTGGATCGCTTGCCGCTCGCCGATCTGGAATTGCTGCAGGCCCAGTTCGCGCCCGTCATCCTCGCCATGGGCAGCCAGCTGGAATTCGGCGATCGTACCGCTTCCTTCGTGATCTTTCCCTGCGACGCCACGGTGCTCTCGCTGCAGATCGCCACGGCGGACAACCGGATGGTGGAGGCGGTTACCATCGGTGCCGAGGGCGTGGCGGGCCTGCCGGGCGAGCTGTCCGGCCTTGCCGGGCTGCGCTGGCAGGTGCTGGCCGGCGGGCCGGCGCTGAAGATGGATGCCGCCCGCCTGGCTGACGCGGCGGCCGTGGCGCCCAGCCTGCAGACCTTGCTGGATGGCTACCGCACCGCGCTGCTCGGCCAGGCGATGCAGGCGGCCGCCTGCGCCGCGCTGCATCAGGTGGAGCAGCGGACCTGCCGGCGGCTGCTGGCGCTGCATGACCGCATCGGGCGGCCGGAGCTGCCGATGACCCAGGAAGCGCTGGCCGATGCGCTTGGCGTGCGCCGCACCACCATCACCCGCATCGTGGCGGGGCTGGAGGACCAGGGGCTGGTGCAGCACCGGCGCAGCCGCATCCTGGTGCTGGACCGCGCGGGGCTCGAGAGCGTGAGCTGCGAATGCCATGGCGCCGTCGCCGCCATGTTCGCCCGGCTGGTGCCGGGGCTGTACCCGACTCCCGGCGGCTGAGGCGGCGCGCACCCTTTCCGTAGCGATGGGGGGAACGCCAGGCCGCAGCGGCGCCGGCCTCCAGCATGGGTGAGGCGTCTGTCGCTGCGTGCGGGGTGCGAGGCGCCGGAACGGCCTTGCATGTCGGTATCGGGCGGCCCGTGCCGTCCTCTCCCGCGGCGTGCCGGGAGACCCTGGCAGGGGCGGCTTCCCGGGACAGGCCGGGAGGGGCTGGAACGAAGCCTGAATCGGCAGGCCCGGGCGGTTGTGAGATCGGGTCTGGAATCAATCCCCTGGCCCGAGTCGCAGGAACGAATCGCTCATGAGCGACTCGGGCTGGCGAAAGCGGTTGAGCCACAAGGGCTTGTGGCCGTGGCCCGGCCAGTCCACCAGACCGTTCCTACTTCGGTCCGGCACTCGTCCGAGTCGCAACCTGTCAGGTGCTCTGGAGGAGTCCAGGCCAAGTGCCGGTTGCATGCCGGCATGCCCGGCCCGAGACCGCTCCGGTTGCCGGCGCCCTTCAGAAATCCGAGACCCGGCCCTTCCGCTCCCAGTCGCCGTAGCGGGTCGGCTCCGGCCCGGTCGGGCCGCCGATCTCCTTCACCCGGATGGGCGGGTCGGTGGGCGGGTCCCCGGCGGGGGGCAGCTTGGGGTCGCCGGGCAGCGGCACGTCTGGACCGGTCGGGTCCTCGATCGGCACCTCCGGCAGGTCCGGCCCCGGCGGCGGGGGCGGCACCGGCGGCACGGGCTGCGGCGGGCCGGACGGCGGCAGGGGATCGGAGAGGCGGGCGGGATGCGCTGCGGCACCCCCTTGTCGAGTCTCGGTCATGCTTCTCATCTGGGGGTTCGGGGCCGGCTTGGCCAGCAGGCCTCGGTGCAAGGGCCTGCACATCCGCCCGGCAAGGGGTGGGGACACGACAAGGACAACGCGGCATCCGGGGGCGGGATCGATGGGCGGCTATCTGCGGACGGCAATTCTCCTGGCGGGGCTTACCGCCCTGTTCCTCGGCATCGGCTACGCCATGGGCGGGCGGCAGGGGATGGTGCTCGCCTTCCTCTTCGCCTGCGGCACCAATCTCTGGGCCTGGTGGAACAGCGACCGCGTCGTGCTCTCCATGCACAATGCGCAGCCGCTCGACCCGCAGAGCGCGCCGCGGCTGTACCAGCTGGTGCAGGGGCTGGTGCAGCGGGCGGGGCTGCCCATGCCGGCGCTCTACGTCATCCATGAGGACCAGCCCAACGCCTTCGCCACCGGCCGCAATCCGCAGAACGCCGCGGTGGCGATCAATACCGGCCTGCTCAACCTGATGAGCGAGGAGGAGGTGGCCGGCGTGGTCGCGCATGAGCTGGCGCATATCAGGCACCGCGACACGCTGCTGATGACCATCACCGCGACGCTGGCCGGCGCCATCGGCATGCTCGCGCAATTCGGCTTCCTGTTCGGCGGGCGGGATGCGGAGGGGCGGCGCAGCCCCTTCGGCCCGATCGGCGCGCTGCTGCTGATGATCGTCGGGCCCATCGCCGCCATGCTGGTGCAGATGGCCATCAGCCGGGCGCGGGAATACGAGGCGGACCGGCTGGGCGCCGAGATCTGCGGCAATCCGCGCTGGTTGGCGAGCGCGCTGCAGAAGCTGGAGCACTACAAGCAAGGCATCGTGAACCCGACGGCCGAGGCGCATCCGGCCAGCGCGCACATGTTCATCGTCAACCCGCTTTCCGGCCTGCGGCTGGACAGCCTCTTCACCACTCACCCGCCGACCGAGGAGCGGGTGGCGCGGCTGCTGGCCATGGCGCCGGGCGGCGGGATGGGCGGCTGGGGCGGGGGCTGGGCGGCGCCGGAAGCGGCGCCGCGCCAGGCAGGGCCGTGGAGCACGGGCGGGCGGCGGAACCCCTGGGGGTGAGCTTCGCGCCGCCCTGGCCGGCAGCGGGCAGGCTTGACGCCGCGCGGCCCCAAGCTCATGTCGCGGCGGCCACAACCGGGGAGCCGATCCGCATGGCCCGCGCTGCGACCCTCACCCTTCTGGCCGGCCTGGCGGCCGGTTTCGCCCTGCCTGCCGCGGCCCAGGATGCCGCTGCCGGGCAGCGCGTGTTCAACCAGTGCCGCGCCTGCCACACCATCGATGCGGGCGGGCGCAACGGCGTCGGGCCGAACCTGCATGGCATCGTCGGGCGCAAGGCGGCGAGCATCGAGGGCTTCCGCTATTCCGCCGACATGCGCGCCAAGGCGGAAGCCGGGCTGACCTGGACCGAGGATCAGCTGCGCCCCTACATCACCAACCCGAAGGCGGTGGTGCCGGCCGGCTCCATGTCCTTTCCCGGGCTGCGCAACGAGCAGCAGCTCAACGACCTGATCGCCTATCTGAGGGCGAACAGCTAGAGCATGCTGCGTTCGCTTGCGCTCACGCAGCATGCTCCAGGCCGTTGTTTTGCGAGCATCTTCCCGCGTTCAGATGATTCCACCTGAACGCGATCTGCTCTAGCAGGATATCCGCTCGGACGGGTTCGTCCGAGCGGATGCCTTGCCCCAGGCGGCGGGGTATCCGGAGCAGCGCATCCGGCGGGTGCGGCGTTGCGCCAGCCGCCGGGCCGCAGGCCGCGGCGGGGGCTGCCGGGAAACAGGTTCCCGCCCGGCGATGCCGGCTGCTCCGGCCTTGGCGCGGGCGGGGCCGGCCTCAGATGTTGATGCCGGCGATGTTCTCCGGCCGCGCCGGGATCTCGCCCCGTTCCACGCGCTTCACGATCTCGGTCAGCGCGGCGTTGGCGGGGGCGGCGAGGCCGGCCTTCCTGCCCTCCGCGGCGATGAAGCCGTTGATGTAGTCGATCTCCGTCTTGCGGCCCTTCGCCATGTCCTGCGCCATGGAGGGGCGCTGCAGGTCGCTGCGCTGCGCCTTGCGGCCATTCTCCAGCAGCGTCGCCTCGGCGGTCTCGAGCGCCGCGGGATCGCCCTCCCCGGCGGCGGCGAGCAGGGCGGGGTCCATGGCCTGGATCTTCTCCAGGCTGTAGCCGAGCGCCTGGCCGATCCGCACCGCCTCTGCCCCGATGCGCAGGGCGAAGCGGCGGATCTGCGGGTGCTGGTCGCACTGGTTGCCGGACAGGCCGGTGGCGGCGCTGGTCGGGTTGCGCATGGCGTTGACGCAGAGCTTCGACCAGCGCTCGCCCCAGAGGTTGCTCGTCGCCTTCACGCTGTCGATGCCGGCGATCATGTCCCGCAGCATCTCGAGCCGCGGGGTGATGCGGCCATGCACCTCCCCCACCGCGAAGACCGTGCGGCCGGCGCCGCCGCGGCCGACGGTGCGGCGGATCTTCCCCGCCTCATACAGGTCGACCGAGATGGTGGCGGCGATCATGCCGAGCGTCCTGCCCCAGCCGACGACCGAGGCGATGCGCTCCTCGTTGATGCAATTCTGCAGGGAGACGACGAAGCCGCCTGCCGACAGATAGGGCGCGACGAGATGCGTGGCCCAGACCGTGTCGTAGGATTTCACGCTGACGAAGGCGATGTCGATCGGGCGGTGGCGGAAGGCGGATTGCACCTCCGTCAGATGCAGGGCCGGGACCTGCACCGTGACGTTCTCCTCCGCCTCCAGCCCGGAGAGGGCGAGGCCGCGGGCGCGGATCGCCGCCACATGCTCCGGCCAGGGGTCGATGAGCGTCACGTCATGGCCGAGCCGGGCGAGGTGGCCGCCGACATAGCCCCCCACCGCGCCGGCGCCGATGAAGGCGATTCTTGGCCGCATGGTCCGTTCCCTCCGTCAAGCTGGCGGCAGGGTAGCGCGGGGCGGCTCAGCCGAGGAAGGCGGGGCGGGGGTTGGGGTCGAAGGCGAGGCCGGCGGCGCGGAGGGAGGCTTCCAGCTCCGCCCGCGGCATCCTGGCATGGCGCACCAGCAGATGCAGGTAGAGGCCGAGGAAGAGCGGTCCATGGCCGTCGCTGGCGCCTTCCGCCGTGCTGCTCATGGCATGGGCCAGCTCGTGCAGCAGGATCCAGGTGGGGAGTTCGGGCGGTGCCTCGATGGCGGTGCGGCTGGCGCGGGCGACGGTGCCGCGCGCCTGGCGGGGCAGGGGCCGCAGGCGCGGCGGGAAGCGCAGCCCCTCGGCGGCCCAGACATGGTCCACCAGCGCCTGCAATTGGGCGAAGGGCACGTGGGAGGTATCGCGGGGTGCCACTTCCGCATCCTCCCAGGCATAGAGGCGGCGTGCGGCGGCATCGCCGCGGCTCATCGCCCGCTCCCTCGCCAGCGAAGGCACATGACAGTGCCTTCGACGGCGTCGAAGGCAAGTATTGCCTGGGGCCATGGGGCTGGAAGGCTGTCAAGGACTTCGCCGCGCGAAGCGCGGCGCGGCTTCGCCGCATCCTTGACAACCTTCCTACCCCACGGCGTTCGCTTGAGGCGCGTTCGACGGTGTCGAACGCGCCAGGGGGCGCGCCCGAAGAGGAAGGGTAGGGGGTTCACTTCCGTGGCAGGTGCCTGGCGCCGGCGCCGGCGCCCACGGGCCGGCCAAGCCCCACGCGGCCGCCCGCCGCCGCACCCTTCCCATAGGCGCCGCGGTCCCTGACCGTCGCCGTGCTGTAGACGGTGCGCAGCCGCACGCCGAGGCCGCGGAACCCCTCCTCCAGCTTCTTCTCCTTGGCCAGCACCAGGGCGGTGGAGGCGCTGGCCATCTCCGGCGCGGCCGCCGCGCGCCGTGCCTCCGCCGCCGCCTCCCGCTCCTCCACCATCGCCTCCAGCCGCTTCGAAATGCGGTCGGCGAAGCCGTAGCGGAAGCTGCGCAGCCTGGTCTGTGGCGTGGCACGGCTGCGGGCATAGTCGGCGCTGGTGCGGTACTGCCCTTCCTCCCAGGCCAGCGCGCCCTCGATGACGCGCAGCAGGTACTCCGCCATCTGCACATCGGGCTCCAGCCCGTAGAGCACGAAATCCGCCTTGCCATCGGTCCAGCCGCGGCATTCGCAGAAGCGCAGCAGGGCCGGGTACAGCCAGCGCAGGGCGAGGCGCTGCGGCCCGGCGCAATCCAGCCGCCGCTGCACGCATTCCTCCGCGCGCAGCTCCACCTCGCTCATCGAAAGGCCATAGACCTCCAGCAGCTCCCCCACCTTGGCGGCGGCGGCCAGCGCCTCGGCCTCGGAGCAGCCGCGCTCCACGGTCTTCGCGGCGAGGGCCCGGATGCGGGCCTTCACCTTGGCCAGTTCGCTCTGCTGATCCATGGGGGATAGGTGCCGGGGGCGCCAGGACGGGGTCAAGCCCGCCGGATGGCGAGCGGGGCCCCGTTGCCCGAGGGGAACCATGCCCGAGGGGGACCATGAAGGGGCATTCCTCAGGCGCTGACCGGGCCTGGAAGTCCTGCAAACCGCTGCGTGGTTCGCGGGCGCCCCGGATTGGCCGGATCCCTGGGCTCTCGCACAGCCTTCCAGGGCGCATTCGGGGCGGGGAGGGCCGTGCCCTTCCGCAACCTGGACATCCCAGCCCCCCTGCGGGAAAACTGCCCCTCATGGACACGCTCCCTCCGGTGCTCGTCGCCGCCGACACGCTCGAATCCCTGGTCGCCAGCATCTTCCGCGCCACCGGCTGCGACGCGGCGGAGGCGGGCCGCATCGCCCACCATCTGCTGGGCGCCAACCTCGCCGGGCATGACAGCCATGGCGTGGTCCGCGTGCCGCGCTACGTCGAATGGCAGCAGGCGGGCTATGTCGTCGCCGGCCGGCAGGCCGAGATCGTCATGGATGGCGGCGCCTTCGCCCTGCTGGACGCGCAGTTCGGCTTCGGCCAGACCGTGGCGCCCCAGGCCACCGCGCTCGGCATCGAGCGGGCGAAGCAGCATGGCACGGCGGTGATCGCGCTGCGCAATGCCGGCCATGTCGGCCGGATCGGCGCCTATTCCGAACAGGCCCTGGCCGAGGGGCTCATCTCCATCCATTTCGTCAACGTCGCCGGCTCCGTGCTGGTGGCGCCCTTCGGCGGGACGGAGCGGCGCTTCTCGACCGCGCCCTTCTCCATCGGCATCCCGACCGACCCGCCGGTGGTGCTGGATTTCGCCACCTCCCTGGTGGCGGAGGGCAAGGTCCTCGTCGCCTCCAATGGCGGCAAGCCGCTGCCGGAAGGCTCGCTGATCGAGCCGGACGGCACCCTCTCCAGCGACCCGCACACGCTCTACGGCGACTATCCGCAGGTCGGCCCACGCAGCCCGGGCAACGGCCTCGGCGCCATCCGCGCCTTCGGCGAGCACAAGGGCAGCGGCCTGGCCCTGATGTGCGAGCTGCTGGCCGGCGCGTTCACCGGTGGCGGCTGCGCCGGGCCCATCACGGCGCGCGGGCGCATCGCCAATGGCATGCTCTCCATCTACATCTCGCCGCGGCATTTCGGCACGGAAGCCGCCTTCAAGCAGGCGGCGCAGGACTACGTCGCCTGGGTGAAGTCCTGCCGCCCCGCGACGCCGGGCGAGGAGGTGCTGGCCCCCGGAGAGAAGGAGGCCAAGCTGCGCAAGGAACGGCTGGCCAATGGCGTGCCGCTGCAGCCCGACACCTGGGAGAGCATCATCCGCTGCGCCCGGAGCCTGGGCGTGACGGTGCCGAATTGAGCGAGGAGCCCGCTTCGGCGCGCTACCTCCGCTACCGTGGCCTGCGCGGCGAGATCCTGAACGCCGCGGCGAAGCGCGTGCCGCTGGCCAGCATCGCCCAGCAGGCCCGCGCGCTGTCCCTGTGGGATGGCAAGGCGGTGGCGCCGGGGGAGGAAGCCCAGCTCGCCGCCGTTTTCGACCTTGGCGTGCTGGACCCGCTGGGGGAGCATGGGCGGGGCATCGACCGCCAGGCCAAGGCGGCGCCCCCGGCCGAGGGCGGCGACGAGGCGCGCATGCTGGCCGCGCTGCAATCCGCCCGCTTCGGGATCTTCCGCCTGGTCGGGCCGGAGGCGGCGGGCGGCGCGGCGGTGGAGCGCCTGCCGGATGGCGAGCGCCTAGTCATCTGGGACAGCTTCCTGGCCGGGCGCACGCCGCCCGGCCGCATCTTCGGCGCGCGGCTCGCCTGGCCGGACCCGGACCTCGCCATGACCTGCGGCGTGCTGGCGCCGCTGGATGGCTGGGTACTGCGCCAGCTCCTCGCCGGGGCGGTGCCGGAGCGCGGGCCGGTGGTGCCGCGGCAGCTTCGCGTCGACGATCTGGCGGAGATCGACAGCATCCTGGCCGAGCCCCGGGCGCGGGAGGTGCTGGCCGCGCTGCTGGAGAAGCCCGGCTTCGCAGCCCGGCTCTACCGGGCGGCGATCGACCGCGGGCTGATGGGGCCGGTGCCCGGGCGGATGCCGCAGACGCTGCACTGAAGCAGCCCGGGCGGGCCGGGAGCGGCCGGCTGGCCATGGGCAAGGGCGCAGGCCGGCTTCCTGGGCGTCTACCCATGGCCCAGGTCCCGGCCGGGACAGCACACAAGATGTCATCGCTGCGGCCCTCAGACCCCGCCGCCGGGGCACGAGCCGCGTCGATTCCCCAGCTTGGTCGATTGACCTATATTTCCCCGGAACGGCGCCGCCGCGCGCCCGCCACGGGGGACACGTCCATGCAACGCAGGCTCATCCTGGCCAGTGCCGGGCTGCTCGCCACGCCCGGCCTGCTGCGCGCCCAGGCCGCTTATCCGAATGCCCGGCCGGTGCGGATCATCATGCCCTCCACCCCCGGCACGCCGCAGGATTTCTACGCCCGTTCGCTCGGCGAGCACTGGTCCCGGACGCTCGGCGGCACCTTCGTGGTGGAGAACCGGCCGGGCGCCTCCGGCACCATCGGCCTGGCGCATGTCGCGAACTCGCCGCCGGATGGCTACACCCTGACCTTCAATTCCAACACCGCCCAGACCATCGCGCCGCAGGTGATGCGCGACCCGGGCTTCGAGGCGCTGAAGAGCTTCGCGCCCATCATGCTGGCCTACAAATACGGCATGTTCCTGCTCATCACGCCGAGCATCCCGGCGCGCAACACCCAGGAATTCCTCGCCTGGGCGCGGGCCAAGCGGACCGGGGTGAACATGGCGAGCGTGGGCTTGGGCAGCGGCGGGCAGTTGATGGGCGAGCGCGTCAAGCTGCGCGGCGGCTTCCCGGCGGAGCCCATCCACTATCGCGGCAGCCCGCCGGCGCTGCTGGCCGTGGCGCAGGGCGAGTGCGACTACATCATGGACAATGTCGGCGCCTCCGCCCCGCTGCGGCGGGAGGGGCGGCTGCGCGGGCTGGCGCTGACCGGGCGGAACCGGGCGCCGGACAGCCCCGAGATCCCGCTGCTGTCGGAGGAAGGGCTGCCGGGCTTCGATGAGGAGATCTGGTTCGGCGTCTCCGCCCCCGCCGGCACGCCGCCGCGCATCATCGCAATGCTGAATGCGGAGGCCAATCGCTGGCTGGCCTCGGAGGATATCCGGCGGCGCATGGCGGGGTTCTCCCATGAGCCGATGGGCGGCAGCCCGGAAGACTTCGCCAGCTTCGCGGCGCGGGACATGGCGGTGTGGGCTTCGGTGGTGAAGGAGACGGGGGTCAGGGCCGAATAGCCGAGAGGGGCTCTGCCCTCTCGCGGTTGGACGCAATGCGTCCAACCCCACCAAAGGCCGAAGGACCTTTGGAAACCGGGAGCTTGAGGGCGCGCGCCGCACCGCCGCGACGCCCGCCTCGGCCTATTCCGGCTTGATCCCGGCCTCCCGGATCACCTGCCCCCACCTCTCCTTCTCCCGCTGCACCAGATCGGCCAGCGCTTCCGGCCCGCCACCCAGCACCCGGGCGCCCAGCCCGGCCAGCTTCTGCCCTGCCGCCGGCGTGGCCAGCCAAGCATTCACCGCCCGGTTCAACGGCACCACCTGCTCCGCCGGCAAGCGCGCCGGGCCCAGCAGCCCGAACCAGCCCTCGACCTCCGCGCCGGGATAGCCCAGCTCCTTCAGCGTCGGCAGCTCGGGTGCCAGGGCGCTGCGCTCCGGGCTGGTGACGGCGATGCCGCGCACCTCGCCCCGCTGCACCATGCCGAGGGTCAGGGCCAGGTTCTCGAACATCAGGTTGATGCGTCCGGTCAGCAGATCCGCCCGCACCGCGCCGCTGCCGCGGTAGGAGACGTGCAGCAGGTCGATCCCCGCCAGGCGCTTCAGCAGCTCCCCCGCCAGATGCTGGCCGGTGCCCATGCCGGTGGAGGCGAAGTTGAGCTGCCCCGGCTGCGCCTTGGCCAGGGCCACCAGCTCCGCCAGGTTGCGCACCGGCAGGGAGGGATGCACCACCAGCATGTAGGGCGTGGCGGCCACCGGGGCGATGGCGG
>NZ_JAMZIK010000098.1 GCF_024178315.1 Siccirubricoccus soli | reverse complement strand
TGCCCCGGCTGCGCCTTGGCCAGGGCCACCAGCTCCGCCAGGTTGCGCACCGGCAGGGAGGGATGCACCACCAGCATGTAGGGCGTGGCGGCCACCGGGGCGATGGCGGTGAAATCCGCCACCGGATCCCAGGACAGGCTGGGGTAGAGCGAGGGCAGCACCGCATGCGCACTGGAGCAGAGCAGCAGCGTGGTCCCGTCCGGCGCGGCGCGGGCCACCGCCTCCGTCCCCACCATGCCGCTGGCGCCGCCGCGATTCTCGACGATGACGCTGCGCGGCAGGCGTTCCGCCAGCGCCTCCGCCACCATCCGGCCGACGATGTCCGTGGTGCCGCCGGCGACATAGGGCACGACGACGCGGATGGCCGGGCCCGCCCCGCCCTGGGCGCGGGCCCGCATGGCCAGCGGCGCGGTGGCGAGCCCCGCCAGCAGGCCGCGACGGGAGGCACGCATCAGGAGAGGGCCGCCACCGTCTGGATCATCTGCTCCTTCGTCGCGGCCGGAGCGACGTCCGCCAGCCGCCCTTCCGTCTCGCCTTCCAGCGAGCAGCGCAGCATCAGCCGCGGCTGGGTCTGGTCGAAATCCGGCAGGGCGACATGGCAGGTGCAGCGATTGTCCCACAGCACGATGTCGCCGACCCGCCAGCGATGCCGGTAGACGAATTCCGGCGAGGTGGCATGGGCGTTCAGCAGGTTCAGGATCGCCGTGCTCTCATCCTCCGTCAGGCCGAGGATGTGGGAGACGCGCTCCCCGGCCAGCAGCGACTTCTTGCCGGTGTCCGGATGCACGCGGACCATGGGATGCACCACCGGCGGGTTGCGCGACTTCAGGCCCTGGATGATGGCGGGGTCGCGCGCCCCGATGCCCTTCACGAGGGAGACGTCGTGCACCGCTTCCAGCCCTTCCAGGAAGCGCTGCATGGTCGGGCTCAGCGTCTCATAGGCCAGGGTCAGGTTGGCCCACATGGTGTCGCCGCCGACCGGCGGCTTTTCCTGGCAGAGCAGCAGCGCGCCCTTGGCCGGGCGCAGGGAGTAGGAAAGGTCGGTATGCCAGTTGCGCCCGGTGTTGCGGGTGCCGGAAGGCTTGCCGAGCCGCTTCTTGTTGGTGACGACGAGGATTTCCGGGTGGCCTTCCAGCAGCGTCTCCGGCGCCTGGCTGGCGTGCTGGTCCAGCTTGCCGAAATTGGCGGAGAAGGCGATGTGCTGCTCCGGCGTCAGGTGCTGGTTGGGGAAGACCAGCACGACATGCTTGAGCCAGGCATCGTAGAGCCGGCGCCGTGTCAGGTCGTCCAGCGGGCGGGTCAGGTCGAGGCCGGTGACTTCCGCGCCCATGGCGTAGCCGAGCGGGGTGATGGTGAGGTCGGCCATTGTTTCCTCCGGTGATTGGCCGGAAGGCTAGCCCCCTTGCGGCAGGCCGGACAAGTCAACCGACCAAATTCCCACCGGGGTCCGGGGAGGGGTTCCCTCCCCGGCGGGGGTGCAGGGGGCTCCGCCCCTGCCGGGGCCGGGGCGGAGCCCCGCTACCCCGCCGCCGCCATCGCCTCCGCATCATTGGCGACGCGCGGCTGCTGTTCCGCCCATACCGCCATGGCGACGTATTCCACCGGGTCATGGGTGCAGAAGATGGCGACCGGCGCCTCCTCCGCCCGCGCCAGCTCCCGCAGCCGCCGCTGATTGGCCTGCTGCTGCGCCGGCAGTGCCGCCATCAGCCACTCATAGGCCGCCGTGCCGGGCGGGCAGCGCGGCGGGTCGTCATAGAGTTCGGAGCGGCTGAAATAGGCATCGCCCGCATGCAGCATCCAGCCGCGCGGGCCTTCCACCGCGACGCCGGCATGGCCCGGCGTATGGCCCGGCAGCGGGATCAGCAGCAGCTCCGGCGGCAGCCCCTCCAGCGCCACGGCGTCGAAGCCGAACCAGCGCTCCGTGGTGCGCTCCGAATAGGTGATCCAGCGCCCCTGGTCGCCCCATTGCGCCGGGCGCCAGCGGGCCCGGCCCATCAGCCCGTGCCGGGCGCGGGCCGCCGCCGCTTCCGTCTGCATCAGGTGCACCCGGGCGGCGGGGAAATCGACCAGCCCGCCGGCATGGTCGAAATCCAGATGCGTCATGACGATGTGCCGCACATCCCGCGGCGACAGCCCGAGATGCCTGAGTTGGCGCAGCATCGTCCGGTCCGGATCGAAGCGGAAGCGCAGCAGCCCGGCGTTCAGCCAGGGCAGCCGGGCATGGGGGCGCTGCATGTCCCGCAGGCCGAGCCCGGTATCCACCAGCACCACGCCGTGGCGCGGCGTCTCGATGGCCAGGCAGTGGCAGGTGAGGCGGCCGATGGCGCCGGGGCTGGCGCCATCCATCAGCGCGCCGCCGAAGGGGCGCGCGGGGCCGCAATCCAGATGATGGATGCGCATGCCGCCGCAACACCGGCGGCCGGGCGTTAGTTGCCCAGCACCCAGTCCCGGAACAGGGCCAGGTCGATATTGCCGCCGGAGAGGATGAGGCCGACGCGCCGGCCGGCCATCCGCGCCTTCTCCTGCAGCAGCGCGGCCAGCGGGGCGGCGCCGGCGCCTTCGGCCAGGTTGTGGGTGTCCTGCCAATAGGCGCGGATCGCCGCCGCCACCTCGGCATCCGTCACGCTGACGATCCGGGCGGCGCCGCGCTCGATGATCCGCAGCGCCTCCGGGTCCGGCTCCCGCGTCGCGATCCCGTCGGCGCGGGTCGCGGCGCTGTTCAGGGTGATGCGCTTGCCGGCGGCGATGGAGCGGCCATAGCTGCCGGCCTCCGTGCTCTCCACGCCGATGATCTCGGTGGCAAGGTCCAGCAGGTCCCGCGCCAGGATGCAGCCGCAGATCCCGCTGCCGAGGCCGATCGGGACATAGAGCGCATCGAGCGGCGGCGCGGCGCGGAACAATTCCAGCGCATAGGTGGCGACGCCCAGCACCAGCTCCGGCGCGAAGCTCGGCGCGAAGACGAGTCCTTCCGCCTCCGCCAGCCGCGCCGCTTCCGCCCGCGCCTCGTCGAAATCCGCGCCATACTCCAGCAGCCGGGCGCCCAGGGCGCGCATGGCGGCGTTCTTCTCCGTGCTGTTGCCGCGCGGCACCAGGATGGTGACGGGAACGCCGAGCCGGGCGCCGGCGAAGGCGAGGCTCTGGCCGTGATTGCCGCGGGTGGCGCTGATGATACCCGGCAGCCCCGGCCGCGCCCGCCGCAACGCCTCCAGGAACACCAGCCCGCCGCGGACCTTGAAGGCCCCGGTCGGGGTGTGGTTCTCGTGCTTCACCCAGACCTCGGCGCCGCAACGGGCGGCGAGCAGCGGCCAGGCGAATTGCGGCGTGGGCGGCAGGATGCGGTGAAGGCGGTCGGCAGCCGCTTCCAGCGCCGGCAGGTCGAACATGGCGGGAATCCTTTGGAACATCGGGCGCGCCGCGGCGTTGGCCCCCCTCGAAGGATATTGGAGCGCCCCGGAATGGCCATCGAGGTCAACAGCGCCGGCTGGACCGGCCAAACGGATGATACCCCCGCGACCCAGCAGGTGTGCGGCGAATTCCACGATTCGAAACAGCTCGACGAAGCCCTGTCCCGGCTGGAGGGCAGCGCCTTCCAGCGCGCCGATCTTTCCGTCCGCGTGCCGGGGCGGGAGGACAGGCGGACGGAGTCGGAGCGCGAGACGCCGGTGCGGGAGGATGATGCCCGCAACCTGCGCACCCTCGGCACCAGCACCGCCGCGGCGGCGGTGGGCATGGCGGCGGCCGGGCTGGTGGTGGGCACCGGCGGCGCTGCCCTGCCGGCGGTGGCGGCAGCCGCGGCGGCGGGCGGTGCAACCCTGGCGGCCGGGGAAGCGGCAGGGCAGGGTGCTGCCCCGGGCGGCCATGCGCCGCAGCATCACGCCACGGATCAGCATGGCAGCATCCTGATGGTGCATACCGCCTCCGCCGAGAAGGCGGCGAAGGCCGAGGAGGTGCTGCGCGCCTGCGGCGCCGCGCGGGTATGGCGCGAAGGTAGTGCCTGAGCCGCGGCGGCCTGCCCCGGCAGTGGCATTCGCGCCCGCCGGGACGGCCCACGTTACGCCATGTTTCTGTTCGGCGCAGCCCGCAAGGGTGGTGCGCGGCAAGCGCAGCCCTCCGCTGCTGATTTCGCTTCCGGTTGCCGGCCGGCCTGAATTAGAAGTGCGCCCCTGGCCCGTTGTGGCGCAATTTGGGGGTGTTTGCGCCCTGGTGACACCCTACATGGGGGTGGCGCCGCGGCGCACCCCCTCCCCCAGGACCCGATCGGCTAACCGGGCCCGCTTACGTGGGTGCGCAAACGTGTCTCGGCCGCGGGACGCCGGATTGGCGCTCGCATAGGTATTGAAGGTGTGGCCCCCCGGCGCCGGCCAGGGCTGCCCGAGGAGTGTGGAATGATGGACGGGTTTGTCACGGATACCATGCTGGACGAGGCCGAGCCGGAGCTGCGCAGCTCGCGCCCGCTCGGCGCGCCGAGCCTCGAGGCGTTGGTCGCCGACGTCCCGGCCGAGGAACTGGCGCCGTGGACCGAAGCCGACATCCTTGACGAACCGCCGCCGGAAGCCGAGGGCGAGGAGGCCGAGGAGACCGAGAAGGTCGCCGAGGAGGCCGAGGATACGGTCGCGCCGGCCGCTGTCGCCGGCAATGTCAATGAGGCAACGCTGGGCCGTACCGACGACCCGGTGCGCATGTTCCTGCGCGAGATGTCCCGCACCGAGCTGCTGACGCGGGAGGAGGAGGTCGCGCTCGCCCAGCGGATCGAGGCCGGGCGGGAAGCCATGCTGAATGCGCTGGGCGAGAGCCCGACGACGATCGCCGCGCTGGCCGAATGGCGCGAGGGCATCGCCGAGGCGCGGCTGCCGCTGCGCGAGGTGGTGGAGCTGGAGGCGCTGGCCGCCGCCGCCGAGGCGCCGGAGCCGGGCGACGAGGAGAATGGCGACCAGACGCAGGAGCAGCGCCTGCGCCCCGAGATGCTGGCCGCCTTCGACGCCGTGCTGGCAGTGGGCGCGGTGCCGGGTTCCGCCAACCTGCTCGGCGCGCTGCGCCTGCGGGCTGACCGGATCGAGGACCTGATCGGCCGCATCCGCGACGCCAACCGCAGGCTGACCGCGCTGGACGGCCGGGCGATGCGCGCCGCCCAGGCGGACCAGCGGACGAAATTCGACCGCGAGGCCTTCCTGAAGCTGTGGGATGGCAGCGCGGCGGGCGCCGAGAAGGTGGCCGCGAAGCTGAAGGCCGCGGCGGCGGCGGAGGTGCGGGCGATCCGCGCCGACATCGCCGCGCTGGAGGCCCAGGTGGGGCTGCTGGCGCCGGTGCTGCGCCGCGTTCACCAGGAGATGGCGCGCGGCGAGCGCGACATGCGGCGGGCGAAGGAGGAGCTGACGCGGGCGAACCTGCGGCTGGTGGTGCACATCGCCCGCAAGTACCGCAACCGCGGCCTGCTCTTCGGCGACCTGATCCAGGAAGGCAATATCGGCCTGATGCGCGCGGTCGAGAAGTTCGATTGGCGCAAGGGGTTCAAATTCTCCACCTACGCCACCTGGTGGGTGCGGCAGTCCGTGACGCGCGCCATTGCCGACCAGGCGCGGACCATCCGCGTCCCGGTGCACATGGCGGAGACGGCCTCCAAGGTCGCGCGCATCGGCCGCAGCCTGGCGCAGCGGATCGGCCGCGAGCCGACGCCGGAGGAGCTGGCGCAGCGCCTCGGCATGCCGCTGGAGAAGGTGAAGTCCGTGCAGGCCATCGCGCGCGAGCCGGTGAGCCTCGATACGCCGATCGGCGAGGATGAGGATGGCCGCCTCGGGGACCTCATCGAGGATCGCGCGGCGGTGCTGCCCTTCGACGCCGTGGCGCGGTCCGGCCTGCGCGCCGCCGCGGCCAAGGTGCTCTCCGGCCTGACGCCGCGCGAGGAGCGCATCCTGCGCATGCGCTTCGGCATCGGCATGGAGCGCGACCACACGCTGGAGGAGGTCGGCAAGACCTTCAACGTGACGCGGGAGCGCATCCGGCAGAGCGAGGCCAAGGCGCTGCGCAAGCTGCAGCAGGGCTCCGGCGGCCGGGCGCTGCGCACCTTCCTCGAAGGCGACCAGAGCTGATACTTCCCCACGACGTTGCCGGCGCAACGTCGTGGGTTCCCGTTCCAGCGGCATCCCGCACAGCCTGGCGCGGCGCGGCCGCGCCAGGGCAGCCGGCGGCGCTTGTTCCGGCAGGGCGCCGTTCTGCCTGAATGCTTGGCGTTCCTCCTTCGGCTTCGGCATGCTGGCGATGAGCCGGCGGGACAGCCGGCCGAAGAAGGAGGATCGCCCATGCCGAATGCCGGCCCGACGCGGCGCGCCCTGCTGCTGGCGCCCATCGCTGCCCCCCTTGCCATCCCTGCCCTGGCGCAGCCGCGTTACCCGGACCGGCCGATCCGCGTCTTCGTGCCCTGGACGCCGGGCGGTGCGACCGATGTCCAGATGCGCTCCGTCTGCGAGATCGCGCAGCGCCATCTCGGCCAGCCCGTGGTGGTGGAGAACAAGCCGGGCGCCAGCGGCACCCTCGGCGCCATCGCGCTGAAGGACGCGAAGCCGGACGGCTACACCCTCTCCCAGATGCCCAACGGCGTCTTCCGCATGCCGGCGATGCAGGCGAAGCCGCAATGGGATCCGGTGGCGGACTTCACCTGGATCATCCGCCTGGTGGGCTATATGGGCGGCGTGGTGGTGCGGCCCGACGCGCCCTGGCGGACGCTGCCGGAGCTGGTGGAATATGCCCGCGCCAACCCGGGCAAGCTGAATTACGGCACGCCCGGCGCCAACACCACCGAAGTGCAGATGCAGACCCTGGCGAAGCAGGCGCGCATCGAATGGGTGCCGGTGGCCTTCCGCGGCGCCGCGCCCAATCTGCAGGCGCTGCTGGCCGGCGACATCCACTTCTCCGCCGAGACCTCCGCCTGGGCCGACATGGCGCTGGAAGGCCGGCTGCGGCCGCTGGCGGTGTGGATGACCGAGCGTGCGAAGCGCTTCCCGGATGTGCCGACCTTCCGCGAATGCGGCTATGACGTCATAGGCGAGAGCACCTACGGCATCGCCGGCCCGCGTGGCATGGAGCCGGAGGTGGTGCGCATCATTCACGACGCCTTCCGCCTGGCGGTGCACGATCCGCAGCACCTCGCCGTGCTGGCGCGCTTCGACATGCCGGTGCGCTATCTGGGCCCCGAGGCCTTCGCCGATGACGCGGTGATGCTGAAGGAGGAGGCGCGCCGCATCGTGCAGGAGCTCGGCCTGCGCATTGGCTGAGTCCCCCTGAAACGCAGCAGGCCGGCCAGCTTGCGCTGGCCGGCCTGACGGCATGCGACGCCCGGGGCGCCGAGGGATCAGCCGCGCGGCTGGTTGCCCCGGCCCGCCATCATCGAGGCGGGCATGCTGGGCTGCTGGTACACCACAACGGCATTCTCACCGCCGCCCAGCAGCGTGCCGACGAGGCCCGGCGCCGGCGTGGTGGCGCTGGCGCTGTACTGCGCATCCTCCCCACCGCCGATCACCCGTGCGGTGGCACCGCCGGCGCGGTTCGTCGAAGCGACGTCATAGACCACCATGGCATCCTCGCCGCCGCCGATCAGGCGGGGGCCGGACTGCGCCTGCGCGGCACCGGCGGCGCCCAGGGCGATGATGGAAGCGATCAGGGCTTTGTGGATCATGGTCTGTCTCCTTTGTTTGCTGCCGTGTGAAGGCGGGATGCTGAATAGGTCGGATTGACGACAGTTTATGTGAGCGGGGTCACGCGGCGTTCAGCCGCGCGGCATCGCCGCCCGGATCGCGGTGCCATGGCGCACCAGCACGGCATCCTCGCCGCCGCCGAGCAGCATCGCCGGCGCGTTGCGCTGCGCCCCCGCTTCTGTCGCGTGGCTGTAGGCGAGATCCTCGCCGCCGCCCGTCACCTGCGCGATGCCGCCACCGGCGAGATTGGTGGAGGGCGCCTCATAAACCAGCTCGGCATTCTCCCCGCCGCCGAGGAGGCGCGGGCCGGCCGCCTGCGCCGCGGCGAAGGCGGTGGCGAGCAGGGCGGAGGCAAGGATCAGGCTGCGGATCATAGTGGGATCTCCTGGCAATCTCGGCCGGGCCTTCGCCCTCGCCGTTGCACCGGAAGATGCGCGGCGATGCGCGCGCTGCCCAATGCCGGCTTCGGATGCTCCCCATTCGACGGGCGTATCGCCGCAACCGCCGGATGGCGGCGTGCGGGCGGGTCTCGTCATGCTGTGCCGGAGAGGAAGGAGTTCGGCATGACGAGGTTCCAATGCGTCGCAATCCCCAGCGCGACGGCGGCGCGGTGGCGCGCCACCGGGCGCGACGATCGTGGGCTGGAGCTGCACCGGCGCGTGGTGGATGGCCCTGGCTTTCCCTGCCGGCATTGCCTGCAATTGGGCGAGGCGGGAGAGGAGATGCTGCTCGGCAGCTATGCCCTGCCGCATCCGCTCGACGCCTATTGGACGCCGAGCCCGATCTTCCTGCACGCACGGGACTGCGCGCGCTTCGAGGCCGTGGAGGAGATCGCGCCGATCGTGCTGGCCAATGCGCTGGTCTCGGTGCGCAGCTACGACGCGGCGGAGCTGTGCCTGTACGATCTGGGCGTCGTCGCGCCGGGCGCCGAGGTGGCGCCGCTGCTGGAGCGCGCCCTGGCCGATCCGCGCACGCGCTGGATCAACATCCACACCGCCCGCCCCGGCTGCCTGCTGACGGCGGTGGAGAAGCTCTGACGGGTGGTGCGACGGGCAGGGGCTTGAGGGCGCAGACCGCCCTCAGGCCGCTTCCAGCTTCTCCTGCAGCTCCAGCCACTCGTCTTCCAGCGGCGAGAGCAGCCGGGTGATCTCGGCCCGCCGCTGCGTCGCCCGCGCGATCAGGTCGCCCTTGCTGTTCGCGTAGAGCCGCGGATCGGCCAGCGCCGCGTCGATGGTCGCCGCTTCCTGCTGCAGCTTCGCCATCTCCGCCTCGATCCGCTTTGCCTTCTCGCGCAGCGGCGCCAGCGCCGCGCGGCTTTCCGCGCGTTCCCGCCTTTCGCTCGGCTTCGGCGGGGCCGCCGCCTCGCCGCGCGCCGGGCGCCTGCCGGACAGCAGGGCGCGGTAATCCTCCAGGTCGCCGTCATAGGGCGTGACGCGCCCATCCCCGACCAGCCAGAGCCGGTCCGCCACCAGTTCCACCAGATGCGGGTCGTGGCTGATCAGCACCACCGCGCCCTTGTACTCCGCCAGCGCCTTCACCAGCGCGTCGCGGGCGTCGATGTCGAGATGGTTGGTCGGCTCGTCGAGGATGAGGAGCTGCGGCGCCTCCCGCGTGCAGAGCGCCAGCAGCAGCCGCGCCTTCTCGCCGCCGGAGCAGGCGCTGATCTTCGTCTCCGCCCGGTCGGCATCCAGGCCGAAGCGGGCGAGCTGGGCCCGGCATTGCGCCACGGTGGCGCGGGGCAGCGCGGCCTGCATATGGGTCAGCGGCGTGCCGTCCAGGTCCAGCTCCTCCGCCTGGTGCTGGGCGAAGTAGCCGATCTTCAGCTTGGGCGCGCGATGCTCCTTGCCCGCCATCAGCGGCAGCCGGCCCGCGAACAGCTTGGCCAGGGTGGACTTGCCGTTGCCGTTGGCGCCGAGCAGGGCGATGCGGTCATCCTGGTCCAGCCGCAGATCCAGCCCGCGCAGCACGGCACGGCCGTCATAGCCGATGACGCCGCCGGAGACGGAGAGGATAGGTGGCGGCAGCTCGGAGGGTTCGGGAAAGGCGAAGCGCGTTGCCGCATCCTCCACCACCGCCTCGATCACCGGCATCCGCTCCAGCGCCTTCAGCCGGGATTGCGCCTGGCGGGCCTTGCTGGCCTTGGCGCGGAAGCGGTCGATGAAGGACTGGATATGGGCGCGTTCCGCCGCCTGCCGTTCCGCCGCCGCGGCGAGCTGCGCCTGGCGTTCCGTCCGCACCCGGACGAAATTGCCGAAGCCGCCCGGGTAGAGGGCGAGCTTGCCGCGATCCAGATGCGCGATGGCATCGACGCAGCGGTCCAGCAGGCCGCGGTCATGGCTGACCACGATGGCGGCGCCGGAGAAGCGCTGCAGCCAGCCCTCCAGCCAGATCGTGGCCTCGAGGTCGAGATGGTTGGTCGGCTCGTCCAGCAGCAGCAGGTCCGGTTCCAGGAACAGCACCCACGCCAGCGCCACCCGCATGCGCCAGCCGCCGGAGAACTCCCGGCTCGGCCTAGCCTGCGCCGCCGCATCGAAGCCGAGGCCGGCCAGGATGGTGGCGGCGCGGGAGGGGGCGCTGTCCGCCTGGATGGCGATCAGCCGCTCATGGATCTCGGCCAGGCGGTGGCCTTCCGGGGCCGCGGCGGCTTCCGCCAGCAGGGCGGCGCGCTCGGTATCGGCGGCCAGCACCGTCTCCAGCAGGCTGTCCTCGCCGCCGGGGGCTTCCTGCGCGACATGGCCGAGGCGGGCGCGCTGGGCCAGGCGGATCTCCCCGCCATCCGGCGAGAGCTCCCCGGTGATGGCCTTCAGCAGGGTGGATTTGCCGGCGCCGTTGCGGCCGACCAGCCCCACCTTCCGGCCCGGCTCCACCGTCAGGTCGGCGCCGTCCAGCAGGGTGCGGCCGGCGATGCGAAGGGTGAGGTCGCGGATGACGAGGGCGGTCATGCGCGGTGTTCTAGCGAGACAGGCGGCCCCGGCGAAAGGCCCGGCGGAAGCTTGCGCCCAGGCATCGAAGCCCCGGAGAGCCGGGCGTGGCGCCAATGATCCGGCCCGCGCCCCATGCGGGGCTTGCCTCCCTCGCCGCACTCACCTATCCGGCGCCCACCAGCCGATTCTGCAAAGGACCGCCCCCATGGCCGTGGAACGCACCCTCTCCATCCTGAAGCCGGATGCCACCCGCCGGAACCTGACCGGCAAGATCAACGCGAAATTCGAGGAAGCCGGGCTGCGCATCGTTGCGCAGAAGCGCCTCCAGCTCTCCGAGGCCCAGGCGGGCGCCTTCTACGCCGTCCACAAGGAGCGGCCCTTCTACAAGGACCTGGTGGCCTTCATGACCTCCGGCCCGGTGGTGGTGCAGGTGCTGGAAGGCGAGAACGCGGTGGCGAAGAACCGCGAGATCATGGGCGCCACCAACCCGGCCAACGCCGCCCCGGGCACCATCCGCAAGGAATTCGCCGAGAGCATCGAGGCGAACAGCGTCCATGGCAGCGACAGCGCGGAGAATGCGGCGACCGAGATCGCCTTCTTCTTCGCCGGGGTCGAGATCGTCGGCTGATCCTGGGAGGGGCGTCGCAGCAGTGCCGCGACCTCCTCTCGAACTCTTCCCGCCAAGGGGTTGAACGCACTGCGTTCAACCCCTTGGAATTCTTGAATTTAGCCTCCCATCCCGGCCCCGCGAAATGCTGACCGATGTCGATCCACGGGCGCGGCCGGTCTGCCCTTGATTTCGGCGCGCAGCCGCCACACCACCCCTGCGCGCGATACCCGGCTCGGAAAGTCAGGACTTTCCGAGCCGGGTATCAGGCCGGCAACACTTCGGCCAGGACCCGGGCGTAGTTGCCGCCCAGCACGCCGGCCGCCTCATCCGTGCTGAAGCCCACCTTCAGCAGGGCGGCGGCCAGGGCGGGGGTCTCCCGGTAATCGCCGAAACAGGCGGGCGAGAGCAGCCCCAGCATGTCGCTGCCAAGGCCGACATGCCGGGCCCCCACCACATCCGCGGCGCGCGCCATGCCCTCCGCATAAGCGCGCAAGGTCGGGAAGATCGTGCTCGGCGGCCAGATGCCGATGACCCCGCCGGTCCGCGCCACCAGCCGGGCATGGTCGGCGGTGATCTGGCGGGAGCGGGGGCCGGGCCGGTTCGTCAGCGAGGTGTGGGAGAGCACCACGGGCTTCGCCGCCACCTCCACCGCCCGCTGCACCGTGGCGAAGCTGGCATGCGCCACATCCACCACCACGCCGAGCCGGTTGCACGCCCGCACCACCTCGGCGCCGAACGCCGTCAGGCCCTGATGCTCGGGTGGCTCGGTCTGGATGTCGCCCAGCTCGTTCACCCGGTAATGCACCAGCTGCAAGTGGCGCAGCCCATGGGTGGCGAAGGCCCGTTCCAGCCCCTCCAGCCGGGCTTCCAGGAAATCCGCTCCCTCAGCCGCCACCACCACGGCGGGGCCGGCACCCGGAGCCAGGGCGGCGGCCAGGCCGGGCCGGTCCCGCACCACCGCCAGCCCCTGCGCCGCCACCAGGGCATGCAGCCGGGCGAAGGCGGCCTCCCCATGCGCCGCCAGCTCCTCCGGTGCCGGCGGGCGGAAGGGGGCAATGCGGTTGTCCGGTGTCACATGCGTCACCGGGGTATCCGCCACCATGGCGAGCGCCACCAGGCGCATCCGCCCCTCCCGCATCGGCGCCGCCACCGGCTCCAAGGGCCGCTGTCGCATGCGGCTCAGGATGACGCGGCCGGCATGGCTGTGCAGGTCGGCCGGGGTGGCGCGGGCCAGCAGCGCCTCCGCCGTCGGGCCGGGTGGCGCCGGCGTGGCGCAGCCGGGCAGGGCGGCGACGCAGGCCAGCGGCAGCGCGGCGCCGAGCAGGGAGCGCCGGCGCAGCCAGGGGCCCGGTGCTTCCGCCAGCCCCAGCAGCCGTGCCCCGGCCAGCCTTCCCCGCCAGGGCGCGGCGGGATGCCAAGTGCCGGCGAAGCGCAGCCGGCCGGCGGGCACCTCCAGCGGCGCCTCGCTCTCCACCAGCACCGTTCGCGCCGGGTCTGGCCGGCAGCCGGCGCAGCAGAGCGCATCCTCCGTCAGCAGCAGCCGATGCGCGTCGATCGGCAGCGCCCAGCCGGTCGTGTCGCGGGTCTCGTCCATGCTTCAATTCCCGCCCGGCGGACGCAGCCTGCCGCACCGCCGCCAGCCATGCAACGATCGGCCGGCGGCCGGTCGGGGGAAAGCAGCCGGAGCCATGGTTGCGGGCGGTGCTGGCCGCCATGCCGCGCCGGATCGAATGCCGGATGCGCGCCACGGAGAAGGGAGGACGCTCCCCCCGCGGACAAGGGAAGGCTGGGGGAGGGGCCGGACGGACGACCCGGCCCCTCCCCCTCAGGCCATCACCCGGCTTTCGGCCAGGATCGCATCCGCCACCTTCTCCGCTGTCATCAGCACCGGGAAGTTCGTATTGGCGCAGGGCACCACCGGGAAGATGGAGGCATCCACCACGCGCAGCCCGGCCACGCCCTTCACCCGGCCGGAGGTATCGACCACGCTCATCGGGTCCTCCTCCCGCCCCATGCGGCAGGAGCAGGAGGCATGCCAGACGCCGATCGTGGCCTTGCGGATGAAGGCCTCCAGCGCCTCGTCATCCGACATCACCTGCTGGAAGGTGAAGCCCTCCACCACGTAGCGTTCGATCAGGAAGCGGCGCAGCGCCGCCGGCCCGTCCAGCAGCGCCGCGATGCCGCGGGTCAGCCAGCGGTTCTTCTCGTTCACCACGCCGATCTGCCGCACCTTGTCGCTGTAGCTGGCGGGGAAGGGGTCGGTCGTCACGGCGGCGAGCGGCGGGCTGAGCTGCATCGCCGCCAGCATCTTGAAGCAGGCCATCAGCCGGTCGAGGTCGCGGCGATCCGAGAGCAGGTTGAACTCCACCACCGGCTCCTCCCGCCAATCGGTGGAGGCGAGGCGGACCTGGCCGGTTTCGGAATAGGTCTTGTTCACGAAGGCCAGCATGGAGGCGATCTGCACCCCCACCGAATGCCAGGCGGATTTGCTGGCGACGGCGACGAACATGTCGCCCGGCGGGGCGCCGCCGATCTGCGAGGAGTAGCGCAGCCCGACCAGGATGTGCCGCCGCGACGGGTCGCTGTCCCGCAGCCTGGCCTGCGGCCGGATGAAGGAGGAGAGCGAGATGGAGGGGTGGTCCATCAGCCGCTGCCCCACCCCCGGCAGGGCGGAGAGCACGGGGATGCCCATGTCCCGCAGATGCCCGACCGGGCCGATGCCGGCGCGCAGCAGATGCGCCGGGCTGTGGATGGCGCCGCAGGAGAGGATGATCTCCCGCCCGCGGAATTCCTGCTCCCGCCCCTTCACCACCGCCGTCACGCCGACGCAGCGCGTGCCCTCGAAGATCAGCGCGCGGGCCTGGGTCTCGGTGGAGATGGTCAGGTTGTTCCGTCGGCGCACATCCGTGTTCAGGTAGCCGATGGCGGCGGAGACGCGCTTCTCCTCGGCATTGGAGATGGTGATGGGGAAGTAGCCATCGGTGAACTCGCCGTTCTGGTCGGGCAGGTATTTGAAGCCGGCCAGCTTGAAGGCCTCGGCCGCGGCCTTGGCGTGCGGGTTCCAGTGCGCCTGCGGGATGCGGCGGACCGGGATGTGGCCCTCCTTCCCGTGCCACTCATTGTCGAAGTCGAGGTCGCGCTCGACCTTCTTGAAGTAGGGCAGGACCTTGTCCCAGGCCCAGCCCTCGGCACCGCGGGATTCCCATTCGTCGTAGTCGGTGGGGGCGCCACGATTGGCCATCTGGCCGTTGATGGAGGAGCCGCCGCCCAGCACCCGCGCCTGCTCGTATTTCCGCAGCGGCGGGCGCTCGGCATTCGGGTTGTTGTGGGAGACGATCTGGGTGTGGACCTTCAGCTCGGTCCAGTGGAAGCGGGGGTCGAAATAGGCGGTGCCGGGATAGGTGTCCTCGATCTCCTTCGGCACCTGGCCCGGCGGCGTGTCCTGCCCCGCTTCCAGCAGCAGCACGCGGTTGGCGGAGCGGGCGGAGAGGCGGTTGGCAAGGACGGAGCCGGCGGAACCGCCGCCGATGATGATGTAGTCGTAGATCACGATTCTTTCCCCCCAGGGGGCCGCGGGCGGCCTTGGCGGAAGGCTAGAGCAATATCCGCCGGCGTGGAAACACCCGGCCGGATGTCACGCCACCCCGGTTCCGCCGCCGGCCAGCATCTGCCCCCGCTATCGGCGAAAGGCGTGTCTCGGGCCATCGGCACCGTCGCGGGCGGCCAGCCGCGGCAGCCCTGCCCGGCTTGCGCCCAGGGCGGCGCCGAAGGCGCATCGCGCCTCATGCCGAAGGCGCGGCGCAGCCACGGCACGAAGGCCGGGCCGGGGCCTGAGATGTGCTCGATGGCGCGAGGGCGAATCGGCGCGGCGGCGCTCAGAAGCCGATCAGGTCGTCGATGTTCTGCCGTGCCCGGCGCATCGCCTGCTCGCGGCGCTCCGCCTCGGCCGGGTCGGTGGCGGCGGCAGAGCGGCGGCGCTCCGCCTCGCGCAGATCGGCCTCGGCCTGGCGCAGCCGGGCCTGCTGCGCCTCGTCCAGCGCGGCGCCGCGCTGGGCGCGCAGCGCTTGCAACTGCCGGCGCATGCGGGCCAGCTCCGCATCCTGCTGCCGCACCCGCTGCTCCGCCGCCCGGGCGCCGGCCTGCATTGCCTGGGACTGGCGCTCCGCCGCCAGCGCATCCTGCTGCGCCTGGGCGGCGCGGCCCCGGGCGATGGCGCCTTCGTTGGAAAGCTGCACCTGGCGCTGCTGGTAGCCGCCGCCGGCGGAACAGGCGATGCCGCTGACGAAGGTGGTCTGGGTGGGGTCGCAATTGCCCATGGGCGCGCAGGCCCCCAGCGCGAGCAGCGCCGCCAGGACCGGCCCGCCGCACCCCGCCTTGAACCGCATCGCCTGGCGCATCGCTGTCTCCCTTCCCGAGTCACGGGGTCGTTCCATGGTGCCGCGTGGTCCCTGCCGCTGCAGGCCGGGCGATGCCGCCGGCACCGGGCGACTCCGAGGGGCCTGCAAGGCCGCGCGGCGGCCGGCCGGGAAATGCTAGATCCCGCCCGGCACCGTCGCCAGGGAGCGGGCGATATCCGCCGCCGCCCGGTCCAGCTCCGCCACCGAGCCGCCGACGGCCCGGGCGGGTGGGACGAAGCCGCTGCTCTGCCCGGTGGCCGCGCCCATGCCGCCCTGCACCCGGCCGCCATCCGAGATGAGCTGCCGCATGGCCGCGAGGTCCCGCTGATAGACCGAGGTCTCCTCGCGGAATTGCGCCGCGGTGATCTGGCCGGCGCGGTAGCGCGCATTCAGCGTCGAGATCCGCTGCCGCGCCTCCGCCGCCACCTGGTTGGCGGCATAGGCATAGTTCTGGAATTTCCGCGCATCCGCATTGGCGCGGTCGATCTGGGCGCGCAGCGCGGCCTCCCGGTTGGCCTGGGTCTGGGCGTTCTGCGCCACCAGGTAGCCGCCGCCGGCACCCGCCACGGCGCCCGCCCCGGCGCCGATCGCGGCGCCGCGCCCGCCGCCTGCCAGTGCGCCGATGCCGGCGCCGAGCAGCCCCATGAGCAGCGCCCCCTCCGCCACCGTCTCCCCGGTCCGGACGCGCGGCGTGTAGTCCACATCCTGCTGCTGGCCGATGCCCTGGCGCAGCGCCTGCTGCGACGGGGAGAGGCCGGGCTCCATCATCCCGGTCTGGGCGCAGGCCGAGACCAGCAGCAACAGCGCGGCAAGCAACGCCGCCCGGCCCCGCGCCCAATGATGCATCAGAGCCATCCCATCCCCCTTCAGCTCAGCGCGCCGTCACATCGGGCGCGCGACCACTTCCACCCGGCGGTTGACGCCGCCGCGCGGATCATTGGCATCCAGCAGCTGCAGCGGCCCGAAGCCCTGCGGCCGCAGCCGCGCGGCCGGCACGCCGCGGGCGATCAGCGCATCCACCACCGCGCCGGCGCGCAGCATGGACAGGCCCATATTGTAGCCCAGCCGCCCGACCACGTCGGTATGGCCGTTGATGTCGAACTGCGCGGCTTGCAGGCGGGGATCGGTGGTCATCGCCTGGGCCAGCGCATCCAGCTCCGCCGCCGCGCCGGGCGGCAGGCGGTAGGAGTTGAAGGCGAAATTGGTCCGCAGCACCACGCTGGCCTCGGCGCCGGGCAGCGGGGCGGGCACCGGCTGCACCTGCCGCTGGCAGGCGGGCAGCAGGGCAGCGGCCAGCAGGAGAAGGAAGGTCGCGCGCTTCATCGTCTCGGTCGGTCCATGGCAGGCAAGGGGTTCAGGCGGCCTTAACGCGGTGCCAGGAGGTCGCCGAATTCGGCAGCGGAAGGCGGCCGGCCGGTGCCACGCAGATCGACGGGCTGGCTCCGCCGCAGGCGCAGCCCGGCCTGCCCTGCGACGAGTTCAGGATCGGCCGGCTGGGCGTCGCGGATATTCCGCAGCGCCGGCGGCAACATCGCGTCGCCCGCGGCGGCGGCGGCGGGGTCCTCGGCCGTGGCGGCGGGCGCGGCGGCCTGGGGCGGCGCGGCCGGTGCCGCCGGCCGGCGCGGCGCCGGTGCCGGCGGAGTCGGTGCCGGCATCCGCAGGTCGCTCGGCTTCGGCCCGTCGCTGCCATATTGCGCACGCACCGGCACGGCGCCGAGTGCCAGGGCGGCGGCAACAACGGCAAGGCAGCCGGCTCGCGGCAGGCTGATGTCGATGGCGATCCTGGATCGCATCGCAATGTCTCCTTATTTCGGCGGCAGACTGCACGAAGTCGGAGAAGGAGGCTACACTCGCCCGCAGGGGGAGGCCGGGCCGATCATTCTTGCAGCGCCTCGCTTTTCCGTGAGTGCCCTCGCTGCCAGGAGCCGCGCCGAAAGATGGCTGACCGTCGCCTTGCCCGCACCGGGTTGAACGGCCGCGTTCCCTTTCGCCTCGGCCGGGGCAGCGTGCAGGACGAGCATGCGCGGATCTCGGCGCAGCTCGCCAACCTCGCCGGTGCCGAGGCCGCGGCGCTCTTCGCCACGCCGGTCGTCACCCTGGGCAATGGCAGCGCGGATGGCAGCGTCGAATGGCTGACGCCGCTGCCCGGCGAGATCGCGCCGCTTGCCAACCTGGACGCTGCGGCGCGGCAGGCGGCGGAGGAGAGGCTGCGCCGGCTGCTCGGCCGGCTGCTGCCGCTGCTGGCCGATGCCGATGTCGGGAATTGGCTGCGGCGCGCGCTGGTGGGACCGGGCGCCGCCTCCATCTACGTCGTCGGCGGCCAGCCGGTGCTGACGGAATGGGGCCTTGGCCGGCCCGGCATGGCGGAGACGCCGCAGGCGCTGGAACAGGCGATGCGCGCCGGGCTCGGCGCCTTCCTGCCGGCGGCGCCCGCCGCGGCCGCAGCGCCGTCGCCCGTCGCTGCCGTGCCGCCGCCCGC
>NZ_JAMZIK010000097.1 GCF_024178315.1 Siccirubricoccus soli | reverse complement strand
TCGGCCCGCTGGCGGCGGCGGCGCCCGCGCCGGCCGTGGCGGAGGGCGAAGGCGCCAGGGTGTTCCGCGCCTGCGCCGCCTGCCATGCGCTGCGGGCGACGGCGGGGCCGATGGCCGGGCCGCATCTGCAGGGGCTGTTCGGCCGCCGCATGGGCAGCGTGCCGGACTACCCCTATTCGGAGCGCCTGGCGCGGGGCGACATCACCTGGACGCCGGAGACGGTGGCAGACCTTTTCACCCGCGGCCCGGATGTGGTGACGCCGGGGACGCGCATGCCGGTGCAGCGGCTGGAAAACCCGCAGGAGATGGCCGCGCTGCTGCGCTTCCTGGAGGGGGCGACGCGGTAGCGGAGCGGAGTGCTGCCCCAGAACCCCGGCGGGCGTGGCGGCACTGCCGCCGATCTACCCGGCCGGCCATTGCGCACCGGCTGGTGCGGCGGTTGCACGCCGGGCTCGACGACATCCAGGCATGCCTGGGCCCCGGCAGCTGCCGGGGCGATACTTGGCTCGGAGATGCTCGCTTTCCGAGCCGAATATCGCATGTAGGCTTGACGTGGCGGCCACACGCCCGTGGACCGACACCGGTTAGCATTTCGCGCGGCCGGGTTCGTCGGGCCGGTTCAGCGGCTGCGGCAGAACGCGAACCGGGGTCAGCAGGCGGCTCCCCGGCAGGGCATGAGCGAAGCTCCTCCAGTCCTCACCGCCGCTCGCTGCTGCCCGTCACTCGTCCCTCCCGGTCGTAGATCCGCGTCGTCCCGCCTCGCGTCTCGCTGCGGCCCACCGGCCTTCCCTGCGCGTCGAAATACCGCGTCACCTCGCCACGCGTCTCGGCCCGCCCGGTCGGGCGGCCGGCGGGATCGTAGCGGCGCAGCGCCCCGCCGCGCTGCGCGGTGCGGCCCAGCAGCCGGCCCTCCGCGTCGGTGTAGCGGGTCTCCGTCCCGCTGGTCCGGGCCCGGCCGGTCATCCGCCCCTGCGCATCGAAGCTGATGGTCTCGTCCCCACGGGTCTCGCTGCGGCCGAGATAGCGGCCCTGCCGGTCGTAATGCCGCTCCGTCTGCGCCACCGCCGGCAGGGCGAGGAGCAGGGCCAGCAGCGGGAGGATGCGGCGCATCGCCGGCCTCAGGGCAGCAGACGGTAGAGGGTGACGGGACGGGTGTCGCGGTCCTCCAGCTCCCGCGTCACCGGCACCTCCAGCCGGAAGACCGGGGCGAGCCCCTCCCGCGGCAGGTAGGCACGGCCGGGATCGGCCAGCAGCACCTCCGCCCCGGCGGCGGCCAGGCGGCGCAGCCAGGGCAGGATGTGGTTGGTCATCGGCGCCTCGTAGCAGACATCGCCCGCCAGCACCGTGTCCCAGCGGCAGGGGGCGCCAACCAGGTCGCCCTCCAGCGTGGCGACGGCCGCGCCGTTGCGCGCGGCGTTCAGCCGCGTGGCGGCGATGGCCAGCGGATCGATCTCCGCCGCCTCCACCAGCGCCGCGCCGGCCCTGGCGGCGGCGATGGCGGCGAGGCCGCAGCCGGCGGCGAAATCCAGTACCCGCTTGCCCCGTACCCGCCCCGGCTCGTCCAGCAGCAGCCGGGCCATGGCCACGCTGCCGGGCCAGGCGAAGGCCCAGAAGGGCGGCTCGATCCCCTCCTGCGCCAGCCAGGCCTCGGTGGCCTGCCAGATGGGGGTGATCTCGGTGGCAAGCTGCAGGGTGATCTCCGGCACCAGGGGCGCCGTGGCCGGGGCGGTATGGGCCAGGATGAAGGCCTCGGCGGCGTCGGCCGGGCGGTACGGGCCGGGGCGCTCCGCGGCGCCGGGGGCGTCGCCCTCGCGCCGGCGGGCCGCCGCGCCCTCTGCCGGGACGGGCGCGCTCACAGCCGCCCGATCAGGAAGGCCAGCGCCACGGCCAGCCCCACTTCCCGGTTCGCCTTGAACAGCGTCAGGCAATGGCCGGGATCGTGGATGTCGAGCGTGAGGACCTGCCGCGCCAGTAGCGCCGCCGGCAGCGCCAGGGCCGGCAGGTAGAACCAGTGCAGCCCTGCCACCCAGCCGGCGAGCGCCAGCAGTGCCAGGGTGGCGCCGTAGCACGCCACGAGGAAGGGCCGCGTCCGCTCCCCGAAGCGCAGCGCCGTGCTGCCGATGCCCACCGCGGCGTCGTCCTCCCGGTCCTGATGCGCGTAGATCGTGTCGTAGCCGAGGATCCACGTGAAGCCGGCGGCCCAGAGGATCAGCGCCAGCGGCCCCACCTGCCCGGTCGCCGCCGCCACCCCTTCCGGCGCGGCCCAGGAGAAGGTGAGGCCGAGCATCGCCTGGGGCCAGTGGGTGACGCGCTTGGCCAGGGGGTAAAGCAGGATGGGCAGCAGGGAGCAGAGGCCCAGCAGGATCGCCGTCCGGTTCAGCTGCACCAGCACGGCCAGGCCGATGAGGCAGAGCCCCGCCAGGAAGGCCAGCGCCTGGAGGGGCGTGACGGTCCCCGCTGCCAGCGGCCGGCCGCGGGTGCGCTCCACCTTGCGGTCGATGTCGCGGTCCCAGAGGTCGTTCACCACGCAGCCGGCGCCGCGCATCGCCACCGCGCCGATGCCGAAGAGCAGGGCGAGCCGCCCCCCCTCCGCCCAGGAGGGCGCCACCAGGGCGAAGGCCCAGAGCCCGGGCAGGAAGAGCAGCCAGGCGCCGATCGGCCGGTCCAGCCGCGCCAGCAGCGCATAGGGCCGCCAGCCCTGGGGCAGCCGCCCCACCCAGCCGCTCACGGCGATATCCGTATAGCCCTGCATCCCTGCCTGCGTCCTTGCCCCATGGGCCCGTTGCGAAAGGCGGCGCCGGCCGAGGCCCCGGCGCGGCCGGGACCCGGCCCGCCCGCTGCGGCCCCGGGGGAGCCTTGCCTTCCGCCTCTCTTCCAGCGAAAGGGCGGCATGTCCACCCCGCGCCTCTTCCTCGATGCGCCGCTGGAGGCCGGGCGGGAAATCCCCCTGCCCCCGGCCCAGGCGCATTACCTCGGCAGCGTCATGCGGCGCGGGGCGGGGGACCAGGTGCTGGCCTTCAACGGCGCGGATGGCGAGTGGCTGGCGCGCATCGTCGCCCTCCGGAAGGACCGCGGCAGCCTGGTGCCGGACCGCCGCACCCGGCCGCAGGCCAGCTGTCCCGATCTCCGCCTGCTGGTCGCCGTGCTGAAGCGGGAGGCGATGGAATGGGTGGTGGAGAAGGCGACGGAGCTCGGCGTCGCCCGCATCCAGCCGGTGCTGACGCGGCGGAGCGTGGTGGACCGGGTGAACCTTGCCCGCCTCACCGCCATCGCCCGGGAAGCCGCCGAGCAATGCGAGCGGCTGGACCTGCCCATGCTGGACGAGGCCCGGCCGCTGCATGGCGTGCTGGATGGCTGGGACGGCACCCCCCTGCTGGTGGCGGCGGAGCGGGCCGGCGCCCCGCCCCTGGCCGCGGTGCTGGAGGGGTTGCAGCTGCCCGCCGCCTGGCTGGTGGGGCCGGAAGGCGGGTTCGACCGGGCGGAGCTTGACGATCTGCGCCGGCGTGCCTTTGTTTCGCCTGTCGGGCTCGGGCCCCGCATCCTGCGGGCGGAGACGGCGGCGGTGGCCGGGCTGGCCCTTCTTCAGGCCCGGGCGGGCGACTGGAACCAGAGCTGAGCGAATGCCGGGCGCGCCGCCCGCGACGCCGAGACAGGGAAATGCATAATGTCCAACCCCGGCGAAGCGGATCTGACGCCGATCACCTCCGTGCGGCAGCTTGCCGAATGGTTCGCCGTCGGCAGCAAGCCGCGGGCGCAATGGGGCGTGGGCACGGAGCACGAGAAATTCGGCTTCTTCCGGGAGGGTTACGCGACCCCGCCCTATGAGGGGGCGGGCGGCATCCGCGCCATCCTGGAAGGCTTCATGGCGCGCGGCTGGGCGCCGATCCTCGACAATGGCAACCCGATCGGGCTGAAGCGCGGCGGCGCCTCCATCAGCCTGGAGCCGGCGGGGCAGCTCGAGCTCTCCGGCGCCATCCTGCCGGATCTGCACGGGACGGCGCGGGAGCTCGGGGCGCATCTGCGGGAGATGCATGCGGTGGCGGAGCCGCTGGGGGTGGGCTTCGCCGCCCTCGGCTTCCACCCACTGCACACAAGGGCGGAGATGCCCTGGATGCCCAAGGGCCGCTACGCCATCATGCGGCGCTACATGCCGACGGTGGGCTCGCTCGGTCTCGACATGATGACCCGCACCTGCACGGTGCAGGCGAATCTCGATTATGGCGACGAAGCCGACATGGTGGAGAAGCTGCGCGTGTCGCTCGCGCTGCAGCCGGTGGCGACGGCGCTGTTCGCCAATTCGCCCTTCACCGAAGGCAGGCCGAACGGCTTCCGCAGCGCGCGGGCGCAGGTCTGGACCGATACCGATGGCGACCGCACCGGCATCCCCGAGGTGGTGTTCGAGCCGGGCTTCGGCTTCGAGCGCTTCGCCGAATGGCTGCTGGACGTGCCGATGTATTTCGTCATGCGCGACGGCAAGTGGCTGGACGCGGCCGGGAAGAGCTTCCGCGCCTTCCTCGACGGCAGGCTGGACCTGCTGCCGGGCGAGCGGGCGACGATGGGCGACTTCGCCGACCATGTGACCACCGCCTTCACCGATGTGCGGCTGAAGCGCTTCCTCGAGATGCGCGGCTCGGATGTCGGCAGCCCGGCAATGATCCTGGCGAAGCCCGCGCTCTGGGTCGGGCTGCTCTATGAAGACGCAGCGCAGAAGGCGGCGGCCTCGCTGGTGCGCGACTGGAGCGTGGCGGAGATCCGCGCGCTGCGCGCGGCGGTGCCGCGGGACGCGCTGGGCGCCGAGATCGGCGGCCGCACGGTGCGCGAGGTGGCGCGGGAGGTGCTGGCCATCGCGCGGGACGGGCTGCGCGCGCGCGGCCTGGGCGAGGAGGTCTATCTTGCGCCGCTCGAGGAGATCGTGGCGAGCGGGATGACCCAGGCCGACCGGCTGCTGGCGCTGTACCATGGCGCCTGGCGCGGCGATGCGCGGCAGGCGCTGCTGCAGGCCGAGGTGTGATGGCGATGGCCCGGCGCGGTGCGCAGGGAGAATGCGGCCCGGGCAGGCCCGGCAGGCCGCCGGCAAGCGGAGGCGGCAGGATGGCGATGCGTTGGGTTGCGGCCCTGGTGGTGGCGCTGGCTTGGGCACTGCCGGCGGCGGGGCAGGAGCAGCGCTCGCCCTGGGGCGGGCCGGACAGCCCCGGCGGGCTGTTCGGCGGCGGGCTGTTCGACGGCCGCCCGGCGGAGGCCGATACCGACCGCGACGGCCGCCTCACCCATGACGAGGTCTGGAGCTGGCTCCGCCAGCGCTTCGACCAGGCCGACCGCAATGGCGACGGAAGGCTGAGCGCGCAGGAGGTGCCGTCGCATCGGCGCGCGCAATCCACCTTCCGCGCCGCCGATGCGGACCGCAACGGCCATGTCACGCCGGAGGAGCTGCGGCCGCTGTCGGAGATGTGGTTCCGCTCGCTGGACGCGAATGGCGACAATGCGCTGACCGGACGGGAGATGCCGCGCCGGCGGCCGACTAGACCTGCTTCGCCATGAAGACCCGCGGCAGCCCCTTCTCCACCCGCCGCCCCGTCTCGACATAGCCGCGCTTCAGGTAGATGGCGATGTTCGCCGCCATCTTCTGGTGGGTGTAGAGGCGGATCTCGGCGAAGCCGCGGCGCCGCGCCTCTTCTTCGGCGAAGTCCAGCAGCCGGCTGCCATCGCCCATGCCCTTGCGCGCCGGGTCCACCGCGATGTTGTCCAGCAGCAGGTGGTCCGGCTGGTCCTCCAGCACCAGGATGCCGCTGATGGCGCCATCCGCCGCCTCCAGCACGAAGGTCTGGCCGGCGGCGACGCGCGCCGCGTAATCGTCATCCAGCGGCCCCGGCCGCTGGCCGATCTGTGACACCCAGGGCGTGTAGGCCGCCTCGACGATGGCGGCGACGCGCGCCGCCTCATCCGGCCGCGCCGGGCGGATGCTCATACGGTCGCGCACGGGCACGCCCCTAGACAGCCGTGCCACCCACGGTCAGGCCGGCGAGCTTCAGGGTGGGCTGGCCGACGCCCACCGGCACCCCCTGCCCCTGCTTGCCGCAGGTGCCGATGCCGGGGTCCAGCGCCATGTCGTTGCCCACCATCGCCACCTTGGTCAGGCTGTCCGGCCCGTTGCCGATCAGGGTCGCGCCCTTCACCGGCGCGCCGATCTTGCCGTCCTCGATGAGGTAGGCCTCCGAGGCGGAGAAGACGAATTTGCCCGAGGTGATGTCCACCTGGCCACCGCCGAAATTCACCGCATAGAGGCCGCGCTTCACGCTGCGGATGATCTCCTCCGGCGCATGCGCCCCGCCCAACATGACGGTGTTGGTCATGCGCGGCATCGGGATATGGGCATGGCTCTGGCGGCGGCCATTGCCGGTGGGGGCCACGCCCATCAGCCGGGCGTTCTGCCGATCCTGCAGGAAGCCCACCAGCACGCCATCCTCGATGAGCACGGTGCGGTGGCTCGGCGTGCCCTCATCGTCCACGGTCAGGCTGCCGCGGCGGTCCGGGATGGTGCCGTCATCCACCACCGTCACGCCGGGGGCGGCGATCCGCTGACCCAGCAGCCCGGCGAAGGCGCTGGTCTTCTTGCGGTTGAAGTCGCCCTCCAGCCCATGGCCGATGGCCTCGTGCAGCAGGATGCCGGGCCAGCCGGGGCCGAGCACCACCTCCATCTCCCCCGCCGGGGCCGGCACGCTCTCAAGGTTCACCAGCGCCTGGCGCAGGGCTTCGTCCACCGCCCCCTTCCAGCTCGCCTCGCCGAGGATCCGGGCATAGTCGAAACGGCCGCCCATGCCATGGCTGCCAGTCTCCCGCCGCCCATCCTGCTCCAGCACCAGCGCCACGTTCAGCCGCACCAGCGGGCGGAGGTCGGCCACCCTTGTGCCATCCGGCCGCAGCACCTGCACCGCCTGCCATTCCCCGGCCAGCGAGGCCATGACCTGCTTCACCCGGGGGTCGCGGCCGCGGGCATAGGCGTCGATCTCCGCCAGCAGCTTCGTCTTGGCCGCGAATTCCATCGCCGCCAGCGGGTTGGCGGCCTCGTAGAGCCTGGCGTTGGTCGCCTGCGGCGCCACGTCCAGCGTGCCGGCATGGCCCTGCTTCACCGCCTGCACGGTGGCGGCGGCACGGGCCAGCGCGGCCTCCGAGATCTCGCCGGAATGGGCATAGCCCGCCGCCTCCCCGGCCACGGCGCGCAGGCCGAAGCCGCGGGAAGCGTCGAAGGAGGCGCTGCGGATGCGGCCATCATCCAGGGAGATGACCTCGCTCTCCCGGTATTCCAGGAACAGCTCGCCATCCTCGGCGCCGGCCAGCGCCTCGCGGACCCGGCGCTCGGCCGCGTCGCGGTCCAGCTCCGCAAAGAACAGGCGGTCGGTGACCGAAAGCGGGGTGTCGAGCGGCATGAGGCTCTCCCAATGATTGCGGCGGCGCTCAGGCGGCCAGGGGGTCCAGCACCAGGGCCTGCGGAATTCGCAGCAGGGCGGTGGAGCCCTGGCCCGGGGTGCTTTCCAGGGTCAGGGTCGCCCCCTGCGCCTCGGCCAGCGCCTTGGACAGATATAGGCCGAGGCCCGAGCCGGGGAAGCGCCGGGCCAGCGAGGAATCGAGCTGGGTGAAAGGCTCGAAGGCCCGGGGGATGTCCTCCGGCTTCATGCCGATGCCGGTATCGGTCACCCGCACCAGCAGGTCGCCCCCTGGATCGCGCTCCGCATAGAGCGTCACATGGCCGCCTTCCGGGGTGAATTTCACCGCGTTGGAAAGCAGGTTCAGCAGCACCTGGCGCATCCTGAGCTCATCCGCCTTGATCCGCGGCAGGGAGGGCGGCAGCACCGCATGCAGCTCCACCCCCGCCGCGCCGGTGACGGCGCGGATCACCCGCACCGCTCCCTCGCCCAGCGCCTTCAGATCCACCTCCGTGCTGGTGACGAGGAAGCCGGTGGTCTCCGCCCGGGTCACGTCCAGGATGTCGTCGATGAGGGAGAGCAGGTGCCGCCCCGCCTCATGGATGGAACGGATGTAGTCCAGCCCCTGCTCCGCATCCGGCGCCGCGATGAAGGCCTCGGAGAAGCCGATGACAGCATTCAGCGGGGTGCGCAGCTCATGGCTCATGGCGGCGAGGAAGCGGGACTTCGCCAGGTTGGCGGCCTCGGCGGCGTCCTTCGCCCGCTCCAGTTCGGCGCGGATGCGCCGCTCCTCGGTGACGTCGGTATAGGTGATGACCCAGCCGCCGCCCGGGATAGGGTCGGACACCGTCTCCACCGCCACGCCGTTCGGCCGGGTGCGGGTGGTGCGCAGCGGGCGGGTGCGGTCCCGCCCCAGCATGGCGCGGGCCGCGGCGGTGGCGGCCTCCCCCTCCCCATACTCGCCCCGCTCCAGCATCAGGTTGACGAAATCAGCCATGGGGCGGCCCGGCGCCATCACCTCCGCCGGCAGATCCAGCAGGCGGAGGAAGACCGGGTTCACCACCTGCACCCGCCCCTCGGCATCGAACAGCGCGATGCCGTGGCGGATGTTGTCCAGCATGGCCTGCAGCGTCGCCGCGCGCTCCTTGGCGGCGCGCTCCGCCTCGGCCAGCGGGGTGATGTCGCTCATCGTCACGACGAAGCCGCCATCCGGCGTCGGGTCGGAGGTCACCTCGATGACCCGGCCATCGGTGCCGGGCCGCGTGTAGCGGGCGGGCTTGCGCCGGTCGATCGCCCCGGTCATGCGGGCGACCGCCTCGGTTTCGCTGCCATAGGCGCGCCGCGCCACCTGCTGCTCGATCAGCTCCTCAAAGCGCCGGCCAGGCACCACCGAGCCGGGCGGGTGGCCGCCCAGCTCCGCCGCCAGGGAATTCGCCGCCACCACCCGGTGCCCGGCATCGCAGTAGATGATGCCGTGGCGCATGTTGTCGAGCATGACCTGCAGCACCGCGGCGCGCTGCGCGGCGGCGGCCTGCGCCTCCACCAGCTCCGTCACATCGGTATGGGTGACGACGAAGCCGCCATCCGGCGTCGGGTTGGAGGAGACCTCGAGCCGCCGGCCATCCGGGGTCTCGCGCAGGTAGCGGATCGACCGGCTGCGGTCGATCATGGCATCGGGGCCGAGCGCCTGCTCCCCCGCCGCCGCCTCGTCGAGGAGGCCCTGGAGCTGCTGCAACCGCACCAGCTCCGCCAGGCTCATGCCGGGCGTCATGGGGCCGGCGCCGATCAGGGCCTCGGCCAGGGCATTGTGGGCGATCAGCCGGTGGTCCGGCCCGAAATAGGAGATGCCGTGGCGGACATTGTCCAGC
>NZ_JAMZIK010000096.1 GCF_024178315.1 Siccirubricoccus soli | reverse complement strand
CATCCGGCGTCGGGTTGGAGGAGACCTCGAGCCGCCGGCCATCCGGGGTCTCGCGCAGGTAGCGGATCGACCGGCTGCGGTCGATCATGGCATCGGGGCCGAGCGCCTGCTCCCCCGCCGCCGCCTCGTCGAGGAGGCCCTGGAGCTGCTGCAACCGCACCAGCTCCGCCAGGCTCATGCCGGGCGTCATGGGGCCGGCGCCGATCAGGGCCTCGGCCAGGGCATTGTGGGCGATCAGCCGGTGGTCCGGCCCGAAATAGGAGATGCCGTGGCGGAGATTGTCCAGCATCGCCTGCAGCGTCGCGGCGCGGGCGGAGGCATCGGCCTTCGCCTCGGCCAGCTCCGTCACGTCGGAATGAGTGATGACGAAGCCGCCATCCGGCGTCGGGTCGGAGGAGATGTCGAGCACCCTGCCGTCCGGCATGCGGCGCTGGTAGCGCAGCGGGCGGCTGCGATCGTAGCCGATCACCCCGGCCGCCATGCGGGCCGCCGCCTGGCCTTCCCCGAACAGGCCGAGCTGAAGCTGCTCGCAGACCAGGTCGTCGAACAGCTCGCCGCTGCGGCCGCTGAGCTCGGGCAGGCCGTAATCCCGGTTGGCCAGGCGGTTGGCCAGGCGCAGCCGCCGGTCGGGGCCGTAGAAGGCCATGCCGTGGCGGATGCTGTCCATCGCCACCTTCAGCGTCGCGGCGCGCTCCAGCGCCTCGGTCTCCGCCCGGACAAGGGCGGTGATGTCGCTGAAGGTGACGATGACGCCGCCATCCGGCGTCGGGTCGGAGGAGACTTCGGTGACGCGGCCATCGGCCAGGCGGCGGGTCGTACGGAAGGGCCGGCTGCGGTCGCGCCCCGCCCGCTCGCGCAGGATGGCGCTGGCCTCCGGCTCGGGCCCGAAAGCGCCGCGGGCATGCTGCTGCCGGAGCCCCTCATCTAGGGTGATGCCGGGCCGCACATCCTCCGGCTGCAGCCCGCCATAGGTCACGGCCAGGCTGTTCGCCACGCGGATGCGGCGGTCCGGGCCATAGAGGATGAAGCCGTGGCGCATGGTGTCCAGCGCGTCCTGCAGCATGGCGGCGCGGCTGGCCGCCTCCGCCTCCGCCTCCGCCAGCGCGGTGATGTCGCTGAAGGTGATGACGAAGCCGCCATCCGGCGTCGGGTCGGACAGCACTTCGATCAGCCTGCCGTCCGGGGTGCGGCGCTGGTAGCGATGGGGCTTGGAGCGGTCGATGCCGAGGATGAAATCGACTATCGCCTGCCCTTCCTCCGGCGGCCCCAGCGAGCCGCTGTTGAGCTGCTGCGCCGCCACCTCGGCCAGAGTCATGCCCGGCTCGATCCCCCCCTCCGGCGCGCCGCTGATGTCGTAGCAGAGCCGGTTCCTGAGGATGAGCCGCCGGTCGGGCCCGTAGAGGCCGACGCCGTGGCGGATGGTCTCCAGCAGCACGGCCAGCTGCCCGGCCCGCCGCTGCGCCTCCGCCTCCGCCCGGGCGAGGGCGGTGATATCGGTGATGGTGACGACGAAGCCGCCATCCGGCATGGGGTTGGAGGCGACGTCGAGGATGCGGCCATCCCGCCCCGGCCGCGTGTAGCGGTGCGGCCTGCTGCGGTCCGCCGTCCAGCTGCGGGTGGCGAGGTCGGCATCCAGCGCCGGGTCGCCGGTGACGCCCCGCGCCAGCTGCTCCGTCGACAGCTCGACATAGGACCGGCCGGGGCGCATGGCGCCGGGCGCGAAGCCGCTGAACTCCTCGATCAGCCGGTTCGCCGCCAGCAGCCGGGCATCCGGGCCAAACAGCGCGACGCCGTGGCGCATGTTCTCCATCATCGCCTGCAGCGTCGCCGCCCGCTGCTCCGCCGCGCGCTCCGCCCGCACCAGCGCCGTCACGTCGCTCCAGGTGATGACGAAGCCGCCATCCGGCATCGGGTCGGAGGAGCTTTCGACCACGGTGCCGTCCGGCATCTCCCGCTGGTGCTGCTGCCGCTGGCGGCGGTCGGCCTGGCGCAGCCGCAGCGCCTCGTCGGCCGCTGCCTCGCCGCTGCCGAAGACGCCGGCGGCAAGCTGCGCCGCGGTGAGGGAGGCATGCGTCGCCCCCGGCGCCAGCGCCTGCTCCGCCACGCCGGCCAGCCGGGCGGCAAGGCGGTTGGCGGTGATCAGCCGCCCATCGGCATCGAACAGGGCGATGCCGTGGCGCATCGTCTCCTGCATCGTTTGCAGCAGCGCGGTGCGCGCCACCGCCGCCGCCTCCGCCTGCACCTGGGCGGCGATGTCGCTCCAGGTGATGACGAAGCCGCCGCCCGGAGTCGGGTCGCTGGAAACCTCGATGACGCGGCCATCGGCCAGGGGGCGCCGGTAGCGGTCCGGCAGGCGCCGGTCGAAGGCGAGGATGCGTGCCACCTCCGCCGCCGCGGCCGGGCTGTCCGGCGGGCCGAAGGCACCGTGCCGGCGCTGCAGCTCCACCAGCTCGTCGAAGCTGCGGCCGGGCAGGAGCTCCTCCGGCGAGAGGCTGGAGTGCATCGCGGCGAGGCGGTTGGCCGCGATCAGCCGGCGGTCGGCGCCGTAGAGCGCATGGCCGTGGCGGATGCTGTCCTGGATGAGCTGCAGCTCGTCGGCGCGCCGCCGCGCCTCCGCCTCCGCCCGGGCCAGCGGGGTGACGTCGGTATGGGTGAGGACGAAGCCGCCATCCGGCAGGGGCTCGGAGCGGATCTCGATGACCCGACCATCGGCCTTGTTGCGCAGGTTGCGCCGCGGCCGGGAGCGGTCGACGTGGCGCAGCTCCACCGCGCGCTGGCGCATCTCCGGCGCATTGGCGAATTCGCCATTGGCCAGCAGGTCGTCCAGCAGCTCGGCGATGCTCACCCCGGCCCGTACCCACCCCGGGGCATGGCCGGCGAGCTCCGCCGCCAGGGAATTGGTGAAGCGCAGCCGGCGGTCGCGATCGAACAGCATGACGCCGTGGCGCATGGTCTCGAGGGTCGCCTGCAGCAGCGCCGCCTGGGCGCGGGCGGCCTCCTCCGCCGCGACATGCGCGGTGACGTCGCTGAAGGTGACGACATAGCCGCCATCCGGCGTCGGCTCGGTGATCACCTCGAGCGTGGTGCCCTCCGGCCCGGGGCGGATACGGCGGGTCTGCCGGCTACGGTCGAGGGCGAGGTTGCGGGCGAAGGCCGCCTGCGCCGCCTCGCCCTCGCCGAAGACGCCACGCGCCACCTGCTCCTGCAGCAGCTCATGGATGTGCCGGCCGGGACGCATCGCCTCCGGCGGCAGGCCGGTCAGCCGATGGGCCAGGGTGTTGGCGACCACCAGCCGGTGCCCGGCATCGAACAGGCAGATGCCGTGGCGCATGTGCTCCAGCATGAGCTGCAGCCCGGCGGCCCGCTGCTGCGCCTCCTCCCCCGCCCGCACCTGCTCGGTGATGTCGGCAAGCTCCAGCACCCGGCCACCGCCGGCGATAGGGGAGCTGCAGGAGCGCAGGGTGCGGCCATCCGGGCGGCGGCGGACATAGATGCTGCTGGCGCCCTCGGGCCGGGCCGCGCGCCTGACGCGGATGGCGGCCAGCTCCGCCGCATCCAGCTCCCCGGTCGCCGCCAGCAGCTCGAGGATCGCCTCCATCGTCATGCCCGGCCGCAATACCTCCGGCGGCAGCCCATTCAGCCGGGCGGCGGCGGGGTTGGCGAAGATCAGGCGGTCCGCCGCATCCATCACCACGACGCCGCCCGGGAGCGGCGTCAGCACGGCGCCGAGGGGCGGCTCCGCCAGGGTCTGCAGCAGCAGGAGCTGGCCGCCCCCGGCGAGCGGCAGGCTCCGCACCTCCTGCCAGGCGCCGTCGGTGGCGCGGCGCAGCACGCGGCGGCTCGGGTCGGGGCCGGTCTCGGCCAGCAGCGCGGCGGCCAGCGCTGCCGGCTCGCCGGCGCCCAGCTCGCCCCGCTCGGCCAGGCGGAGCGCGACCGCCGCCAGGTCGAGGCCGCCCTCCGCCGCCAGCCCGGCGGCGGTGCGGCCGGCCGGATTGGCGAGCAGCAGGCGGCCATCGGCGGCGAAGCTGAACACCGGCTGCGGCAACGCCGCCAGCGTGGCGAGCGCCACCGCCTCGGGTGCCATCGCGATCGCCTCCGTCATCGCACTCCTCCCCGGGCGCCCGGCACGGTCACCCGTTCCTCAGGCCGCTGGCGGACGCAGGGCGTGCAGCGCCGCCAGCGCAGCCGTCAGCACCAGGACCGCGGTCGCCTGGTGCAGGGTGCCGAGCCAGACCGGCACCACCAGCAGCAGCGTGGCGATGCCGAGGCCGTACTGCAAGCAAACCGAGGCCCCGAGCAGCAGGCAGGCGGCGCGGGCACGGCCGGGCGGCAGGTGGCGCCAGCCCGCCAGGGCGGCGCCGAGGGCGGCGAGCCCGGCCAGGGTGGCAAGCAGGCGGTGGTTGAATTGCACCGCGGGAATATTCTCTGTCAGGTTGCGCCAGAGCGGGGCAAGCCGGGCATAGCCCTCCGGCACCAGGCGGCCATCCATCAACGGGAAGGTGTTGTAGTCGAGGCCCGCGCGCATCCCGGCGACGAAGCCGCCGGCCAGCATGGCCGCCAGCACCAGCCAGGCCGCCGCCTTCACCTGCCGCCGCACCGTGCCGGCCTTCGCCGGCAGCGTCTGCGGCACCGGGTGACGGAGCCCAAGGGCGGTCCAGAACAGGGCGGCGTAGAGGCCGAGAGCGAGGCCGAGATGCATCACCAGCCGGTAGGGGGAGACGGCGGTGCGATCCGCCTCGAAGCCGCTGGCCACCATGAACCAGCCGACCGCGCCCTGCAGCCCGCCGAGCAGGAGGAGCAGCAGCAGCCTTGGCTTGAGCCCGGCAGGAATGCGGCCGCGCCACCAGAACCAGGCGAGCGGCAGGGCATAGGCGAGGCCGATCAGCCGCCCCCAGAGCCGGTGGATCCATTCCAGCCAAAAGATCTCCTTGAACCCCGCGAGCCCGAAACCCTGGTTCACCAGCGCATATTGCGGAATGGTGCGGTAGAGATCGTAAAGGCGCTGCCACTCCGCTTCCGAGAGCGGTGGCAGGGCGCCGGAGAGCGGCGCCCATTCCATGATGGAGAGGCCGGAGCCGGTGAGGCGGGTGGCGCCGCCGATCGCCACCATGATCCAGACCATGGCGGCGACGGCCAGCAGCCAACGGGCGATGGCAGCCGCATCGGCGCCGGCGGCGATGGGCTGGGGGGACGGGCGGGCAGTGTCGAAGGGCATGCCGCCTTTATACGGGAGGCGCGGAGAATTGCCTTGCGCTTGCCGCCGCGGCGCCATGCTGCTACCGCGCCGCCGCCATGCCCGAAGCCCCCGATCCCCGCCCGGCGGCGACGGCCGAGCCGCCCGCCCCGCCCCGCCTCTCCGTCGTCATCCCGGTGCGGAACGAGGCGCCGAACATCCCCCCGCTGGTGGCCGAGATCGAGGCGGCGCTGGCCGGGGTGGCGCATGAGATCGTCTATGTCGACGATGGTTCCTCCGACGCGACGCCCGAGGCGCTGCGGGCGGCGGCGGCCGGGGCGCCGCTGCGGCATCTGCGGCACCGGCGAAGCTGCGGGCAATCCGCCGCGGTGGTCACCGGGGTGAAGGCGGCCCGCGGCGCCTGGATCGCGACCCTGGACGGGGACGGGCAGAACGACCCGGCCGACATCCCCCGGCTGCTGGCCCGCGCCGAGGCGGAGGGCGGCGCCATCCTGGTGGCAGGGCACCGGGTGACGCGGCGGGATTCCTGGGTGAAGCGGCGCAGCAGCCGGGTGGCGAATGCGGTGCGGGCCCGGCTGCTGGGGGATGCCACGCCGGATACCGGCTGCGGGCTGAAGGTGTTTCCGCGGGCGCTCTTCCTCGACCTGCCGCATTTCGACCACATGCACCGCTTCCTGCCGGCGCTGGTGCTGCGCCAGGGCGGGCGGGTGGTGAGCGAGAAGGTGAACCACCGGCCGCGGGTCCGCGGCGTCTCCAATTACGGGACGCTGGACCGGCTGCTGGTGGGGCTGGTGGATCTGGCCGGCGTGGCCTGGCTGCAGCGGCGCTGGAAGCGCCCCGAGATCGAGCCGGAGGCATGAGCGGGGCCCCGGGCGAGGGGGCAGGCGGCGGCGGGCTGTCCGGGCGCTGGGGCGCCATCGGCAGGCTGCTGGTGCTGGCGGCCGGGCTGGCGGCGGCGGGGCTGGCGCTGCGCGGCATCGGCCTGGTGCCGGGGACCGAATGGGTGGACCGCTACGTCCGCGGCCAGGGGATGTGGGGGGAGGCGGTGTTCCTCCTGGTCGCGGCGGCGGCGACGGCGCTTGGCGTGCCGCGGCAGGGGCTGGCCTTCCTGGGCGGCTATGCCTTCGGGACGGTCATGGGCACCGCGCTGGCGGTGGGGGGAACGGTGCTGGGCGCCGCCCTGTCTCTGGGCTGGGCCCGGCTGGTCGGGCGGGGCTGGGCGGAGCGGCAGCTGGCCGGGCGCTTCGGCCGGCGGCTGCGGCCGGTGCGGGACGTGCTGGCGGCCAACCCCTTCGGCGCCACCCTGGCCCTGCGGCTGCTGCCGGTGGGGAACAATTTGGCGCTGAACCTGCTGGCCGGGCTGGCGGGGGTGCCGGCGCTGCCCTTCCTGGCGGCCTCGGTGCTGGGCTACCTGCCGCAGACCCTGGTCTTCGCCCTGCTGGGCAAGGGGGTGCGGGTGGACGGCGCCTGGCAGCTCGGGCTTTCGGCCGGGCTCTTCGTCTTCTCCGTGGCCATCGGCCTCTGGCTGCTGCGCCGCGCCCGGGCCGCACGCGCCCTGGCCGACGAGTAGGCTGGGCCCCGAGGTGCCCCGGTTGCCATCCGCGTCGCCCGTTGCCCTGGCGCGGCTTTGCCGCGCCAGGCTGTGCGGGGCGCCAATCGCCGAGCGACTCCCCGGGCCCCCGTGGCGGCGCGCAGCGCCGTCATGGGGAACTCAGTGCAGCCGGAACTCCCCGCCCGCGTAGCGCAGCTCGGCCGGGCGGGTCAGGGCGGCGGAGGCGACACGGACGGAATGCAGGGGCCCCTCGATCTCCCGCTGCCAGAAGGCCAGGAAGCGGCTCAGCTCGGGGAAGCTCGGCGCCAGATCCACCTTCTGCCAGATGAAGCTCTGCAGCAGGGCGTGGTTGTCGGGCATGTGGTAGAGGATCTCGGCAGTGGTCAGGTGCCAGTCGGGGATCTGCAGCTTCACGAAGCGGTCAAGGCTGTCGAGCACGCGGAACTCCTTCCCTCGGTTCCATCCTGCGGCGCCGCGCTGCGGCGCGTTTCCTCCTGTTCAACGCCGCCATCCTGCCATGGATTTCCTGGCGGATGGCAAGGAAAAGCTTTAAAATCAGGTGATTAGCACTCGCACTCCGAGAGTGCTGCAAACCCTTGACGAGTTCCCGGCTTTTCCTTAGATCGCTGGCACTCCTCGGGGGTGAGTGCTAGCGAACCCGCTGGTGCCGTCCGCTGGGGTGTCCCAAGCCATCATCCACATGGCATCAGGAGAGGACCGCATATGAGCTTCCGTCCCCTGCATGACCGCGTTCTCGTCCGCCGCGTCACGGCCGATGAGAAGACCGCGGGCGGCATCATCATTCCCGACACCGCGAAGGAGAAGCCGCAGGAAGGCGAGGTGATCGCCGTCGGCGCCGGCACCCGCGACGAGGCCGGGAAGCTGGTCCCGCTGGAGGTGAAGGCCGGCGACCGCATCCTGTTCGGCAAGTGGTCGGGCACCGAGGTGAAGCTCGGCGGCGAGGAGCTGCTGATCATGAAGGAGAGCGACATCCTCGGCATCCTGGACGCCCCTTCCGTCGCCAAGGCGGCCTGAGCCCCAGGCTCCGCCTGATCCACAACGCCGACGAGCAGCGCCACCCCGCGGCCTGACGCCGCGGGCGCCGGAGCGCTCGTCCCCAACGAAGGAAGACACACATGGCTGCCAAGGACGTGAAGTTCGGCGCCGGCGCCCGCGAGCGGATGCTGCGTGGCGTCGACATCCTCGCCGATGCGGTGAAGGTGACGCTCGGCCCGAAGGGCCGCAACGTCGTGCTCGACAAGAGCTTCGGCGCGCCGCGGATCACCAAGGACGGCGTGACCGTCGCCAAGGAGATCGAGCTGGCCGACAAGTTCGAGAACATGGGCGCCCAGATGGTGCGCGAAGTGGCCTCGAAGACCAACGACCTGGCCGGTGACGGCACCACCACCGCGACCGTGCTGGCCCAGGCCATCGTCCGCGAGGGCGCGAAGGCCGTGGCCGCCGGCATGAACCCGATGGACCTGAAGCGCGGCATCGACAAGGCCGTCGCCCAGGTGGTCGCCGAGCTCGAGAGCAAGACCAAGAAGATCACCACCTCCGCCGAGGTGGCCCAGGTCGGCACCCTCTCCGCCAATGGCGAGACCGAGATCGGCGAGATGATCGCCAAGGCCATGGAGAAGGTCGGCAACGAGGGCGTGATCACGGTCGAGGAAGCGAAGAGCATCCAGACCGAGCTCGACGTCGTCGAGGGCATGCAGTTCGACCGCGGCTATGTCTCCCCGTACTTCATCACGAATGCGGAGAAGATGATCGCCGAGCTCGAGAACCCCTACATCCTGATCCACGAGAAGAAGCTGTCCGGCCTGCAGCCGATGCTGCCGCTGCTGGAAGCCGTGGTGCAGTCCGGCCGGCCGCTGGTGATCGTCGCCGAGGATGTCGAGGGCGAGGCGCTGGCCACCCTGGTGGTCAACAAGCTGCGCGGCGGCCTGAAGGTCGCGGCGGTGAAGGCTCCGGGCTTCGGCGATCGCCGCAAGGCGATGCTCGAGGACATCGCGATCCTCACCGGCGGCGAGGTGATCTCCGAGGACCTCGGCATCAAGCTCGAGAACGTGACGCTGGCGCAGCTCGGCCGCGCCAAGACGATCCGCATCGAGAAGGAGAACACCACCATCGTCGATGGTGCCGGCTCCAAGGAGGCCATCAACGGCCGCGTCGAGCAGATCAAGGCGCAGATCGAGGAGACCACCTCGGACTACGACCGCGAGAAGCTGCAGGAGCGGCTGGCGAAGCTGGCGGGCGGCGTTGCCGTGATCCGCGTCGGCGGCTCCACCGAGGTCGAGGTGAAGGAGCGCAAGGACCGCGTCGATGACGCGCTGCATGCGACCCGCGCCGCGGTGCAGGAAGGCATCGTGCCGGGCGGCGGCGTGGCGCTGCTGCGCGCCTCCGAGAACCTGGCCTCGCTCAAGGGCCTGAACAACGACGAGCAGGTCGGCATCGAGATCGTCCGCAAGGCGATCCAGGCGCCGGCGAAGCAGATCGCCACGAATGCCGGCAAGGACGGCGCCGTGGTGGCCGGCGAAGTGCTGCGCAACAGCACCTACGCCTACGGCTACGACGCCCAGAAGGACGAGTACAAGGACCTCGTCTCGGCCGGCATCATCGACCCGACCAAGGTCGTGCGCACCGCGCTGCAGGACGCCGCTTCGGTGGCCGCGCTGCTGATCACCACCGAGGCGATGGTGGCGGAGCGGCCGGAAAAGAAGGCCCCGCCGGCGCCGGGTGGCGACATGGGCGGCATGGGCGGCATGGATTTCTGATCCACCGCTCAGGTCAGGACGGAAGGGGGCGGGGCCGCAAGGCCCCGCCCTTTTTCATGCGCCGTCCGCGCTACGGCGAATTTGAGCATGTTGCAACCTTTCCGCGTCTTGACGGGGCGACGCTCACGGTCTTGCGTGTGCGATTTCGTTGACTTCAACCGGCAGATCTGTGTCCACTGCCACGGCCAGCCGACCGAAGACCGCCTTGCCGTGCCTGCCGGACCACCCGGTTGCCCACCAAGCCGATCCCGCCGGTGGTTATCCGCGGGGCGATTGGCGCCCCCGCATTGCGAAGGAGGGTGCATCGCATGGCGATCGGCACCGTGAAGTGGTTCAACGCAACCAAGGGCTTCGGCTTCATCGTTCCGCAGGATGGCGGCAAGGATGTGTTCGTGCACATCACCGCCGTGCAGAAGGCCGGGCTGCAGGGGCTGCAGGAGAATCAGAAGGTCAGCTACGAGGTGGTGATGGAGCGCGGCAAGGCTGCCGCGGCCAATCTGAAGCCCGTCTGACACCGCCTTCCTGATGCCGCCGGCGCCAGCCAGGCAGTGAGGGCGACAGCCCCGCGGGCCATTGCTAGGATCGCCGCCACAGGGAGAAGCCCCATGGACGCGATCACCCAGCCCCCCATCATCCGCCTGCACCCGGAAGACGGCGTCGTCATCGCCCGCCAGGTGCTGCCGCCGGGGACGAGCGTGGCGCCGGGCGTCACCACCTCAGCGCGCATCCCGGCGGGGCACAAGGTGGCGGTGGTGCCGCATGTGAAGGGGGAGCCGGTCCGGCGCTACGGCCAGATCATCGGCTTCGCGACAGAGGCCATCCTGCCCGGGCAATGGGTGCACACCCATAACCTCGCCATGGGGGATTTCGCCCGCGACTATGCCTGGGGCGTCGATGCAAGGCCGACCGAGCCCGTGCCGGTGCCCGCCACCTTCCTTGGGCTGCGCCGCGCCGATGGCCGGGTGGCGACGCGCAACTACATCGGCATCGTCACCAGCGTGAACTGCTCCGCCCATGTGGCGGAGCTGATCGCCCAGGCCTTCCGCCGCAACCCACTGACCGGCGAGGATCCGCTGGCCGCCTGGCCGAATGTGGACGGCGTGGTGGCGCTGACCCACAAGACCGGCTGCGGCATGACGGAGGGCGAGCCGCTGCGCCTGCTGCGCCGGACCCTCGGCGGCTTCGCGCGGCATGCCAATTTCTCCCATGTCATCGCCATCGGCCTCGGCTGCGAGGTGAACCAGATCGGCGGGCTGCTGGAGGAGCAGCGCCTCTCCGGCCGGTTGCGCAACATGTACATCCAGGAGATGGGCGGCACGCGAAAGACGGTGCAGGCGGGCATCGACTTCGTGAAGGAGGTGCTGGAGGAGGCCAACCGCGTGCGACGGGAGACGGTGCCGGCGAGCGAGCTTTGCGTCGCGTTGCAATGCGGCGGCTCGGACGGCTATTCCGGCATCACCGCCAACCCGGCGCTGGGCGCTGCCAGCGACCTCGTGGTGCGGCATGGCGGCACGGTGATCCTCTCCGAGAGCCCCGAGACCTACGGCGCGGAGCATCTGCTGACGCGCCGCGCGGTGAGCCGGGAGGTCGGCCAGAAACTGGTCGACATCATGCATTGGTGGGAGGAGTACACGGCGCGCGAGGGCGCCGAGATGAACGCCAACCCCTCCCCCGGCAACAAGGCGGGCGGGCTGACCACCATCCTGGAAAAGTCGCTCGGCGCCATGGCCAAGGCGGGCACCACCAACCTGGTGGATGTGGTGCGCTATGCCGAGCCGGTGACGGCGAAGGGCTTCGTCTTCATGGACACGCCGGGCTACGACCCGGTGGGGGCGACGGGGCAGGTGGCCGGCGGCGCCAACCTGCTCTGCTTCACCACCGGCCGTGGCAGCGTCTTCGGCTGCAAGCCGACGCCCTCCATCAAGCTGGCGACCAACACGCCGATGTACCAGCGGATGGAGGACGACATGGACGTCAATTGCGGCACCATCCTCACCGGCGAGGAGAGCGTGCAGCAGGTGGGCGAGCGGATCTTCCGGCTGATGCTGGCCACGGCGAGCGGCCAGCGGACGAAGAGCGAGAGCTTCGATTTCGGCGCGGCGGAATTCGCGCCCTGGGTGTTGGGCGCGACGATGTGAGTGATGCGCTGCCCTACCGATCGGAATTCGTCGCGGCGCTGAACCTGTTGGCCCAGGCCTGCACCATGGTGAAGCAGGAGGGCCATCCTCTCCCCATCCTGGTCGGCGGGGCGGTGGTCGAGTTCGATACCGGCAGCCAGACACCTCCGGCGATTTCGACTTCGTGGCGAGTGCCGAGGAGGCTTTTGCCGAGGCGCTGCTGGCGGTGGGATTCCTGCGAGAGGACCGCCGAGGCCGTCTTCGCAACGGCTTTTACCATCCGGACATCGCTATCGGCGTAGAAATGGTTTCCGGTTCCTATTTCGACGGCCAGGCTGAGCGGTCCCGCCTGCGGCTGGTGGAGTTGGAGAACGGTACAATCTGCATGGCGCCGACCGAGGAGCTAATTGCCGACCGGATCGGGCAATGGGTGGCCTCCCGCGAGCGGGACCGTGAGTTGCTGACGCAGGCTGCCGCTCTCTACGGCCTCGCTGCCAGCCTCGACGATGACTACCTTGACAGGCGTTTCGGCAGGAAACCGCCCGCGCCCATGGCATGGACCTCCTGCAGAGCCTTTGGTCGTGACCCGCATCACCCTCGCGGAACGGGGAGAGCAGATCCAGCGCAAGCTGGATGCGGGCTTTCGCCTGCCCGCGGTAACGGAGCTGGCCAATAGCGGCCGTCGCCGCACCCCGGAAAAGCGCGCTCTGCTGGCGAAGCTGGAGGAAGTGGCAGCCGCCCAGGGACGGATTCCGCCCTTCCGCGCCAGATACTAACCCACCGCGAACATCCGCTTCGCCTTCTCCACATCATAGGGCCGCTCTTCCAGCGTTTCCGGCTCCCATTCGCTGCGCTCGGCGGCGAAGAAATCGCCGCCATAGACATGGATGGCCCCGGTCAGCCGCCCCAGCGGGTTGGTGACGGAGTGGATGATGTCCTGGCCCAGCGCCGTGCAATCCCCGGCGCGCAGGGATTTCGCCCCGGCCGCCTCCACGCGGCCGGCCCGTCCCTCCGGCAGGCGGCGCCAGAAGATGTTGTCCTCGCCGCCGGTATAGACGCCGATCACCGCCCACATGCCGTGGTTGTGCGGCATCACCGTCATCCGCGGCGCCCAGATGACGTTGAGGATCGTCAGCTCCGGCGAGCGATGGAGCGGCACCAGCCCGCCCACCTTCGGCTCCCCGAGCCCCGACAGCACCGCGCCGGGCTCGCGCATCGCCCGCGCCGTCAACTCCCGCACCGCGCGCTGGCCGCCTTCGGCGAGGGCGGCGCGGCATTCCTCGATGAAGCGCTGCAGATCGAACATGGCACGGCCTCCCGCCGCGGAGACTAGAGCATTTCGGTTCACATGCGTTCACCGAAAACGCTCTACGCCTTTGTTTGCAGAGCAGATTCACGCCTTCGGGCGATGCCGCCCTACGGCGATCTGCTCTAGCGGAGCGGCGGGCGGCGTAACCAGCAGGAACCGCGGCCGGTTCGTTCCCGGCCAGGCCCGTGCCCGGCGCCGACAGCCCTTCCCGCCGGCCGTGGCATTCCCTCCGGCCGGCGGGAAGGGCGGGGCGTGGCGGCCCTACCCCTCGTAGGCGATCGTCCGCTGGGTCTGCTCGCCCAGCCCCTCGATGCCGAGCTTCATCGCCTGCCCGGCCTTCAGGAAGACCGGGTTCGGCTTCTTGCCCAGACCGACGCCGGGCGGCGTGCCGGTGAAGATCACGTCGCCCGGATGCAGCGTGATCATGTGCGAGACGTAGGCGACCAGCGTCTTCACCCCGAAGATCATGGTGCGGGTGGAGCCGTCCTGCATGCGCTGGCCATCCACGTCGCAGAACATCGAGAGGTTCTGCGGGTCCGGCACCTCGTCCTTCGTCACCAGCCAGGGGCCGACCGGGCCGAAGGTGTCGCAGCCCTTGCCCTTGTCCCAGGACCCGCCGCGCTCGATCTGCCATTCGCGCTCGGAGACGTCGTTGCCCACGGCATAGCCGGCCACATGGTCCAGCGCCTCCGCCTCGGAGACGCATTTGGCCTTGCTGCCGATGATGATGCAGAGCTCGACTTCCCAGTCGGTCTTCACGCTGTTCTTCGGAATGATGACGTCGTCATTCGGCCCGCTCAGGGCGCCAAGCGACTTCAGGAAGACGATCGGCTCCTTCGGCACCGGCGCGCCGGTCTCCGCCGCGTGGTCGGCGTAGTTCAGGCCGATGCAGACCAGGTTCTTCATGCCGATGACGGGCGGGCCGAGGCGCGGAGTGCCGGAAATGGCGGGCAGCGAGCCCGGATCCAGCGCGGCGAGCTTCGCCAGCCCGGCCGGGGAGAGCGCCTCCCCGGCCAGGTCGGAGACCACGCCGGAGAGATCGCGGATGGTGCCGCCGGCATCGAGCAGGCCCGGCTTCTCCTGGCCCGCGGGGCCGTAGCGCAACAGCTTCATCTCTCGGTCTCCTGCTCCTGGTTTGCACGGCCGCGCAGTGCGGGCCGACCTGCATTTTGGTGTGGGCAGTGCATGGCCACCCGCTCATCCTTCCTGGGCGTGCCGCCCGGCCGCGCATCCCGGGCGCTCGACACCGCCGAGCGTACCGCAAGCCAAGGCCCTGGTCCGGTTTGCGCGTCAAGGGTGCGGCGAAGCCGCACCGCGCTTCGCGCGGCGAAGTCCTCGATGCGCGACCCGGACCATTGCTCTCGTGAATGGTCGCCTTCGACGGTGTCGAACGCGTCACAGGATGCCTCCGCGCAACGCATCGAGGCGGGCGGGAAGATCACAGCGTCCAGCCGCCATCGATGACGATGGCCTGGCCGGTGACGAAGGTGCTCTCCGGCGCCGCAAGATAGACGACCAGCGCCGCCATTTCCTCCGCCGTGGCCAGCCGCCCCATGGCCTGGCGGGCGACGAAGGCGGCGCGCGCCTGTTCCAGCCCGCCGGCCGCCGCGGCATTGGCGGCGATGCGCTCGCCGAGGGAAGGCGTGTCCACCGTGCCGGGGCAGAGGCAATTGCAGCGAATGCCCTGGGTCACGTATTCCGTCGCCACGGATTTCGTCAGCCCGATCACCGCCGCCTTGGTGGTGCCGTAGAGGAAGCGGTTCGGCGCGCCCTTCACGCTGGAACAGGCGGAGGCCATGTTGACGATGGCGCCGCCGCCACGGCCGGCCATGCCGGGCAGCGCGGCGCGGATGGTCTGCCACATGCTGCGGACATTCAGCGCGAAGGCGAAGTCCCACTCCGCATCGGTGCAGGTCTCGACGGTGTTCTGGTGGACGAAGCCGGCGCAGTTGAACAGCACGTCCAGCGGCCCGGCAGCTGCGATGGCGGCGGCCACCGCCGCGTCATCCAGCACGTCCAGCGCGCGCACCTCGATGCCATGCGCCTCAAGCCCCGCGAGCTTCGCCGCATCGCGGTCGGTCGCAACGACGCGGCCGCCCTCGGCCGCCATGGCGATGGCGCTGGCCCGGCCGATGCCCTGGCCAGCCGCCGTCACGAAGCATCGTTTCCCCGCCAGCCTGCCGGCCATGGCCGCGCCTCCGTCCCGTCCTTGCCGCCCATGATCACGGCGGCGGGGGGGACGTCAAATTCGGCGCGCTGCCCCGTCTCAGCGGGCGGAGGCGACGCGCCCCTCCACCGTCAGGCGAAGGCTGCGTGGCTCCGGGGTGCGGGCACGGGCCTCCGCCGGGCGCGTGGGCGCAGCTTGCGGCACCGTCAGCACCACCCGCCGGTTCTGCTCCAGCGTCCGCGCCGCGGCGTCGGTCGGCGGATCACCGGAGGATTGCGCAAAGGCAGGCATGGCGCCAAGCAGCAGCGCTGCGGCAAGCATAGTCCGTCGCATGGAATATCCCTTCCCAGATCTCAACCGGCCAAGACCGGTGCTTGGCCGCCAAGATGGGGAGGGATGCCGCGCCGCACAAATGCGAAAGATCAATGGGGGGTATCCGGCGCGCAAATGCAGCGCCGAGGCCGCACTTGCCCCGCGGGACCACCTGCTACCCTGCCGGCGGGTGGCCGCCCTTCGCATGGCGGCGCGATGGCAACCGCCACACGGCCTCCGGCGCCGGGCAGCGGCCACACGCTCAATGGTTGTGGCGGCTCTCGCCCCTTTTCTCCAGGATGTTGAGATAGGCCGTCGCCGGTTCCAGGCAACCGCCCGTGCCGAGCTGGCCGACCATGCTGCGCTGGATCTCCTCCCAGGGCGTCTTGTTCGGCAGGTCCGGCTTCTTCCAGGCCGCGCGCCGCGCCGCCAGCTCCTCTGCCGGGATCAGCACATCCGCCTTGCGGGTGTTCAGGTCGATGCGGATGGGGTCGCCGGATTTCAGCAGCGCCAGCCCGCCGCCCACCACGCTTTCGGGCGAGACGTTGAGGATGGAGGGGCTGGCGGAGGTGCCGCTCTGCCGCCCATCGCCCATGGTGGGCAGGCTGTCGATGCCGGCTTTGATGAGGGCGGCGGGGGGCTGCATGTTCACCACCTCCGCGCTGCCGGGGTAGCCGACCGGGCCGCTGTTGCGGATGACCAGCACCGTGCGCTCATCGATGCCGAGGGAGGGGTCCTCGATCCGGTCGTGGTAATCCTCCGGTCCCTCGAAGACCACCACCTTGCCCTCGAAGACGCCGGGCGGGTTGGACAGGAAGCGCTGGCGGAACTTCTCATCGATGACGCTGATCTTCATCACGGCGCTATCGAAAATATTGCCGGAGAGGATGGCAAAGCCGGCATGCGCCCTCAGCGGCGTCGTATAGGCGCGGATCACCTCGCGGTCCGGCTCCGGCAGCGCCTCCACATTCGCCGCCATGGTCCGGCCCGTCACGGTCAGGACGTCGCCATGGATCTTCCCGGCAAACAGCAACTCCCGCATCACCGCCGGCACGCCGCCGGCGCGGTGGAAGGCCTCGCCCAGGAAGCGGCCGGCCGGCTGGCAATCCACCAGCAGCGGGATGTCATGGCCGAGGCGGTCCCAATCCTCGATCTTCAGCTCCACGCCCATATGGCGGGCGATGGCGATGATGTGCGGCGGGCAGTTGGTGGAGGCGCCGAGCGCGCTGGCGGCGACGATCGCGTTCTCGAAGGCCTGGCGCGTCATGATGTCGGAGGGGCGGAGATTCTCCTGCACCATCTGCACGATGCGCATGCCCGTCGCATGCGCCATCTGCCCGCGCTCCCGGTAGGGGCCGGGGATGGCGGCGCAGCCGGGCAGCGACATGCCGAGCGCCTCGGCGAGCGAGTTCATGGAGAGCGCCGTGCCCATGGTGTTGCAATGGCCGACGCTGGTGGAGGAGCTCGCCACCAGCTCCATGAAGCCGTTGTAGTCCAGCTTGCCCTCGGCCAGCATCTTCCGGGCTTCCCAGACGATGGTGCCGCTGCCGGTGAGCCTGCCGCCGTAATGCCCATCCAGCATCGGGCCGCCGCTGAAGACGATGGCGGGGATGTTCACCGTCGCCGCGCCCATCAGGCAGGCGGGGGTGGTCTTGTCGCAGCCCGTGGTCAGCACCACGCCGTCGATCGGGTAGCCGTGCAGCACCTCGACGAGGGAGAGATAGGCAAGGTTGCGGTCGAGCGCGGCGGTCGGGCGCTTGCCTGTCTCCTGGATCGGGTGGATCGGGAATTCCAGCGGGATGCCGCCGGCATCGCGGATGCCGGCCTTGATGCGGTCCGCCAGGGCGAGGTGGTGGCGGTTGCAGGGGGCGATGTCGCTGCCGGTCTGGGCGATGCCGATGATCGGCTTGCCGGATTGCAGCTCCCCGCGCGTCATGCCGAAATTGAGGAAGCGCTCGACATAGAGCGCGGTCATGCCCGGATCCTCCGGGTCGTCGAACCAGCGCTGGCTGCGCAGCTTGAAGCTCTTCTTGGTCTGGTCGGAACCGGCCATGGCGCGCACTCCCTGGGGGAATCGACCCTGAATCCGCATCCCCCGGCCTGTCAACGCCGGGCTGTCCCTGCCGTGCCGCAACAGCCGCGTTGACAGGCACCCGCCGCTCCCCGCCTAATGGTTCATCAGTATCAGAAAGACCCTCGCCATGCCGAAGAAGCTGACTGAGGCACAGGTCACGGAATACCGGGAGCAGGGCTTCACCGCCCCCATCCCCATCCTGACGCCCGAGGAGGTGCAGCGGAACCGGGCCGCGCTGGAGGCCTATGAGGCGATCAAGGGGAAGCCGCTGGCCTTCCCGGAAAAGTCCAAATGCCACCTGCTGTTTGCCTGGGCGGATGCGCTGGTGCACCACCCGGCGGTGCTGGATGCGGTGGAGGATGTCATCGGCCCGGACATCATGCTCTTCCACTTCACCCTGCAGACCAAGGAGGCGCATCGCCCGACCTATGCCGAATGGCACCAGGACGATGCCTATTTCCGGCTGGACCCGCCGGAGCAGGTGACCGCCTGGCTGGCGCTCTCGGACGCCTCCGCCCTGTCCGGCTGCATGCGGATGCTGCCGGGCAGCCACAAGCGCGGCACCGTCAGCCATTTCGACAAGCCCGGCGAGGAGAACATCATCCGCCGCGGCATGACGGTGGAGGGCCTGACCTGGGAAGATGGGGTGCTGGCGCCGCTGAAGGCGGGCGAGATGTCGCTGCACCACACCCATACCCTGCACGCCTCCGGCCCGAATGACAGCGATGACCGCCGCATCGGCCTTACCCTCAGCTACATCCCGACGCGCTGCCGCCCGACCGGCGATGTGCGGCCATCCGCCCTCCTGGTACGCGGCGAGGACCGCTACGGGCATTTCGAGCGGGAGACGCGGCTGACGCAGGAGCTGACGCCAGAGGCCAGGGCCGCGCATCGCCGCGCCTGCGGCCTCTACACCTCGCTGGCCGGGATCGCTGCATGACTTGCTCCCTCCGACACCGCTTCGCGGCGTCGCGGAGGCTGCCCCGCGTGGCGCCCTCCGATCAACGCTTCGGCACAGCCTGCCGCGGCAAAGCTGCGGCAGGGCAACGGGCGGCCGGGCGGCGCCTCGCGCGCCTTCTTGCACCTTTCGCGCTGCTGGTCTGCATGGTGCAGGCTGCCGCCGCACAGACGCTCCGCATCGGCATGACGGCCACCGACGTGCCGACCACCAGCGGCATGCCGGACAACGGCTTCGAGGGCACGCGCGTCCTAGGCTACCCGGTCTTCGAGGCGCTGACGCTCTGGGATCTCTCCCGCTCCGACGTCCGGGCCGGCCTCCGCCCCGGCCTGGCCGAGCGCTGGGAGCAGGATGCGGCGGACCCGAAGACCTGGATCTTCCACCTCCGTCAGGGTGTGAAATTCCATGACGGCACGCCCTTCAACGCCAATGCGGTGATCTGGAACCTCGCCCGCTTCTGGAAGCAGGACAGCCCGCAATTCGATGCGGCGGGCAGCGGCGTGGTGCGCAGCCGGGCGACGCTGGTCGCCTCCTACCGCAAGATCGATGACCGGACCGTTGCCATCACCACGACGCGGCCGGCCTCCTACTTCCCCTATATGGCGGTCTACATCCTCATCACCTCGCCCGCCTCCTTCGACAAGGGCGGGCGGGACTGGGCGAAGGCGGCGCTGGCCATGCCGGCCGGCACCGGGCCCTTCCGCCTGGCGCGCGTCACGCCGCGGGTGCAGGCGGATATCGTCCCCAACCAAGACTACTGGGACGAGGGCAGGCGGCCGAAGATCGAGCGCATCTCCCTGATCCCAATCCCGGAGCCGATGACGCGGGTGAATGCGCTCCGCTCCGGCCAAGTGGACTGGATCGAGGCGCCGCCGCCGGATTCCATCCCCTCCCTCCGCCAGGCCGGCTTCAACATCGTCACCAACCCCTACCCGCATACCTGGGGCTGGCTGCTGAGCCTGGCCGGGCCGAACACGCCCTTCACCGATGTGCGGGGGCGCCGGGCGCTGAATTACTCCGTGGACCGGGACGGCATGGTGGCGCTGCTGAACGGCACGGCGGAGCCGGCCGTCGGCATCTTCCGCACCGCGGACAACATCTTCGGCAACCCGCAGCAGCGCTACCGGCATGACCCGGCGCTGGGCCGCGCCCTGCTGAAGGAGGCCGGCTATGGGCCGGCGAAGCCGCTGCGCTTCAAGGTGCTGATCTCCACCAGCGGCTCCGGCCAGATGCTGCCGCTGCCGATGAACGAGTTCCTCCAGGCCAATATGCGGGAAAGCTGCGGCGTGGAGGTGAGCTTCGAGGTGGTGGAATTCGGCACGGTGCTGATCCAGACGCGCTCGGCGCCGGACAGCCCCGGGCTGCGCGGGTCGCTCGCGCTGAACACCGCGCCGCCCACCTCGGACCCGGCGCAGATCGTCCGCTACACCGCCGCCGCCTCCGCCGCCCCGGCCGGCGTCAACTGGTCCCACTACATGGACCCGCGCTACAACGCGCTGCTGGAACGGATGGAGCTGGCGCGCGACCCGGCGGCCGCGGAAGCGGCGCTGCGTGCGGCGCATGAGGTCTTCGTGGACGACGCCCCGTGGGTCTTCATCGTCCATGACCTGAATGCCCGGGCGATGACCCGCAACGTCCGCGGCTTCGTCCAGGCGCAAAGCTGGTTCCAGGACTTCGTCCCGGTGACCATGGTGCGTTGAGGCAGATGGGTCACGACGGCCGATGGGCTCATGCCACGCACGGCGCAACCGCTGCGCTGAGGCGGGTCTGCCGCTTCAGCCTGTGCAAAGCCTCCACGCATCCCTGCGGCGTCGCGGAGCGACGTCGCGGGGAGCTAAGCCGGCGCGGTCCAGCTCTCCTGCCAGCCTGCCCTCGGCCGCAGCACCTTCTCCATGAAGTCCAGCGCCACCGCCTCGCTGAAGCGGCCGACGCCGAACAGGAACCGGTACCAGAGGGCGCCATAGAGCATGTCGTGCAGCTCCTCCGCCTCCCCCGTCGCCGCGAAGCTGCCATCCGCCTGGCCACGGCCAATCAGCCGGATCGCCGCATCCCGCCGATGCGCCAGGTAGCGGTCGCGCAGGATATGCGCCATCTCCGGGTCCGCAAGGCTCTCGCCCAGCACCGCGCGGGCCAGGGCGCCGTTCATGCCGTTCAGCCGCCGCCCGAACGTCGCCAGGTTGTTGGCGATGGCGAGGATGGGCGGCAGCGATTCATCCAGCGGCTGGGTCTCGGCGACGCGCCGCAGCAGGGCATCGATGAACAGCGCCAGCCGCGACGGCCAGCGCCGATAGAGCGTGATCTTGGAAAGCCCGGCGCGCTCGGCGATCCGTTCCATGGTGATGTCCTGGACCGGCGCGATCTCCAGCAGCTCGATCACGGCATCCAGGGCGCGGTCCTCCGCGCCTTCCAGGCGCGGACGGCCGCGTGGCCGGGGTGCGGCCAGCAGGTTCTCGTGTGACACCGGTGTAGTCCTCCAGCGGTGCAGGTGTCAGGTTTCAGGCCAGGAATCAAGCGAATGAGCGTAGCGAGCCAGGAATTTCGCAACCGTCGTCTCCTGATTGTCGGGGGCGGCTCCGGCATCGGCGCGGCGACCGTTGCCCTCGCCGCCGCCCGCGGCGCAACCCTCGCTGTCTCCGTGCTGGACGAGGCGGAAGCGGCGGCGCTGACGGCGGCGCATCCCGGCATCGCGGTGCAGAAGCTGGACCTGCGGGAGCGGGAGATGGTGGCGCCGGTACTGGGCGGGCTGATCGCCGGCATGGGCGGCGTGGACGCGGTGGTCTACAGCGCCGGCATCATGATCCGCACCGCCGCCGCGGAAATGCCGGACGCCGATTGGGATCGGCTGATGGAGATCAACCTGACCGGCGGCTTCCGCGTGCTGCGGGAGGTGCTGCCGGCGCTCGAGGCCTCGCCCAGCCTGCCGGCTGCGGTGATCGTCTCCTCGCAGCTCGGCACGGTCGGCTTCCGCGCCGGCGCGGCCTATGCGGCGAGCAAATTCGGGCTGAACGGCCTCGTCGCCTCCATAGCGCTGGAATACGCCCCACGCGGCGTGCGGGTGAACGCCGTGGGCCCCGGCCCGACCGAGACGCCGCTGACCGCGGCGAGCCGTGCCGATCCGAAGATCTTCGCGGAGATGGTGGGCAACATCCCGATGGGCCGCTACGGCAAGCCGGAAGAGATCGCGGAGGTGATCCTCTTCCTCGCCTCCACCCGCGCCAGCTTCGTCACCGGCCAGTGCTGGTGCGTCGACGGAGGGTATGTGGCGAAATAGGCTGCGCCGGGAAGTCCCGGGCTTTGCCCCGGCCCCGGTGAGAGGCTTGCTGCACGGCGGTTCGGCCAGCCCCCTCATCCCGACGGCAGGTGATCGTGACCGATCAACTGCCCTTGGCCGCCGGCGGGCAGCATCCGCAGCCTCGGCATCGGTCGGGACCGATGCCGCTGGCATCAGGGCCAGGGATCGCGCCGGCTCAGTCGGGGCGGATATTGCCGGCGCGGATGACCTCGGCCCATTTGGCGATCTCGGCTTCCAGGAAGCGGCCCATCTCCGCCGAGGTGCCGCCGCCGGGGACCGCGCCCTGCGCCTCGAGCTGGCTGCGGAAGGCGGGGGAGGTGAGGATCTTCCCCACCTCCGCGTTCAGCCGCTCGATCGCCGCCGGCGGCGTGCCGGCCGGCGCCATCAGCGCGTTCCAGGTATAGGCGTCGTAACCCGGCAACCCGGCCTCGGCGATGGTTGGCAGATCGGGCCAGGAGGAGATGCGCTCCTTCGTCGTCACCGCCAGCGCGCGCAGCCGCCCGCCGCGCACCTGTGGGCCGGAGGAGAGGGCGCTGTCGAACAGCACGTCGCATTCCCCGGCGACCACGGCCGTCACCGCCGGGCCGCTGCCGCGATAGGGGACATGCGTCATCTCGATGCCGGCCATGGACTTGAACAGCTCCCCCGCCAGGTGGGAGGGCTGGCCGGTGCCGATGGAGCAATAGTTCAGCCGCCCGCCCTGCGCCTTGGCCTGGGCCACGAATTCGGCGACGGAGCGCGGCGCCCGGTCCATCGGCGCCACCATCAGCAGCGGGTAGATGGCGACCAGCAGGATGGGAGCGAAGCCGCGCACGGGCTCATAGGGGACGGAGGGGAAGAGGCTCGGGTTGATCGCCTGCGGGCCGCTCGCCGTCATCAGCAGGGTATGGCCGTCCGGCGCCGCCCGCGCCGCCACCTCGGTCCCGATCATGCCGGAGGCGCCGCCACGATTCTCGATGACCACGGGCTGGCCCAGCGCCTCCCCCAGCGGCGAGGCGATGAGGCGGGAGACGACATCGGTGGAGCCGCCCGGCGGGAAGGCGACGATGATGCGCACCGGCCGGTCCGGCGCCCAGCGCGGCTGGGCGGCCGCCCGCCGCAGCAGCGGCGCGGCGAGCAAGGGCGTGGCGAGCAACAGGGCGCGGCGCTGCATGCGCGGTTTCCTCCCGGGTTGTTTGCCGGAGAGGATGCGCTGCTTCCGCGCCCCGCTCAATCCAGGACAGGCCGCCCCGCGAAACCGGACCGGCCGTTGTCCTGAAGCGGTTTTGCCGCTTCAGGCTGTGCGAGACCTGTCCGCAGGAAGCGCCTCCGGGGCCCCCATGAAGCCGCCCAGCGGCTTCATGGGATTAACCAATCGCCTCCTCCAGGAAGACCTGCACGGCCTGGAACAGGGCGCCGCGGTTGCGCTCCATGATGATGGTATGGGTCCCCTCCCCCAGCATCACCAGCCGCTTGCCGGGGCTGGAGGTCAGCAGCGGGAAAAGGGTGCTGGCCATCACCGGCGGCGTGTCGCGGTCCCATTCCGCCACCACCAGCAGGGTGGGGGCGGCGATCTTCGCTGGATCGTAGAAGGGCTTGCCGGCCTGCCAGAATTCCCGGCTGTCCTGCAGCACGCCATTCGGCGCCCGCAGCGCCGGCGGGTTGCGGCGCAGCCCGTCCGGATCGGTGGCCCAGGTGAGGCCGGCCCAGTGCTCGAACCAGCCGGGCGGGATCAGCGCCGCCTTCTTCGCCTCCGGCACCCCGTTCAGCCAGCGCTCCCGCGCCTGGGCCTGGGTGACCCAGCGATAGGCGCCGAGTTCGCCGGTATTGCCGGAGGCGGCGGGGCTCGGCCCCTCCCGCAGCCATTGCGGCGCGTAGAGCACCAGGCGCTCCACCAGGGTGGGGTTGTCCGCCGCGAAGCGCGCCATCAGGCTGGTGCCCCAGGACCAGCCCATATGGACGATCTTCGGCAGCGACCGGCGCTGCCGGATGAAACCGGCGACGGCGGCGATGTCCGCCACCGCGACCTCGCCGCGCACCAGGGGCTGGTTGGCCTCCGGCGGCTGGGACATCTCGGGCGGCCTTGTGCTGCGGCCATAGCCGCGCAGGTCCATGCACCACACATCGAAGCCGCGGCCGGCGATGTAGTCCATCCAGGACAGGCCGCCGAGCGGCAGGTCGAAGGCGGAGTGCGCCGGGTAGGTGGCGCCATGGACGAAGAGCAGTGTGCGGTCCGGCCGCGCCGCCAGCCCGTCCGGCCGCTTGTTGCGGACGAAGAGCTCGATGCCGGCATCGCGGGACGGCACCATGAACTCCTCGGTCAGCACCGGGGCGGCGGCCGAGGGGGCAGTCTGGGCTGCGGCCGGCAGGATGGCGGCGCTGGCCATCAGGGGCGGGGCGGCAAGGATCGTGCGGCGCTGCATGCGTCTCTCCAGGGGCTTTGGCGGGAGGCTAGCAGCCTCGCGACGGGCCCAGGAAGCCGGGGCGTGGCCGGCATGGCAGGGCCGTCCAGGGCGCGCTTGCTTCGCCGGGGGCCTTCCGGGCTACAAGCCGCGCAATGAGGAAACCCCATGATCGCGCGGCCTGGCGAGAGGCCATGGCCGTGCTCGCCCTCGCCTGGCCGCTGGCGCTGACCAATCTCAGCCAGCATCTGATGACCCTGACCAACGCCGTCATCCTCGGCTGGCACTCGACCGAAGCGCTGGCCGCAGCGACGCTCGGCGCCAATCTCTACTGGGTGCTGATGGCCCCGGCGCTTGGCACCGGCTTCGCCGCCGGGCCGATCCTCGCCCAGGCGCGCGGCCAGGGGCGGCGGCCGGGCGGGGCGGGGCGCGGCTGGGTGCGGGAGATGCGGCGGGGCGCGAGGGCCTCGCTGCTCGCCTCCCTGCTATTGCTGATCCCCTCCCTTCTGGTGCTCTGGCATGCGGAGGCGGTCCTGCTGCTGCTGGGGCAGGAGGCGCGGCTGGCGGCGCTGGCCGGCGAGTATCTCCGGGCCATGATGTGGGGGCTGTTGCCCTTCACCCTGTTCATCGTGCTGCGCGGCTTCACCGCGGCGATGGAGCGGCCGGGCCCCGCGCTCTGGATCACCGGCATCGCGGTGGGGCTGAACGCGCTGCTCTGCCGGCTGCTGGTCTTCGGCGGCTTCGGCTGGGAGGGGCTCGGCATCGCCGGGGCGGGGCTGGCGAGCCTGCTGGCCGATCTCTTCCTGGCCGGCGGCCTCTATGCGGTGGTGGCGTGGGACCGGCAGCTCGGCCGCTTCCGCCTGCTCGGGCGGTTCTGGCGCTGGGATGCGGCGCGCATTGCGGAGGTCTGGCGCGTTGGCCTGCCGATCAGCGGCACCATGCTGCTCGAGATCGGCGTCTTCACCGCCGCGGCGCTGGCCATGGGCTGGTTCGGCGCGGTGGCGGTCGCGGCGCATGCCATCGCGCTGCAGGTGGCGGCCTGCACCTTCATGGTGCCCATGGGCATCGGCCAGGCGGCGACGGCGCGGGTCGGCATCCTGGCCGGCGCGGGAGAGGCGGCGGGGGCGCGGCTGGCCGGCTGGGTGTCGGTCGGGCTCGGCGCCGGCTTCATGGCGGCGATGGCGCTGCTGCTGATCCTGCTGGCGCCGGCGATCGCCCGCGCCTTCCTCGACATGCGGGCGGCGGATGCGGCGGAGGCGGCGGCGCTGGGGGCCGTGCTGCTGACCGTGGCGGGGCTGTTCCAGTTGGCCGACGGCATCCAGGCCGTGGCCGGCGGGGCGCTGCGCGGGCTGAAGGATACGCGGGTGCCGATGCTGCTGGCGGCGCTCGGCTATTGGGGGCTGGGCATGCCGGTGGGGCTGGGGCTGGCGCTGCCGGGCGGGTTCGGGCCGCTCGGCATCTGGCTGGGGCTGGCGGCGGGGCTGGCGGTGGTGGCGGCGCTGATGCTGCGGCGCTGGTCCCGGCTGGCGGCGGCGCCGGCCCTGGGCTGAGGCGGGCTGCCGGCTCCGTCCTATCGGCCGCCCAGGCGCCGCCGACCTGCCCCTGGCCGGCGGCACTTGGCCGGATGCATTCCTGCTCCCGGCCATCGGCAGCAGCAGGCGGGACACCGCGCCAAGCAGGCGCTGATCGCACCTGCCGACGCGGTGCGCCGGGTCAGCTCCGGACCAGCGGGCAGCCGCCCTCGTTCAGCGGCCGGGCCGCCGCGGCGGCGTCCGTGGTCTGCAGCAGCTTGTAGTAGTCGAACGCCCCGCGGCTTTCCTCGGGCTTCTTCACCTCGAAGAGATAGGCGGGATGCAGCTTCCGGCCATCGGCGCGGATGCTGCCGGGGCCGAAGGCGTCGTCATCCGTGGGCATCGCCTTCATGCGGGCCACGGTCTCCGCGCCGCTGGCCTTGGCGGCCCGCACCCCGAGATCCGCCGCCGCCTTGAGGTAGTGCAGGATGGCGGAGTACTCGCCGGCCTGGATCATGCAGATCGGCACCTGTCCGGCATTTGCCCGAACCCGCTGGGAGAAGGCACGGGTGCGGTCGTTCAGGTCCCAGTAGAAGGTCTCGGTGCAGACCAGCCCCTGCGCGGTCTGCAGGCCCAGCGCATGCACGTCCGGCAGGAACATCAGCAGGGAGGCGAGCTTGATGCCCCGGCGCGTGATGCCGAATTCCGCCGCCTGCTTGATGCAGTTCACCGTATCCGTGCCGGCATTGGCGAGGCCGATGACCTTGGCGCGGCTGGCCTGCGCCTGCAGCAGGAAGGAGGAGAAATCCGTGGTCCCGGGGAAGGGGGTGCGCGCCGCGCCGAGCACCTTGCCGCCAGCCGCCTGCACGAAGGCGGTCGTGTCGCGTTCCAGCGAATGGCCGAAGGCATAGTCGGCGGTGAGGAAGTACCAGGTGTCGCCGCCCGCCCGCACCGTCGCCGCGCCGGTGGACTGGGCCAGCATGTAGGTGTCGTACACCCATTGCAGCGTATTCGCCGTGCAGGCCTTGCCGGTCAGGTCGGAGGTGGCGGGCGAGGTGGCGAGCGCGACCTTGTTCTTCTCCCGCGTCAGCTCGGCCACCGCCAGCGCGACGGAGGAGGCGGCGAGGCCGACCACGGCATCCACGCCGTCCCGGTCATACCATTGCCGCGCGATGTTCAGCGCGACATCGGGCCGGTTCTGGTGGTCGGCGACGAGCAATTCGACATCGAAGCCCCGGCCGGCGAATTCCTGCACCGCAAGCCGGGCGCAGGCCACCGAGACCGGCCCGTTGACGTCGCGATAGGTCCCGGACATGTCGGTGAGGACGCCGATCCGGATGGTGTTGGCGGCTTGCGCCCGCGCCGTGCCCCAGGGCAGGCCGGCGGCCATCGCTGCAGCACCCGCCTGGAACAGGCTTCTTCTTGGCATACCCATGGTCGTTTTCCCTTGCGTCACCAGTCGAACGGGTGCGTCTTGCCGGCGGGCATCCTTACCGTTCCTTATCCGCCGTGTCATGTCGGGTGCCGCCGGCGTCGCGTGCCTGCGGGGCGCTTGCGGGGATGGACCAATCGGCGTCCCATGCGGGGCGGAGGACCCCCACCATGCTGAAATTCTATTACCACACCGCGCCGAATCCGATGAAGGTCGCGCTCTTCCTGGAGGAAGCCGGCCTGCCCTACGAGGCGGTGCCGGTGGACACGCGCAAGGGCGAGCAGCACACTCCCGAATTCCTCGCCATCAACCCGAATGCGAAGACGCCGGCCATCACCGATGACGGCAAGCCGGTCTTCGACAGCAACGCCATCCTGCTCTACCTGGCGGAGAAGACCGGCCAGTTCCTGCCGCCCGCCGAGCTGCGCGGCGAGACGCTTTCCTGGCTGTTCTTCATCGCCTCCGGCATCGGGCCCTATTCCGGGCAGAGCGTGCATTTCGCCAACCACGCACCGGAGAAGCTGCCCTACGCCATCAAGCGCTACGATTACGAGGCGAAGCGCCACTGGGGCATCCTGAACGAGCGGCTGGCGACGCGGGAGTGGCTGGTGGGCGACAGCTATTCCATCGTGGACATGGCGGCCTGGGGCTGGGAACGCGCCGCGGCTTTTGTGCTGGGCGCCGAGGGCTGGGCGGCGGTGCCGCATGTGCAGCGGCATTTCGCCGCCATCAATGCACGGCCGGCGGCGGCGCGGGCCAATGCCCTGAAGGACCGCCACGCTTTCAAGACCGAGATGGATGAGGAAGCGCGCCGGGCGATGTTCCGGCACGTGGCGGCCGAATAGCGCGCGGCACTCCCTGCCCCCAGGGCGAGGAGGGATGCTGCGCCGCCGCCGGTCGCCCCGGTGGATGGCGCACATCGCCCTTCTCTCCCATGGCTTGTCCTCCCGCCGCCAGCCGCTAGGCTTCGGGGATATCCGCGCAGCCGGATCGCAGTGGGAGAGAAGCGCATGCTCAACCTGGCCGGAAAGGTCGCAATCGTCACCGGGGCCGGCTCCGTCGGGCCCGGCTGGGGCAATGGCAAGGCCACCGCCGTGCTGCTCGCCCGCCAGGGTGCCAGCGTCTTCGCCATCGACATCGTGCCGGCGGCGGTCGAGGAGACCCTCGGCATCATCACCGGGGAGGGCAACACCGCCACCGCCCATGTCTGCGACATGCTGGACAGCGCGGCGGTGGAAGCAGCCGTCGCCGCCTGCCTGCAGCGCTTCGGCCGCATCGATATCCTGGTGAACAATGTCGGCGGCTCCGCCCCCGGCGGCCCGGCGGACATGCCGGAGGAGCTGTGGGACCGGCAGATCGACTTCAACCTGAAGACCGCCTTCCTCGGCTGCAAATACGTGTTGCCGGTGATGGAGGCGCAGGGCTCCGGCGCGGTGGTGAACCTTTCCTCCGTCGCCGGGCTGCGCATGGGCTCGGCCCGCGTCCATGTCGCCTATTCCGCCAGCAAGGCCGGCATCATCGGCTTCAGCAAGTCGGTCGCCATGGGCTATGCGAAGAAGGGCATCCGCTGCAACACGGTGGTGCCCGGGCTCATGCACACTCCGCTGGTGGAGCACCGCCTGGTCCGCCAGCTCGGCGCCAATGACGCGGAGGCGCTGATCGCCAAGCGCAATGCCAGCGTGCCGATGGGCCATATGGGCACCGCCTGGGACATCGCCCATGCCGTGCTCTACCTGGTCTCGGATGAGGCGCGCTACGTCACGGGCACCGAGATCATCGTCGATGGCGGCTTCACCGCTTCCGGTCCCGTGTGATGCGCCGCCGCGCGATCCTCGCCGCCCCCGCCCTGCTCGCCGCCCTGCCGGCGCGGGCGCAGGAGGCCTTCCCGAACCGCCCCGTCACCATCCTCGTCGCCTCCCCCGCCGGGGGTGGCACGGATTTCTCCGCCCGGCTGATCGCCGAGCCGCTGGCCCAGCGCCTCGGCGTGCCGGTGGTGGTGGAGAACCGGCCGGGCGGCAATGGCAGCATCGGCCTGCTCGCCACCGCCCGCGCCCGGCCGGACGGCCATACGCTGACGGTCGGCTATTCCGGCACCATGACCGGCCGGCCGGCGGTGGAGGGCGTGGCGGACCTCGACCCGCAGAAGGATTTCGCCCCCATCGCCCTGCTGACCGACACGCCGCAGGTGATGCTGGTGCATCCCTCCCTCCCGGTCCGCACCCTGCCGGAATTCGTGGCCTATGCGAAGCAGCGGCCCGGCCAGCTCAACTACGCCTCGGCCGGCAATGGCTCCCTGCACCATCTGGGGACGGAGCTGCTGAAGCGCCGCACCGGCATCGACCTGGTGCATGTCCCCTATCGCGGCACCGGGGAGACGATCAGCGACCTGATCGCCGGGCGGGTGCAGTTCTACATGAACTCCCCGCCGCCGGTGATCGGCTTCGTCCGCGACGGCAGGCTGCGCGCCATCGCCACCACCGGCCAGCAGCGCCATCCGGCCCTGCCGGAGGTGCCTTCGCTGGCGGAGGTCGGCATCGCCGACATGCCGGTGAATGTCTGGTACGCGCTCTACGCCCCCGCGCGCACGCCGCAACCGGTACAGGACCGGCTGGCGCGGGAGGTGATGGCGGTGCTGGCCATGCCCGAGGTGCAGTCCCGTGCCGCGGAGGCCGGCACCTTCGTCACCCCGGCCGCTGGCCCCGCCGTCGCCGCGCGGCTGGCGCGGGAGATCGCCGCCTGGACGGAGGTGGTGAAGGCGGCAGGGATCAAGCCGGATTGAGGCTGGGGGCCAGGCCGAGGAAGGCCAGCGCCTCCTCCGGCAGGGCCATCCCCTCCGGCAGCAGGCCGCGGCAGGCCGCCGCCGGCTCGGCGGCCACGCTGTGGTGGACCTCCGGCAGGATCGCGTTCAGATAGGTCGCGACGAAGCCCATGCCGGGGTCATGGCTCAACAGCACCTGGCGGGAGGGCGCCGGCTCCGGGCAGGCCTCCCGGCGCAGCGCGGCCAGGGCGTTGATGCCTTCCACCCCGAGATGGCCGGTGAAGCGGCGCAGATCGGCGACCGTGTTCCAACCGGCGACCTCCGGCCGGCTCCGCAGCGCCTCCCCCAGCCCCGCCAGCACCTGGCCCAGCCGCACCTCGCCCAGGTAGCGCAGCAGCAGCAGCCGCAGCGCCGGCAGCAGGAGGAGGTCGAACCTCCCCTCCCCGGGCGGGGGAGGATCGAGAGGGGCGAAGGATGGCAGGGCGGTGACCCTTTTCCCGGGCAGGTTCACGAAGTCGTGCAGGCTTATTCCAGAAACCTACGACGACGTCTCATTTCACGCCACAATCTACCGCGACTGCGAAGAGCGCGTCAATTTAGAGCTTCGCGACCTCACGGCGGCCGGCCAGCGCCGCCAGCAGCCCGCCCCCGGCCACCAGCGCGGTCGCCAGCAGCACCCGTCCGCTCAGCCGCCCCTCCCCCACCGCGGCCAGCAGCAGGGTGGAGGCGACCGGGGTGGCATAGCCCAGCGTGCCGAGCAGCCGCGGATCGCCCCGCTTCATGCCCAGATCCCAAAGGAAGAAGGCCGCCCCCATCGGCCCCGCGCCCAGCAGCAGCACCGCCAGCCAATGCCGCGCCGTCAGCTCGGCCGGCGGCTCCAGCGCCCAGTGGCCGAGCCCGGCCAGGGCGGCGGAGGCCAGACAGAAGCCGGCCACCGCCTCGGTCGGCACCGCGGCGAAGCGGGCGGCGGTGACGGAATAGAGCGCCCAGGTGAGGGCCGCCCCGAGCGCGCAGGCGAAGCCGGCCAGCGCCGAGACCGGGAAGCTGGCGCCGCCGCCGAGCAGGAGGGCCGCCCCCGCCGCCCCCAGCGCCACCCCCGCCAGCCGCTGCCTGCCGAGCGGCAGCCCGCGCAGCGGCGCCGAGAGCAGCACGATGAGCAGCGGCCAGAGGTAGTTCAGCAAGTTCGCCTCCACCGGCGGCGCCAGGGCCAGAGCGGCGAAGTAAAGGGCATGGAACCCGGCCAGCCCGCCGACGCCATGCGCCCAGGCGAGGCCACCCTGGCGCAGCGCCCCCAGCCGCCCGCGCGCCGCGACCACGGCAAGCCCCAGCAGCCCGCCCGCGGCGAAGCCGAGCGCGGTGATGAGCAGCGGCGGCAGGGGCTGGGCCAGCCGGGCGAGCGGGGCGAGGAAGGCCCAGAGCGCCAGGGCGGCGCAACCGGCGAGGGTGGCACGGCGGGAGGCGGACAGGGGCGGGTCTCCTGGCGGCGATGACGTCACGCCTTTGGGCATTTCCCCCGCCGGCCGGCTGCTCTATGCCGCCGGCAGTGTTCGAGGGCGAGAGGGTTATGGGGTTCCTGATCCGGCTGCTGCTCACCGCCTTCGCCCTCTGGATCGCCGCCGAGATCGTGCCGGGGATCGAGGTGCGGGGCCTTGGCTCGCTGCTGCTGGCGGCCTTCGTCTTCGGCCTGGTGAATGCGCTGGTGCGGCCGGTGGCGGTGCTGCTGACCCTGCCGCTGACCCTGCTGACCTTCGGCCTGTTCCTGCTGGTGGTGAATGCGGCGATGCTCGGCCTGACGGCTTGGCTGCTGCCCGGCTTCCGGGTGGCGGGGTTCGGGCCGGCGCTGCTGGGGGCGCTGCTGGTCTCGGTGGTGAGCTGGGCGACGGCGCGGCAGGTGGCGAAGGATTGAGGGGGCGTTGCCCCTCTCAAGCTCCCCCACCAAAGGCCGAAAGGCCTTTGGAAACCATGAGTCTGTGATCACAAGCGGAAAGCTTGGGCTATCCGGCCACCAGGGCGCGCCAGGCGGGCCAGGCCTCCACCAGCCCGGCAAGGACGGCGTAGCCGGCGCCATCCGGGTGCACGCCGTCGCGGCGCTGCGTCCCTGCCCGCCAGGCCGGAGTGGCGGCAAGCGCCGCATGCAGGGGCAGGAAGGGCACCTCCAGCTCCGCCGCCACCGCCGCCAGCACCGGTTCCAGCGCCGCCGCCCGGGCATCATGCGCGGCGTCATGGCAGATCGGCGGCACGCCGAGCAGCAGCACCGGCCAGCGCGCCGCGCCCCAGGCGAGGATCTCCCGCACATTCTCCGCCACCTGCGCGGGCGGCACCCGCGGCGCGTCGTCAAGGAAGGTGGTGTCGTTGCCGCCGCAGCAGAGCACCAGCCCCTGCCCGTCGCCGGGATTGCCGAGCAGCCGCGCCAGCACCTCCGCCCCTGCCCGGCGCAGCATGTCCGCACTGGTGTCCCGCCGCACGCCGAGATTGTAGGGGGTCAGCGCCACGCCGCGCGCCCAGGCCTGGGCAGTGACGCGGCCGACCCAGCCGAGGCCGGTCTCGTCCCCGACGCCGGCGGTGAAGCTGTCGCCGAGGAAGCAGATCCGCAGGTCACGCATCAGTCGAAGGCCGGGTCGATGGGCACGCGCAGCGCCTCGGCCAGGCGGTTGGTCTCCGCCGCCATGCCGACCACCGCCAGCAGCTCGCCGAACATCGCCTCATCCATGCCGGCACGGCGGGCGGCGGCGGTGTGGCTGGCGGTGCAATAGGCGCAGCCGGCGGCCATGGAGGCGGCGAGGTAGAGCATCTCCTTCGTCCGCGCATCCAGCGCGCCGGGCGCCATCACCTCGCTGAGGCTTTCCCAGGTACGCTTCAAGCTGGGCGGGTCCACCGCCAGCGCCTTCCAGAAATTATTCACATCCGGCACGCCGCGCGCCGCCTTGATGGCGTCGAAGACGGCGCGGACCTCTGGCGGGGCCTCGGCATATTCGACGAGGCGCGGCATCACGCGGCGCCCGGCAGGGGACGGTAGGGCAGCGGCGCAAAGCGCGTGCCGTAGAGCGTGACGTCACGCCAGACCCCGCCCGTCACATAGGGGTCCTCCGCCATCCAGGCCTGGGCCGCGGCGTCGTTGTCCCGGGCGATGACGGCGACGGAGCCGATCATCCTCCCCTCCGGCCGGTCGAGTATGGCGCCGCCGATGGCGAGCGTCCCATCCGCCGCCATGGACCGGACGCGGGCGAAATGCGCCTCCCGCACCGCCAGCCGGCGCTGCTCGGCGCCCGGATCGGTGCCGTCCAGGGCGAGGATGACCGTATGGGTGCGGGAGCTGGCCATGGGCGTGCCCGGCTGCGGCAGCGGCCGGTAGGGCAGCGGCGCGATGCGGAAGGGCCGCACCTCCACCCGCTGCCAGACCTGCTGCGCCGGATCGGTGCGGTCGTTGAAGGGCTCCGCCGCCAGATAGGCGTCGAGCCCGGCCTGGTCCGGTACGTCCAGGATCATCAGCGAGCCGGCGATCTTCCCCTCGGCGGTGAAGAGCGGCACGCCGAAGGCGAGGCGGCCATCCCGCGCCCATTCCGTGATGACGGCGAGGTGGCGATCCCGCGCCGCCATCCGCCGAGGCAGGGCACCCTCATCCTGCCCGTCCCAGCCGAACACCGCATAGGCCATGCCGTCCTCCCGCTCTGCCCCGCACGCTCCCCGCCGCGGCAGACGGCAGGGAAGCGCCAGGGCGGCGGAGAATGCCGCCGAATGGCCGCCGGCGCTACTTGTTGGTGCGGCCGCGCTGGCCGGGATTGACGCCGCCCTGCCGCGTCGTGTCGTTCATCACGTCGCCTTCCTCGGTGGCGTCGCCGGCCAGGAGCTCCTTCCGGTCGCCGCCCTTGCTGCTGCCGATGCCGGGGTTGCGCTTCAGGTCGTCCGGCGGGCGCGGCGTATCGCCGTCATCGATGGCGCCACCGCGGTTGGCGGGGCCTTGCGGGTGCTTGTTGGTCATGGGCTGCCTCCTGCCATGTCCGCCAGCAACGGCAGGCCCGCCGCGATGTTCCCGACGCATCCCCCGGCAGAACAATGCTGGGCCGGGCCGGGCGGCGCAACCGCCGGCTGCAACCGCGCGCCCGCATCGCTGCCGCCGGGCGACCCCATGCCGGGCCGGCGAGCGCCCAACCGCAACCCCGCCGCCCGGTGCCTGAAGCGGCTTCGCCGCTCCAGGCTGTGCGAGGCTGCGATGGACGGAAGCGAATCCGGGGTCCCCACGGAGCTGCGGAGCAGCTTCGGGGGGAATGCTAGTACATATGCTGCCCGCCATTGATGGAGAGGGTGGAGCCGGTGATGAACTCGGCCTCGTCGGCGGTGAGGAAGACGACGCCGCGCGCGATGTCCTCCGCCCGGCCGAGCCGGCCGATCGGGATGCGGGCGACGATCTTCTCCAGCACTTCCGGCGGCACGGCGCGCACCATCTCCGTATCCACATAGCCGGGGGCGATGGCGTTCACGGTGATATGCGCCCGCGCCCCTTCCTGGGCCAGCGCCTTGGTGAAGCCATGGATGCCGGATTTCGCCGCGGCGTAATTCACCTGGCCATACTGCCCGGCCTGGCCGTTGATGCTGCCGATATTGACGATGCGGCCGAATTGCCGCGCCATCATCCCGTCCCAGACCAGCTTGCAGAGGTTGTAGCAGGAGCCGAGATTGGTATCGATGACGTCGTCCCACATCTGCCGCGACAGCCGCTTCATCGTGCCGTCGCGGGTGATGCCGGCATTGTTCACCAGGATCTCGATCGGCCCGTGCTCGGCCTCGATCTTCTGCACCGCGGCGGCGCATTGCTCGAAATCCGACACGTCGAATTTGATGCAGGGGATGCCCGTGCGCTCGGTGAAGGCGGCGGCCGCGGCATCGTTGCCGGCATAGCTGGCCACCACCTTTCGCCCGGCGGCCTTCAGGGCCTCGCTGATCGCAGCGCCGATGCCTCGCTGCCCGCCGGTGACCAATGCTACCCTCGACATGTTGCCTCTCCCTTGCTCGCAGCCCCGCGCCGGGCGGCGGCACCGGCCGGTGGGGCCAAATGAGCGCGGATCGCAGTGCAGCATCAAGCGCCTTCGCGCCGCGCACCTTGGCCTCGATCAAGCGCGGCTTCACCGCAGCGAGAGGATGTGAAGGACGACACTCTCGAGCGCCACCTCGTCCGGCCGGTGGCGCGGCCTGTCGGCCTGCGGCGCCTGCAGGAAGGCGCGCAGCGGCATCTCGGTGGAAGCGGGCCGGCGGCGAAGGGCGGCGTGGCGTCGCCCGGCACGCTGGCCGGATTCCGACTCGCAGGCCGACAACCGGCGCACCGATTCGCGGCCATGCCGCGCATGGGCCAGGCGCCCCTGCCGCGACGCGGCATCCCGCGGCCGCGCCATGCGGGGTGCAGCCGCAGGGCCACGGCGAGGATCCGCAGGGGAGCCATCCGGGCCCTCCTTGGCGGGATGCCGCCGGCTGGTCCATCCTGCACCCGAGTTCGGAAAGCGGGAGGGACGAATGGCGCGGTTCAGCGGCAAGGTGGTGCTGATCTCGGGCGGGGCGCGCGGCCAGGGGGCGGCGGAGGCGCGGCAGATCGTCGCCGAGGGCGGCCGGGTGGTGCTGGGCGACGTGCTGGAGGCCGAAGGCCAGGCCCTGGCCGCGGAGCTGGGCGCGGCCGCCCGCTTCCTGCGCCAGGACGTAACGAGGGCCGAGGACTGGGCGGCGGCGGTGGCGCTGGCGGAGCGGGAGTTCGGCGGGCTGCACGGCCTGGTGAACAACGCCGGCATCTACCGGCCGCTGCCCCTGATGCAGACCGATGCGGCGCATTGGGAGCGGCATTTCGAGGTGAACCAGCTCGGCTGCTTCCTCGGAATGCAGGCGGTGGTGCCGGTGATGGAGCGTGGCGGCGGCGGCTCCATCGTCAACATCTCCTCCACGGCCGGGCTGCGCGGCTCGCCGAATGCCATCGCCTATTCCTCCACCAAATGGGCGCTGCGCGGCATGACGAAGGCGGCGGCGGTGGATCTGGCGCCGAAGCAGATCCGGGTGAATTCCGTGCATCCTGGTCCGATCGACACGGAGATGGTGAAGGTCTGGAGCAACGAGCAGCGGACGAAGCGGCTGTCGCAGATCCCGCTGGGGCGCATGGGCACGGCGGAGGATGTGGCGCGGGTGGTGCTGTTCCTGCTCTCCGACGAGGCGGCCTATGTCACCGGCGCCGAGATCGCCGTGGATGGCGGGGCAAGCCTCTGATCCCCGCGGCGTCGCTGCGCGACGCCGCGGGGGCCCCGGTCAATCCCCATGACGCCGCTGCGCGGCGTCATGGGGCCCCTGGCGTCCCGTGATCTCGCGCAGCCGGCCACGGCGAAGCCGCGGCCGGCATCGGGTTCCCGCCCTGCGGGAAGGATGAGGTAGCGCGCCGGTTGCGCCCCCTGCCCCGCCGCCGCACTCTCCACACCGCCTCCCGACCGGAACCCTGCCATGCTCCTCCCCCGCCGCGCCCTGTTCGCCACGCCGCTGCTGGCCACGCCCTGCACCGTCACCCGGGCCCTCGCCCAGCCGGCACGGCCGGTGACGCTGGTGGTGCCCTATGCGGCGGGCGGCGGCACGGACATCACCGGGCGGGAATTCGCCCAGGTCTTCGCGCCGGAGCTGAACCAGACCGTGGTGGTGGACAATCGCGGCGGCGCTGCGGGGCATGTCGGCTCGGTCTCCGTCGCGCGGGCGCGGCCGGACGACACCACCCTGCTCTTCGCCGTCTCCACCAACATCGTGGTGAACCCGCATCTGCAGCGCGGCGACCGCATCGATCTCGCCACCGCCCTCGCGCCGGTGGCGCAGGTCTCCTCCTACCAATACCTGCTGGTCGTCCATCCGGACGTGCCGGCGCAGAACCTGGCGGAGCTGCTGGCCTTCATCCGCAGCCGGCCGGCGGGGGAGCTGACCTATTCCTCGGGCGGCGTCGGCAATGCCAACCATCTGGCCGGGCTGCTCTTCTCGGAAGCCGCGAAGGTGCAGATGGAGCATGTTCCCTATCGCGGCACCGCGCCGGCGCTGATGGATGTGGTGGCGGGGCGGGTGACGATGAATTTTTCCTCCCCGCCCCCCGCCATCCCGCTGGTGCGGGAGGGGAAGCTGCGCGCCATCGCCGTCACCGGGGAGAAGCGCATCGCCACCCTGCCGGATGTGCCGACCTTGACCGAGGCCGGGCTGCCCGGCGCCGTCATCACCGGCTGGCACGGCGTCTTCGCCCCGGCGGGGATGGAGCCGGCGCAGCTCGAGCGGCTCTCCGCCGCGGCGAAGCGCGCCGCCGCCACGGCGAAATTCCGCGAGCGGCTGGCGCATGACGGGCTGGAGCCGGCGCCGGAGCGGCCTCTGGCGGAATTCGCCGCCGCGGTGCGGCAGGAAAGCGATTTCTGGGCGCAGAAGGCGAAGGAGCTGGACCTGAAGCTGGAGTGAGCCGCGCCGGGGCAGCCCCGCCCGCCAGGACCTACCAGTAGCCGCGCCCGTACCCAACGCCGACCGAAACGCCGGAGGGCGCGTAGTACGGCGCCGCCGCCGGATAGCCATAGCCCACTGTGCCGACCGGCGCCTGGAGCTGGTTGCCGAGGCTCGCCATGCATTGCGCATAGGCGGTGTCGTAGCGCTGCTGCAGCGCACCGGCCGAGGACCGGGCATTGCCGCCGCCGACCAGCGAGCCGCCGACCAGCCCGGTGCCGGCGCCGATCGCCGCGCCCGCGCCGAAATTACCGGTGGCGGAGCCGATCAGCGCACCGGCCGCGGCACCGAGCGCGGTGCCGACCGCGGCGCTGCCGATCGCCGACTGATTCGCCGCCTGCGCCGGGTCGGCATTGCCGATGCTGGCGGAGGCGTAGTTGCGGCACTGCGCATCTTCGCCCTGGAAGACGGCAAGGTTCTTCCCGGCAGGGGGCATGGCCAGCACCTGCGGCCCGGTGGGCGGCGCCACGGTGCAGGCGGCGAGGCCCAGCGGCGCCAGCAGCGCGAGGCCGGCCAGGGAGCGAAGGGTGGGGGTACGGATCATGGCGTGTCGTCTTCTCATGGCTCGGAGGGGTGTCCGAGCGGGATTTTTCCTAACATGGGACACCCTTCCGCGTTTCGTCGGTCTCGTTACAAATGCTTGCGGCAAGTATGCGGCGACTTTCATCACTTGCCGGCGAGGCCTCACGCGCTGGCAAGGAGGCGGGCGAAGAGCGGCACCGCCGCCGTCAGCTCCGCCACAGCCACGCATTCCCGTGGCGTATGCGCCGTGGCGATGCTGCCGGGGCCGAGGATGACGCAGGGCGCCAGCGCTGAGAGCTCCGACGCATCGGTGCCATAAGGCGCGGTGCCGGCGGGCTGGCCGGAGAGCTCGCTCGCCAGGCGAATCAGCGGGTGCTCCGCCGGCAGTTCCGGTGGCGGGCCCTCCGCGCGCAGCGCCAGCTCCACCCCGGCGCGCTCGGCGGCGGCCTTCACCCGCTCCAGGATCGCCGCGGGCGGACGGGAATGGCTGGAGCGGTACTTGATCCGGCAGGTGGCGAGCGGGACGTTCACATTCACGGCCGTGCCGTGATTGCCGATGACCAAGTTGAAATCGGAGAAGGGCGGGTCGTAGGCGGGGTCCTGCCATTCCGGCGCGTGGCGCAGCGTCGCGTGGATCTCCCGCATCTCGGCCAGGAAGGGGATCAGCGCCCAATTGGCGTTCACCCCCTGGCCGGTGGAGGAATGCGCCTGCACCCCGCGCGCCGTCGCCGTGATGTTGACCGAGGAGCGGTGGCCGCGCACCGGCGCGAGGCCGGTCGGCTCCGCCACCACGATGCCCTTGAGGCCGAGGGAGCGGGCCAGCTCGCTGGCGGCGATGGCGCGGGCGCCGTCCTTCGTGGTTTCCTCGTCGGTGGTGATCAGCAGGGTGGCCGGCACGCCCTCCGGCACGCTCCGGGCGGCCAGGATGCAGGCCGCGACCGCCCCCTTCATGTCCACGCTGCCGAGACCGTGCAGCACGCCCTGGCCGTCGATCCGCGGGGTCCAGGGGTCCTCGGTCCAGCCGGTCTCCGGCACCGTGTCCATATGGCCGGAGAGGGCATAGCCGCCCTTCGGGCCGCGATGGGCGATCAGCGCCCGCTTCGCCACCCCGGCGGCATCCCGGTAGTCCAGCCGCTCGATCCCGAAGCCCGGCAGCTCGGCCTCGATCCGCTCGGCGATGGCGAGGTTGGAGACGGAGCTGCGGCTGTCGATGGCCACCAGCTCGGCGGTCAGGCGGGCGATATCGGTTTCGGTCATGGCAGAGCCTTGCCGGGCGGCATCGCAAAGGGCAAGTCTCGGCGCATGCTCGAGCCCCTTGCCTATCTCGACCCCCGCAGCGGTCGCACCTGGAAGCTGGACCCGCCCCGCTGGTGCGGGGACGCACAGGAGCCGCTGCTGCTGACCGAGCTGCCCGGCCTGACGCCGGAGCGGATCGACCGCGGCACGCGCAGCCTCTGGCGCTACCGCGGCGCCCTGCCGCCTTTGGCCGGCGAGCCGATCACCCTGGGCGAGGGCTGCACCCCGCTGGTGCCGCGGGAGGTGGCCGGCGCGACCGCGTTGCTGAAATGCGAATGGCTGATGCCGAGCGGCAGCTTCAAGGATCGCGGCGCCTCGGTCATGCTCTCCCTGCTGCGGGCCCAGGGGGTGCAGGCGGTGCTGGAGGACAGCTCCGGCAATGGCGGCGCCGCCATCGCCACCTATGCGGCGGCGGGCGGGATGCGGGCGAAGATCATGGTTCCCGCCAGCACCTCCCCGACCAAGACGGTGCAGAACCGCGCCGCGGGGGCGGAGATCGAGCTGGTCCCGGGCAGCCGTCAGGACTGCGCCGATGCCGCGCTGCGGGAGAGCGCCAACATCTTCTACGCCTCCCACAACTGGCACCCCTTCTTCCTGCAGGGCACCAAGACGCTGGCCTATGAGCTGTGGGAGGATCTGGGCTTCCAGGCGCCGGACAACGTCATCGTGCCCTGCGGCGCCGGCTCCAACGTCCTCGGCTGCGGCATCGGCTTCCATGAGCTGCTGGCGGCCGGGCAGATCGGCCGCATGCCGCGCATCTTCGCCGCCCAGCCGGCGCATTGCGCGCCCATCGCGCGGGCATTCCTGGGGCTGGAGCCGGTGGCGCCGCAACCGACCCTGGCGGAGGGCACGGCCATCGCCCAGCCGCTGCGCATGGCGGAATGCCTCGGCGTGCTGCGGCAGAGCCTGGGCGGGGCGGTGATGCTCTCTGAGGCCGAGATTGCCGGCGCGACGCGCGACCTGGCGCTGAGCGGCATCTATGTGGAGCCGACCAGCGCCCAGGCGGCGGCGGCCTTCGCCAAGCTGCTGCAGGCCGGGACCATCAACCCGGAGGAGAAGACGGTGGTGGTGCTGACCGGAAGCGGGCTGAAGGCCACGCCCCGCATCGCCGAGCTGATGGGAATGGCGCTGTGACGCTGGACGATTTGCCGACGCCCTGCCTGATCCTCGACCTCGGCATCCTGAAGCGCAACCTGGCGGCGATGCAGGCCGCCATCGCGCGCCATCCCGGCTTGGTGCTGCGGCCGCACCTGAAGACGGCCAAGAGCATCGAGGTGGCGAAGCTGGCGGCGCCGGGCTGTGGCCCCGTCACCGTCAGCACGCTGGCGGAGGCCCGCTACTTCGCCGCCGGCGGCTGGCGGGACCAGATCTATGCCGTCGGCATCACGCCGCAAAAGCTGGATGCGGTGGCGGCGATCGCGGCCGAGGTGAAGCTCATCACCGACGATCTCGACGTCGCCCGCGCCATCGCCGCGCATCCGGCGAAGCTGCGCGCCCTGATCGAGGTGGATGTCGGCGAGGGCCGCGGCGGCATCCCGCCGGACAGCCCCCTGCTGCCGGAGATCGCCGCGGCGCTCGGGCCGAAGCTGGCCGGCGTCATCAGCCATTCCGGCCATTCCTACGCCGGGCGCAGCGAGGCCGACATGGCCCGCATCGCGGAGGAGGAGCGGGCCGGCATCACCCTGGCCGCCGCGCGGCTGCGGCAAGCGGGGCATGAGGTGGGGATCGTCTCCCTCGGCTCCTCCCCCACCGCGCTGCATGCCCGCAGCATGGAGGGGGTCACCGAGGTGCGGGCCGGGGTCTACATGTTCGGCGACCTGTTCCAGGCCCAGCTCGGCACCCATGGGCTGGAGGACATTGCGGTGACGGTGCTCGGCGCCGTCATCGGCCGCAGCGCTTCGCGCAACACGCTGCTGCTGGATGCCGGGGCGCTGGCGCTTTCGAAGGACCGCAGCACGGAAGCGGCGCCGAAGGATTGGGGCTTCGGCCGCGTCCTGGACCTGTATGGCAAGCCCCTGCCGGGCGAGGCCTGGATCGCCCGCGCCTACCAGGAGCATGGCGAGGTCCGCGCCCACGCGCCGCTGCCCATGCTGCCGGTGGGGGCGAAGCTGCGGGTCGCGCCCAACCACACCTGCCTCACCGCCGCGGCGCATGACCGCTACCATGTGGTGGATGGCGGGCGGGAGGTGATCGCGGTCTGGGACCGGGTGAATTACTGGTAGCCCGGGCGTCCCTCCGCTCCCCCGCAAGGGACATGGGCTGCGGAAGGCCGGCGCGATCCGGACCTTCCGGGGCGGCAGGGAGCAGACGTCTTCGGCACCATCCCCCGCCGCTGTATGACATCGCCCGGCTGGCTCTCCCGCTCCGGAAAGCGTAGTACCTGAAGCGGCTTATCGCCGGGCCGGCGGACCACGACATGATCCTTGACGCGGAGCCGCTCCGGGCTGCCGTCTTTCTACCGGCCCGGCTCAGCCGCCCGGCCGCCCCTGTTGTGGGAGCGATGCGATGATCCGGCGCTGGCTGTCCCTGCTCTATGTCCAGGTGCTGATCGCCATCGTCATCGGCGTCGCCGTCGGCGTGTTCTGGCCGCAGGCCGGGGCGGCGCTGAAGCCGCTCGGCGATGGCTTCATCAAGCTCATCAAGATGGTCATCGCGCCGGTGGTGTTCTTCACCGTGGTGCATGGCATCGCCAGCGTGCGGGATGCTGGGAAGGTCGGCCGCGTGGGCGTGAAGGCGCTGGTCTATTTCGAGCTGGTCTCCACCTTCGCCCTGTTCATCGGCCTCGGCGTCGCCAAGCTGTTCCGGACCGGCAGCGGCTTCAACATCGACCCCGGCCAGCTCGATGCCAGCGCGGTGCAGTCTTACACCCAGCGGGCGCATTCAGAGAGCGTGGTGGGCCACCTGATGGCGATCATCCCGGACAGCTTCCTCGGCGCCTTCGCCACCGGCGACCTGCTGCAGGTGCTGCTGCTGGCGGTGCTGACCGGCTTCGCCATCAACGCCCTGCCGGAGAAGCTGCGGCTCGCTGCCAGCCAGGCGGTGGACGGGCTCTCCGCCATCTTCTTCGGGGTGGTGGGCATCGTGGTGAAGGCGGCGCCCATCGGTGCCTTCGGCGCCATGGCCTTCACCATCGGCGCCTATGGCGTCGGCTCCCTGCTGCAGCTCGGGGAGCTGGTGGCGACCTTCTACCTCACCTCCATCCTCTTCGTGCTGCTCGTGCTGGGCAGCATCGCCCGCTTCTGCGGCTTCTCCATCCTCCGCTTCGTCGCCTATATCCGGGAGGAGCTGCTGATCGTCCTCGGCACCTCCTCCTCGGAATCCGTGCTGCCGCAAGTGATGCGCAAGCTGGAACGGCTGGGCTGCGCGCCGCAGGTGGTGGGGCTGACGGTGCCGCTGGGCTACAGCTTCAACCTGGACGGCACCAACATCTACATGACCCTGGCGACGATGTTCCTGGCCTATGCCACGAACACGCCGCTGACCCTGGGGCAGGAGCTGACCATCCTGCTGGTCGCCATGCTCACCTCGAAGGGCGCCTCCGGCGTGACGGGCGCGGGCTTCGTGACCCTGGCGGCGACGCTTTCCGTCATCCCGGACATCCCGATCACCGCGCTCGCCGTCCTGGTCGGCATCGACAAATTCATGAGCGAGTGCCGGGCGCTGACCAACCTGGTGGGCAATGGCGTGGCCTGCGTGGCGGTCAGCCGCTGGGAGGGCGCGCTCGACACGGCGCGGCTGCAGGCGGAGCTGGCGCGCGGCCCGGATGCGCCGCCCCTGGCCGAAGCGGCGCGAGCCCGGGCCGCGGAGTGAGGCGGGCGCTCAGCCATCGCCCTGGGACCGGCTGGGGCGCCGCTCGGGATAGACCGTCAGCCCATCCGCCAGGCTGACCCAGCCGATGCGATAGGCGGCGCGGGTATGGTCCTGCGGCGGCACCGCGTCCGGGTCATCCAGGCTGGCGGTGGTGATGTCGATCTCCGCCGCATGCGCCGCGCTCTCGAAGGTGAGGGACGTGCCGCAACGCGGGCAGAAGGTCCGGACCACGCCGGGGCTGGAGGCGTAGCGGGCAGGCGTGCCGGCCACCAGCCGGTAGTCCTCCCGCTTTACCGAGAACCAGGCGACCACCGGCGCGCCCGCGGCAAGCCGGCACATGCGGCAATGGCAGAGGGTGGGGTGGAAGGGCGTGCCATGCGCCTCATACCTGATTTCGCCGCAGAGGCAGCCGCCGGTGAGCATGTGCGTCTCCTGGCCCCAGGGCGGGATCGGCCGGGCTCGCCCGCCCTTCCCGCTCGGGTTCATTGCTTGGCCGCGCGATTCGCGGTTTCGGCCGAGCCGGCCCCAGCCGATCACGCGCCTGGGCGGGCATCATCGCCGCTGCCGACCGGGCTGCGTCAAGCGCGGCGGCTTGCGGCCGGGCGCCGGAATGGGCGAGGCTGGCCTTCCGAGGAGATTGCTGCCCATGCCGCCGACGCCCCTGTTCCCGCCTGCCCGCGTGGTGCCGCTCGGCGGCGGGGCGAAGCTGATCTTCTGCTCCGGCGTCACCGCCCGCGGCAGCCAGGCCGCCGGTCGCTCCGTGCAGGAACAGGCGCGGGAATGCCTGAACCGGATCGAGCGCGCCCTGGGCGCGGAAGGGGCGCGGCTGGACCATCTGCTGAAGATCACCACCTGGCTGTCCGACATGCGGCATTACGAGGGCTTCAACGAGATCCGCCGCGCCGCCTTCGCCGGCATGGCGACGCCGCCGGCCAGCACCTGCGTCGGCGGGGCGCAATTCACCTCCACCGATGTCTGCATCGAGATCGAGGCGATCGCGGTGCTGCCGGGGCCCCAGGGGACATGAGCGCATGAGCACGGGCCTCGCCGAGCGGATCCGGGCGGAATCGGCGCGGCTGGCGGCGCTCTGCGTGGCCTGCGGCGAATGCGTCCGAGCCTGCCCGATGACGGCCTATGCGGCCGGGGTGGAGGCGGCGGCGCCGAATGCGGTGGCGGCCGGGATGCGGGACGTGCTGCAGGATGGGGAGGGTACGCCCGAGGCCCGCGCCTGGATCGCCGCCTGCACCCGCAGCGGCGTCTGCAGCCCGGCCTGCCCGGAGGGGCTGGACGCCGCCTTCATGCTGCGCCTGGCGCAGTGGCGGGCCAAGGGCGCCCTCGGCACCCCGCCGCTGATCCCGGTGAAGGAGGACACGCAGTATTCGCCGAAGGTGAAGGCCTTCGCCCGGCTGACCCTGACGGAGGAGGAGCAGGCGAAATGGCTCTGACAGCTCCCCTCGCCCCCGCTTCGGGACAGCAGGCCGCGACCGTGACCGGGAGGGTGCCATGACGGAGAACGCCGCCATCTTCTGGTATGGCTGCAACATGACGCGGCATGGCGAGGTGATCCGTGCCACCACGCGCTTCCTCGAAGCCGTGGGCGTCGTCGCGGAGCCCTCCGGCGGCCCCGCCCATTGCTGCGGCAGCCCGAAGGATGCCAGCGCGCGCATCAATGAGGGCATGGCCCGGCGCACCATCCAGGGCTTCAACCAGCGCGGGGCGGCGCAGGTCGTCACCTGGTGCCCCTCCTGCCACATGAACATGCAGGACAGCATGGCGCCGGTGACGCCGACCAATTTCGAGACGGTGCACGTCACCGAGGTGCTGCACGCACGCCAGGAGAAGCTGCGGCCGCTGCTGGCCCGCGCCGTGCCGCGCCGCGTGCTGCTGCACCAGCATCTGGGCTTCAACGGCCGCGTGCCGGTGAACAGCCTGGTGGCGGACCTGCTGCGGCTGATCCCGGGGCTGGAGCTGGTGGAGCACCCCTATCGCTCGCCGGGGCATATGTGCTCCTCCCTCGCCGGCGTGCCGGGCGCGCTGGCGGATGCGCAGCGCGCGACGCTGGCCGCCATGGCGGAGACGGGCGCCGACACGCTCTGCACCATCTTCCATTCCTGCCACCGGGACGCGGTTTCGCTGGAACGCCGCGGCATCCGGGTGGCGAACTGGATCCACCTGCTGGCGGAAAGCGCCGGCTGGCCGGCCGAGGACGAGTACAAGGCCTGGCGCAACGCCGCGGATGCCGGCGCCGCCATCGGCGCCGAGCGCATGGAGGCGGCAGGCAGCGTCGCGGTGGAGAAGCTGGTGCTGCCGGAACTGGCCAAGCCGCCGGTGGTCTGACGCCGCCCGCTGCCATCCGCGAGTTCGCCGCGGATGGCCCTGCGGAGCCTCCGCCCTCGGGACTACCCCTCGACCGTCAGGTTCAGCCGCTCCGCGATCTCGGTCCATTCGCGGAGGTTGCGCGCGATCTGGGCACGGAAGGTGGCCGGGTCCTGGTAGCTCGGGACCGTATCCACCGCCAGCAGGCGCCGATGCGTCTCCGGCTTCGCCGCCGCCACCCGGAAGGCCTCGGTCAGCCGGTCGAGGATCAGCTGCGGCGTGCGGGCGGGGGCCAGCAGGCCGGAGAAGCCGCTGAAGGAGAAGCGCTGGGAAAAGCCCAGCTCCTTCAGCAGCGGCACCTCGCCCAGCGCCGGGATGCGACGATCCCCGGCCGTGGCCAGCGGGCGGACGCGGCCGGCCTTCATCATCTCCCCGGCCGCGGCCATGGAATGGAAGCCGCCATGGATGGCGCCGGCCAGGATGTCCTGCAGCATCGGCGTCTCGCCGCGATAGGCGACATGCTCCATCTTCAGCCCCGCCTCCTCCGCCAGCAGCAGGGCGAAGGCATGGCCGGTGGAGCCCGGGGCGTAGGAGCCGAAGGACAGGTCCTGCCCCTTGGCCCAGGCGGCGAAGGCGGGCCAGGTGGTGATTTCCGCCGGCACCCGCGGCCCGACGACGAAGGTGATGGAGGTGGTGCCGAGCCGCCCGATCGGCGCGAAATCGTTCACCGGATCATAGGGGAAGCGGCGCATCACCACCGGCGACTGGATGTGCGTCGTGATGGTGAAAAGCAGGGTGTAGCCGTCCGGCGTCGCCTTCGCCGCCGCCTCGGTGCCCACCATGCCGCCGGCGCCGCCCCGGTTCTCGATGACGATGGGCTGGCCCAGCTCCGGCTGCATCCCCTCGGAGGCGATGCGGGCCCAGGTATCCGTCCCGCCGCCTGGCGGGAAGGGCACGATGAAGCGGATGGGGCGGTCGGGGTAGCTGCCCTGGGCCCGGGCCAGGGCGGGGATGGCGAGGGCGGTGAATGCCAGAAGCCGGCGACGTTGCATGCGGTTTCCTTCCCGTTTGGGCCCGGTTGGCGGGCCGGCCCGCTGCGGAGCCTGGCGCTTCGAGCGGGAGTGGCTGAGCTACGCTCACCCATCCCGCTCCAGCTTGTTGTTTGACCCGGTGATTCACGGCTTCGGCCGACCGATCTCGCCCGGTCGCGCTCAGCCTTCCACGGAAAGCCCCATGCGGTCCACCAGGGCCGACCAGAAGCGCATGTAGCTCGCCACATCCTCGCGGAAGGCGTCGGGCGGCAGGTACTGGGCGATGGTGTCCATCTCCCGCAGGCGCTGCAGCACCTCCGGCCGCGTCATGGCGTGGCGGAAGGCCTCCGCCAGCCTGGCATGGATGGCGGGCGGCACGCCGCGCGGGGCGAAGGTGCCGACGAAGCCGTTCTGGCCGAAATCCTCCTCCCGGTAGCCGAGGGAGAGGAAGGTCGGCACCTGCGGCAGGCTGGGGATGCCGTCCCGCCCCAGCGTCGCCAGCGGACGGACGCGGCCGGCGCGGATATGGTCGCCAGAGCCGGTCATGGAATGGAAGGCGCAGTCGATCCGGCCGCCCAGCACGTCCTGCAGCATCGGCGCCTCCCCACGGTAATGCACCGGGACCATGTCCAGCTTCTCGGTGTCCGAGAAGAGCTGGGCGAAGGCATGGCCGGAGGAGCCCGGGGAGTAGGTGCCGTAGGACAGCTGGCGGCTGCGCGCATAGGCGAGGAATTCGGGCAGGGTGCGGACCGGGATGTCGCCGCGCACGCAGAAGGGCAGCGGCGTGGTGCCCATCTTGCCGAGGAAGGCGAAATCCTCGAGCGGCTGGTAGGGCCAGCGGCGCAGCACCACCGGCGTCTGCACGAAGCTGGCGATGTGGAAGAGGATGGTGTGGCCGTCCGGCGCGGCGTTCTTCACCGCCTCCGTCCCGATCATGCCGCCGGCGCCGGCGCGGTTCTCGATGACCACGGGCTGTTCGAGGAAGGCGCCCATGGGCTCCGCCACCAGCCGGGCCCAGATATCGGTGGCGCCGCCGGGGGGCAGCGACACGATCATGCGGATGGGGCGGCTGGGGAAGCCCCCCTGGGCGAGCGCCGGGCTGGCGAGCAGGGCAGTCGCGAGCAGGGACAGCGAACGACGGCGCATGGGCGTGAATCCTCCCGACCTGAATCTTTGCCGGAAGGCTAGCCTGTGCCGGCCGCGCTACTCCACCCCCAGCTCCTCGCCGCAGAGCTCGCGCCCCTCCAGCCGCATCTCATGCCCATCGGCGAAGACCGCCACCAGATCGGCGCGGCAGGTCGTCGTCGCCAGCTCCGCCTGCTCGCCCGGCGCCAGCTCCGTGCCCAGCCGGTTCGGCCCGCGCTCCGTGCCCGGCGCATCGGCATAGACCGCCACCACCGGCACCGTGCCGGCATTCCGCAGCCGGAAGCCGCTGCCGGCCGGGGCTGCCCCCGGCGCCGCCTCCCCGCCCTCCAGCGTCTCCGCCGCCGTCCAGCCCGGGCGCAGCGCGATCACCGGGGTGGCGCAGATATCCACCTCCCGCCGCTCCTCCGCCGCGCGGTTGTCGAAGACGAGGCGGAGATCCGCCTGGCAGCCGCCTTCATACGCCACCACCTGGCTCTCGCCGGGCGGCAGAACCCGCTCACCCAGCCGGTCCTCGCCCCACTCATCATCCTCGGTCGGGCTGAGATAGAGCTGCTCGATCGCCCGCGGCATCAGGTTGCGCAGCGTCACCCGCCGCGCCTCGCCGGCCGGCGCCTGGCCGAAGGCGAAGGGCCCGCCGGCGCAGAGATCCACCCCTTCCTGCACCACCTCCTGGTCGTTCTCGAACACCGCGCGCAGGTCGAAGCGGCATTCCTGCGCCCGGACGCGCAGGGTGAACCCCTCCTGCGGCGATATGATCGAGGTGCCCAGCCGGTCCGGCCCCCAGCCGGTGGCGCCGACCCGCCGCGCATACAGCTCCCGGATCGTGCGGCGGCCGCGATTCTCCACCTGCGCCTCCCGCACCGGCAGGCTCGGATCGCCGAAGGCGAGGCGCGGCGTGCGACAGAGATCGACGCCGCGCCGCACCTCCTCCGTCTCGTCGGTGAACACCGCCTGCATGTCGAAGACGCATTCGGAGCCGCGCAGCCGCAGCCGGTAGCGCTCCCCGGGGGAGACTGTGGAGCTGCCGAGGCGGTCCCGCCCCCGCTCCCCGCTGCCAGGACGGCCGAGATAGAGCTCCCGCAGCTCCTGGTCGGCGTCGTTCGCCACCTCCACCTCGCGGCGGGGGCCGGTCTCGGCCAGTCGGATGCGCGGGCTCTGGCAAAGGTTGACGTGGCGGCGCAGCTCCTCGCCATCCTCCAGCACGGCGCGCAGCTCCCAGCGGCAGGCCCGCACCCCGGCCAGCGGCACGCGGAAGGCGGCGCGCGGCGGCAGCACATTGGCGCCGAGCCGGTCCGCCCCCTCCGCTTGGCCGGGCTGGAAGAGGTAGAGCTCGTAGAGCGCCTGATCCGTCTCGTTGGCGATGGTCGCCTCGCGCGGCGGCTGCGGCGGCGGGGCCTGCTGCGCCTGCGCCACGGCGGAGCACGCCAGCAGCAGGGACAGGATCAGGGGCAGGCGCATGCAGGACTCCTCCGCGAGGCGCCGGAGGATGCCGGGGCGCTCCCCCGGCTTGCAAGATGTCGTTGCGGCCGTGGTCAGCGCGGCGGGCTTTCGCCGAGGTCCCACCAGATGCCGGCCATCAGCCCGAGCCCCTCGCGCAGCAGCGGCGCCAGGGCGTGCTCATCCGGCCCGTGCTGGTTGCAGCCGGGATAGGAGTTCGGAATCCAGATGCAGGGCGCGCCGAGGATCTTCAGGAAGAGGTCGGAGGGCGAGGAGCCGGAGGAATTGGGCACGATGTTCGGCGCCCGGTTGGTGCTGCGCTGCATGGACCGCGCCACCGCCTTCACCCAGGAATCGTCCGGGTCGGTGCGGCTGGCGGGGAAGAAGCGGGCATGGCGGGGTCCCTTGCGGCGGGCGGCCATGCTGCGGGGCAGGCGGGGCGCGGTCAACGCGGGGCCGGGCGGCGGCCGGCACGAAGGCGCCTGCGCGGGCTTCGGCGCCGGCAGGCTGGGCGCGGCCTGCTTCCGCGCCTCCGCGCCATGTCCTTCGCGTGATGCCGCCCACCAACCCCTCGCGCTGGGCGGAGATACGCGCCAGCGGGCCGCTGAAGCGGCGAGATGCGCAGTGCCCGGCACGCCCTGCACCAGGGAGGGGCAGGCCTGTCCTCGGGCCGGCATCACGTGGGCCGCCGGTGCTTGGCGGCACGACGAGTACCCCCGGCGCCGGCGCGACCGGCGGGCGCGGGGCGAGGTGCATCGCGATGAAGGCCTGAGGGCCGGGACGGCATCGGCAGTGCCGTATCCGGAGGCGCATGCGCGCAGCCTGCCGGGCGAGCCGTGACGGAAACGGAAAAGCAGTGGGACAGGACGGGCGGGGCCGAGCAGCGCCGCCGGGCGGGCGCGGGTGCCGTCCGGCCTCTCATACCGGCCGCATGACATGCTGGCCCTTGCCGGCCCAGAGGCACGCAGCCAGCATTTCCTGAGTTCGGCACGCCGCCGGCACACCAGCCCTGCGCGCAACGCCCGGCCTGGAAAGTCAGGATCTTCCTAGCCGGGCATCAGGGCCGCAGCCACCCCACGCCCCGCAGCAATTGCGCCGTCTCGAAGAGCGGCAGCCCCACCACGTTGGAATGCGAGCCGCCCAGGTGGCGCACCCAGGCCTCGGCCGATTTCTGGATCTGGTAGCCTCCGGCCACCCCCTGCCATTCCTCGCCGGCGAGGTATGCCGCCATCTGCGCCTCGGTCAGGCGCTGAAAGGCGAGGATGGTGTCCACCAGCCGCTGCCGCAGCCGCCCATCGGGCGTCACCAGCGCCACCCCGGTATAGACATGGTGCCGCCGGCCGGAGAGGAGTTCGAGGAAGCGCCGCGCCTCCGCCGCATCCGCCGGCTTGCCGAGGATGCGCCGCCCCACCCCCACCACCGTGTCGGCGGCCAGCACCAGCGCCCCCGGCGCCTGGGCCGCCACGGCGCGCGCCTTCGCCGCCGCCAGCCTGGCGGCCAGCAGGCGCGGCAGCTCCGCCTTCCCTGGGGTCTCGTCGATGTCGGCCGGCAGCACGCGGTCGGGCACCACGCCGATCCGCGCCAGCAGCTCCAGCCGCCGCGGGCTGGCGGAGGCCAGCACCAGGGGCGGCCGCATGAGGTTCAAGCCCTACTTGAACCGGAAGGTGATGCGCCCCTTGGTCAGGTCGTAGGGCGTCATCTCCACATTCACCCGGTCCCCGGCCAGGACGCGGATGCGGTTCTTGCGCATCTTCCCGCTGGTATGGGCCAGGACCATGTGCTCGTTGTCGAGCTTCACCCGGAACATCGCGTTGGGCAGCAACTCCACCACGGTACCGCTGAACTCGATCATATCCTCTTTGGACATCCGAAACCCTTCTGCGCCGCGCCGCGTCAAGCCGCCCGCGGGGGCTGGGGCGGGGCGCGGAATGCCGTAAACGGCCCGGGGCTGACGCCCGCCGGGCGAGCCTCAGCGGCGCCAGCGGCGCATGGGGTCACGAAGCGGGAAGGCCAGGGGGCGGGCCGGCGGGCGGGAAGATGGCGGCGGGGGCGGCCAAGGTCAAGGATGGCTCCCCTTTCGGGGGAGGCAATCGGCCTCCGCCCTGCGGCGGGCAGGGCGAAACGGCTGGCGAGGATGCTGACGGCGCAGGCGGCTTCGGGCTGGGCGGCATGGCCCGCTTCCGCTGGCACGCGGCAGGGGATTCGGGCGGCGCGACGCAGCTGCGTGCGCCTATCGAAGCCTGCCACCCGCTGTCCTGTCGCGGACCGGCCGTGGCAGGCGGTGCGCGACCTCAGGGGTCAGCGGGTCGGGGCCGGGAAAGGCCGCGCAGCGGATCCTGCGGAACTCCAACGCCGTCTCGGCCAGCCCGGTGGGCAGGGAAGACGACCCCCGCCGGCGAGGGCGGCCGAACCACCGCCGCCGGACCCTATCCCGGCAGGCGCAGCGCCACGCTGCGGGCATGGGCCTGCAACCCCTCCGCCTCGGCCAGCGCCACGGCGGCGGGGCCGATGGCGGCAAGGCCCTCGGCGCTCGCCTCCACCCAGGTGGTGCGCTTCAGGAAGTCGAAGACCGAAAGGCCGGAGGCGAAGCGGGCGGTCCGGCCGGTGGGCAGCACATGGTTCGGGCCGGCGACATAGTCGCCCAGCGCCTCCGGGCAATACCGCCCGAGGAAGGCGGCGCCGGCATGGCGCACCTCGGCCAGCGCCGCGCGCGGATCCGGCAGCATCAACTGCAGATGCTCCGGCGCCAGGCGGTTCACCAGAGCAAAGGCTTCGGCCCAGTCCCGCACCAGGATGACGGCGCCATGGCGCCGCCAGCTCTCGCCGGCAATGGCGCCGCGCGGCAGCACCTTCAGCTCCGCCTCCACCGCCGCCGCGACGGCATCGGCGAAGCCGGCATCCTCGGTGATGAGGATGGCCTGGGCGCTCTCGTCATGCTCGGCCTGGGCCAGCAGGTCCACGGCCACATGGCGGGGATCGTTGGTGGCATCCGCCAGCACCACCACCTCGGAGGGCCCGGCGATGGAATCGATGCCGACCCGGCCGAAGACCTGCCGCTTCGCCTCCGCCACATAGGCATTGCCAGGCCCGACGATCCGGTCCACCGGCGCGATGCTCGCCGTGCCCCAGGCCAGCGCCGCCACCGCCTGGGCGCCGCCGATGCGATAGACCTCCGTCACCCCCGCCCGCCGCGCCGCGGCCAGCACCAGCGGGTTCAGCACCCCGCCCGGGCAGGGCACCGCCATGGCGATGCGCGCCACGCCCGCGACCCGGGCCGGGATGGCGTTCATCAGCACGGAGGAGGGGTAGCTGGCCTTCCCCCCCGGCACATAGAGCCCGACCGCATCCAGCGCGTTCCAGCGCATGCCGAGGGTCAGCCCCGCCGGATCGGGCAACGCCAGGTCAGCCGGCTTCTGCGCCGCGTGGAAGCGTTCGATCCGCTCGGCGGCGAGGTCGAGGGCCGCCAGCAGCTCCGCCGGGATGCCGGCGGTGGCGGCGGCGATCTCGGCCTCCGTCACGCGCAGCGCGGCGGCATCCGCCGGCGTCCAGCCATCGAAGCGCGCGGTGCAGTCCAGCAGCGCCGCATCGCCCCGCGCCCGCACCTCGGCGATGATCGCGGCCACGGCGGCATCGACGCGCGAGGTCGTCTCCCGCGCCGTGTCCAGCAGCGCGGCGAACTCCGCGGCGAAGGCCGGGGCGCTTGTGTCCAGCCGCTTCATGTGAAACGCGCGCCGATCCGATTCACGCTCCGCTCCTCGCGCCTGCGACGCTGCGGGGCTCCGCGATCGGAGCGAGGTGGGCCGATCCGATTCACGCGCCGCTCCTCGCGCCTGCGACGCTGCGGGGCTCCGCGATCGGAGCGAGGTTGGCCGATCCGATTCACGCGCCGCTCCTCGCGCCCGCGGCGCTGCGGGGCTCCGCGATCGGAGCGAGGTTGGCCGATCCGATTCACGCGCCGCTCCTCGCGCCCGCGGCGCTGCGGGGCTCCGCGATCGGATCGGAGAGCGCCGCCCGGAACCGGGCGATCCAGGCGCCGATCGCCTCCGGCCGGGTCTTCAGCGCGGTGCGGTTGACGACGAGGCGGGAGGTGACATGGGCGATCACCTCGGTCTCGATCAGCCCGTTCGCCTTCAGCGTGCTGCCGGTCTGCACCAGGTCCACGATCACCCGGGCGAGGCCGAGGGAGGGCGCCAGCTCCATGGCGCCGTTCAGATGCACCACCTCGGCCTGCACCCCGCGCGCCGCGTAGTGCCGCTGGGCGATGTTCGGGTATTTGCTGGCCACCGCGATCCGCGACCAGCGGCTGGGATCGTCCCGCCCGGCGGTCGCCGCCGGCTCCGCCACGCTGATCCGGCAGCGGCCGATGCCGAGGTCGAGCGGCGCATAGATCTCCGGGTAGTCGAACTCCATCAGCACATCGGCGCCGCAGATGCCGATCTGCGCCGCGCCATGGGCGACGAAGGTGGCGACATCGAAGGGCCGAACGCGCACCACGTCGAGCGCCGGGTCGTTCGTCTCGAAGCGCAGCCGTCGGCTGTCCTCGTCCACGTAATCCGCGGCGGGGACGATGCCGGCGCGCGCCAGCACGGGGCCAAGCTCGGCCAGGATGCGCCCTTTCGGCAAGGCCAGGACGATTGGCCCGGTTTCCTCCGCCATGGCGGCAGCTTCGGTCGGCAACGGCAGGTCCATGCAGCCCTCAGCCAGGCATCCGTTCGATATCGGCGCCGAGGGCGGCGAGTTTCTCCTCCACCCGCTCATAGCCGCGATCGAGGTGATAGACGCGGTTCACGATGGTCTCCCCCTCCGCCGCCAGCCCGGCCAGCACCAGGGAGACGGAGGCGCGCAGGTCGGTCGCCATCACCGGCGCGCCGGAGAGCTTCGGCACGCCGCGCACGATGGCCGACGCCCCGTGGTAGTTGATGCGCGCGCCCATGCGCATCAGCTCCGGCACATGCATGAAGCGGTTCTCGAAGATCGTCTCGGTGATCATGCTGGCGCCCTCGGCGATGCTCATCAGCGCCATGAACTGGGCCTGCATGTCCGTGGCGAAGCCCGGGAAGGGATCGGTCTGCACATCGACGCCGTGCAGCCCGTTGAGGCGGGTGACGCGGAGGCCGCGATTCTCCTCCGCCAGCCCCACCCCGGCCTCCCGCAGCACCCGGGCGACGGCGCCGAGATGCTCGAGCCGGGCGCCCTCCAGCAGCACCTCGCCGCCGGTGATGGCGGCGGCGCAGGCATAGGTGCCGGCCTCGATCCGGTCCGCGAGCACGCGGTGGGTGGCGCCGGAGAGGCTGTCCACCCCCTGGATGCGCAGCTTGTCGGTGCCCACGCCCTCGATCCGGGCGCCCATGCGCATGAGGCAGAGGGCGAGGTCTTCGATCTCCGGCTCCCGCGCCGCGTTCACCAGCTCGCTCTCGCCCTTGGCCAGCACGGCGGCAAGCAGCAGGTTTTCCGTGGCGCCGACGCTGACCGAGGGGAAGAGGATGCGGGCGCCGCGCAGCCCTCCCGCGGGGGCGCGGGCCTCGATATAGCCGCCGGTGAGGTCGATGGTCGCCCCCATCGCCTCCAGCCCCTTCAGGTGGAGGTCGACCGGCCGCGTGCCGATGGCGCAGCCCCCGGGCATGGAGACCCGCGCCTCGCCGTAGCGCGCCAGCAGCGGGCCGAGCACCAGGACGGAGGCGCGCATCTTGCGCACGATGTCGTAGGGCGCCTCGAGGTTGTTCGCCTCGCCCGCCAGGTGCATGCGGCGGCTCGCCCGGTCATGCTCCACCGCAAGGCCATGCTGCTCCAGCAGCAGGGCCATGGTGCGGGTATCGGCCAGATCCGGCACATTGGTCAGGGTCAGCGGGCCGCCGAGCAGGGCGGCGGGCATCAGGGCCAGCACCGCATTCTTGGCGCCGGAAATCGGCACATTGCCTCTGAGCTGGCGGCCGCCGCGAATGCGGATGCGGTCCATCCCCGTATGTCCCCCGGTGCCTAGAGCTTCGGCAGCGCAACGCCGCGCTGGTGCATGTACTTCCCGGCCCGGTCGGCATAGCTGATCTCGGGCATCGAGTCGCCCTTCAGGAACAGGAACTGGCAGATCCCCTCATTGGCATAGATGCGGGCGGGCAGCGGGGTGGTGTTGCTGATCTCGATGGTCACCTGGCCTTCCCATTCCGGCTCCAGCGGGGTGACGTTCACGATCAGCCCACAGCGCGCATAGGTGGATTTGCCGAGGCAGATCACCAGCACGTCGCGCGGGATGCGGAAATACTCGACGGTATGGGCCAGGACGAAGGAATTGGGCGGGACGATGCAGGTCTCGCCGCGGCGGGTGACGAAGCCTTCCTCGGAGAAATTCTTCGGATCCACCAACGCGTTGTCCACATTGGTGAAGACCTTGAACTCATCCGCCACCCTGGCATCGTAGCCGTAGGAGGACAGGCCGTAGCTGATCGTGCCCTCCCGCCGCTGGCTCTCGACGAAGGGTTCGATCATGCCGTGCTCCGCCGCCATCCGGCGGATCCAATGATCGGGCATGATGGACATGGGTTTGCGCTGCCTTCGCGTGGCGGGGCCGGACCCCTTACCCCAGGGCGCGGAGGCGGGCAACCGCGGCGGGGGCGGGGCTAGGCCGACCTGCGGGTATGGCAGGGGTGGCGCCGGGCCATGCGCTGGATGCGTTGGTGCGTTGCACAATTGCACTTGCACCAGCCGGGTGGAGAGCGTAGATAGGGCGTGGGTGGACGGTACGGCACGCCGCACCGCCCGCCTTTCTTGGACGTTTCCTCCCTAAACTCGGCGGCACCATCCGGTGCCGCCTTTTTTTTGCGCCTGCGGGAAGGAGCGCGGCTGACCGGAGGGCAGCATATCACTGCCCGCCAGGTCAATATATTATCGGTTGCTGCCTGATATATCACCTCGCCGAGCTGTGATGCTTCGGCGTAGAGCCAGGATTTTCAATCGCTTGGCGTCTCCGGCGGGCGAGGTCGGCTGGTCGGCACCTCCGTCTCCGGCGCGGGCTCGGAAGGCTGCGCTACCTCCCTTCCCCGCGCCTGGGCCTTGCGGCGCCGCAGATTGGCGCGCAGCGCGGCCGCCAGCCGCGCCTCTCGCGCCGCCTTCGAATCAGGTTTCGGATCCTCCGCCATGGCGGGAGGCGTGCCCGCACCCTCGGGCGGCGTCAACCGCGGGGGCATGGCCGGCTATTCCGGCTTCAGCCCGGCCAGCTCCGCCGCCTGCCGGGCCCTGGCCCGCTCCGCGGCCAGGAAGGCGCCGAAGCCGGCGGGGGTCTGCTGCTCGGCGCTCGCGATCGTGGCGCCGAGCGTCGCCAGCCGGGACTGCACCGCCAGGTCCGCCAGCGCGCCCTGCAGCGCCTGCAGCAGCGCCGCCGCCACCGGGTCCGGCGTCCGCACCGGCAGCAGCAGCCCGCCGAAGCTGAGGGCGGTGAAGCCCTCCACCCCCAGCTCCTGGAAGCTGGGCACCTCCGGCAGCAGGGCCGCGCGCTGCGGCGACGCCACGGCCAGGAGGCGCGCCTGGCCGGATTGGTGCAGCGGCAGCGCCGTCGTCAGCTCCAGCAGCGAGGCATCGACCGTCCCGCCCAGCAGGTCCGGCACCAGCGCCCCGCCGCCGCGATAGGGGACATGGGTGAGCTGGACGCCCGCCCCGCGCTGCAGCAGCTCCAGCGCCAGATGCGCCACGCTGCCATTGCCGGGGGTGGCCACGCTGATGCTGCCCGGCGCCGCCTTGGCCGCAGCCGCCATGGCCGGCCAGCCCTCCGCCCGCTGCCGCGGCCCCACCACCAGGCCGAGCGGGACGGTGGCGATCAGCCCGATGGGGCGGAAATCCTTCTCGGCATCATAGGGCAGGTGCGCCTGCAGCACGGGGTTGGCGACCATGGTGCCGCCGGAGCCGAGCAGCAGCGTGGTCCCATCCGGCGCCGCCCGGGCCACGACCTCGGTGCCGATGGTGCCGCCGCCGCCCGGCCGCGCCACCACCACCACCGGCTTGCCGAGGCGGGCCCCCATCGGCTCAGCCACCACGCGGGCCATGACGTCGGTATTCCCGCCGGCGGCGAAGGGGAGGACGATGCGCAGCGGCCGGTCCGGCACCCAGGCGGCCTGGGCCCGGGCGGCGGCGGGCAGCGCGGCGCCCAGTGCTGGCAGGGTGGCAAGCAAGCTCCGGCGCGTCGGCATCCCGGCCTTCCTCCCGATATCCTTCGCCCCAGCCTGCCGGAAGCCGAAACGGCCGCAAAGAGGGGGTCCGTTGCGGCCCTCCCCGGCTTGGGGCAATCTGGGAAATGCCCGAGTGGCAAGGGAGGAAAATGGCGATACGCAGGCGGCCGCCCCAGGCGCCGCCGCGGCCGGCCCGGCATGGCCGCCGGCCCTGCGTTACCATGATCCTCCCCGCTACGAAGGCCCAAAGCGCAATCGTCCAAGGAAGGCCCCCGCGTGACGCCGACCGACATCAGCAATCCCGACACCTTCCACAAGGTCGTCGACTGCCAGTGGGCCTGCCCGGCGCATACGCCGGTGCCCGAATACATCCGGCTGATCGCCGCGGGGCGGTACAGCGACGCCTACATGGTCAATTGGCACTCCAACGTCTTCCCCGGCATCCTCGGCCGCACCTGCGACCGGCCCTGCGAGCCGGCCTGCCGCCGCGGCCGGGTGGAGGAGGAGCCGGTGGCGATCTGCCGGCTGAAGCGCGTGGCGGCCGACAACAAGGAGGATATCCAGGCGCGGCTGCCGCCCATCCCCGCGGTGCGGAACGGCAAGCGCATCGCCTGCGTCGGCGCCGGCCCGGCCAGCCTGACGGTGGCCCGCGACCTCGCCCCGATGGGCTATGAGGTGCATGTCTTCGACGGGGAGAAAAAGGGCGGCGGCTTCATCCGCAGCCAGATCCCCCGCTTCCGCCTGCCGGAATCCGTCATCGACGAGGAGGTGGGCTACATCACCGAGCGCGGCGGCGTGACCACGCATTTCGGCCAGCGGGTGGAGAGCCTGCGCGCCCTGCTGGATGCCGGCTACGATGCGGTCTTCATCGGCTCCGGCGCGCCGCGCGGCCGCGACCTGGACGTGCCGGGCCGCAAGGAAGCCGCGGCGAACATCCATATCGGCATCGACTGGCTTTCCTCCGTCTCCTTCGGCCATATCGAGAGCATCGGGAAGCGCGTCATCGTCCTCGGCGGCGGCAACACCGCGATGGATTGCTGCCGCTCCGCCCGGCGCCTCGGCGGCGAGCAGGTGACGGTCGTCGTCCGCTCCGGCTTCGAGGAGATGAAGGCGAGCCCGTGGGAGAAGGAGGATGCCATGAACGAGGGCATCCCCATCCTCAACTACCTGGTGCCGAAGGAAGTGCTGCACCAGGGCGGCAAGCTGACCGGCATGGTGTTCGAGAAGGTGAAGGCGGAGCGCGACGCCAAGGGCCGCCGCACCCTGGTCCCGACCGGTGAGCCGGACGTGACCATCGAGGCCGATGACGTGCTGGTGGCGATCGGCCAGGAGAATGCCTTCCCCTGGATCGAGCGCGATCTCGGCCTTGAATTCGACCGCTGGGGCCTGCCTGCCCTGAACGAGAAGACGCTGCAGAGCAGCATCCCCAACGTCTTCTTCGGCGGCGATGCCGCCTTCGGCCCGAAGAACATCATCTGGGCCGTGGCGCATGGGCATGAGGCGGCGGTCTCCATCGACCGCTATTGCCGCGGCCTGGATGTGGGCGAGCGCCCGCCGCCCGAGGTGGTGATGTCCAGCCAGAAGATGGGCATCCATGAGTGGAGCTACGACAGCGGCGTCTCGCTCGACCTCCGCTTCAAGGTGCCCCACGCGGAACATGAGGTGGCGCTGCGCGACATCCGGACGGAGGTCGAGCTCGGCTACGACCGGGAGCTGGCCTACAAGGAAGCCCAGCGCTGCCTGAATTGCGACGTGCAGACGGTGTTCACCACCAGCCTCTGCATCGAATGCGACGCCTGCGTCGATATCTGCCCGGTGGACTGCATCACCTTCACCGCGGATGGCGAGGAGCAGGAGCTGCGGGAGCGGCTGCGGGTCCCGGCGCTGAACCTCGACCAGCCGCTCTATGTGCAGGACGGTCTCAAGACCGGCCGCGTCATGGTGAAGGACGAGGATGTCTGCCTGCATTGCGGCATGTGCGCGGAGCGCTGCCCGACCGGGGCCTGGGACATGCAGAAATTCTTCCTCGAGACCGCGAAGCCCTATGCCGGGAGGGTGGCCGCATGCCAGGCCCAGTGAGTGCCGAGGGAATGAGCACGGAGGGGGCGGCCGCCATGGTCAACGACTTCGTCGTCAAATTCGCCAACGTGAACGGCTCGGGCTCGGCCAGCGCCAACCAGCTCTTCGCCAAGTCGATCCTGCGCATGGGCATCCCCATCGCGTCGCGCAACATCTTCCCGAGCAACATCCAGGGCCTGCCGACCTGGTTCGAGGTGCGCGTCTCCGGCGAAGGCCATCTCGGCCGGCGCGGCGGCGTGGACCTCATGGTCGCGATGAACCCGCAGACCTGGGACCGCGACCTGGCCGAGATCGATCCCGGCGGCTACCTGCTCTATGACAGCACGCGCCCCATGCCGCGCTCCCGCTTCCGGGAGGACATCCAGGTCATCGGCGTGCCGCTGACCGAGATGTGCAACGCCGCCTACACGGATGCGCGGCAGCGCCAGCTCCTCAAGAACATCATGTATGTCGGCGTGCTCTCCGCCCTGCTGGAAATCGAGCCCTCGGTGATCGAGCAGCTCCTGGCCGAGCAGTACAAGGGCAAGGAAAGGCTGGCCAAGCCGAACAGCGAGGCCTTCCACATGGGCCGCGACTGGGCGCTGGCGAATCTCTCCTGCCCCATCGCCCTGAAGCTGGAACGCGCCGATATGGTCGGCCACCGCATCTATGTGGATGGCAACAGCGCGGCCGGGCTCGGCGCCGTCTATGGCGGCGCCACGGTCTGCGCCTGGTATCCCATCACCCCCTCCACCTCGCTGGCCGAGGGTTTCGAGCGCTATGCGAAGCGCTTCCGCACGGAGACGGAGACCGGGCAGAAGCGCTACGCCATCATCCAGGCGGAGGACGAGCTGGCCTCCATCGGCATCGTCATCGGCGCCGCCTGGAACGGGGCGCGGGCCTTCACCGCCACCTCCGGCCCCGGCATCTCGCTGATGCAGGAATTCGTCGGCCTCGCCTATTTCGCGGAAATCCCCGCCGTCATCTTCGATGTGCAGCGGGCCGGCCCCTCCACCGGCATGCCGACGCGCACCCAGCAATCCGACGTGCTGGCGGCGGCCTATGCCAGCCATGGCGATACCAAGCATATCGTGCTGTTCCCCGAGGATCCGCATGAATGCTTCGCCTTCGGCGCCGATGCCTTCGACCTGGCGGACCGGCTGCAGCAGCCGGTCTTCGTGCTGCTCGACCTCGACATCGGCATGAATGACTGGCTGTGCGAGCCCTTCCAGTGGGATGACAGCCGCAAGCTGGACCGCGGCAAGGTGATGACGGCGGAGGCGCTGGAAGCCGGCACCCAATTCGGCCGCTACCTCGATGTGGACGGGGACGGCATCCCCTTCCGCACCTATCCGGGCACGCATCCCAGCAAGGGCGCCTTCTTCACCCGCGGCACCTCCCGCGACCGCTTCGCGAAATACACCGAGGTGGGTGCCGCCTATGTGGACAACATGCAGCGCCTGCTGAAGAAGTTCGAGACGGCGAAGGGGCTGGTGCCGCGTCCGGTGGAACGCCCGGCCTCGCAGCCCAGCCGCACCGGCGTGCTCTATTACGGCAGCTCCTCCGCGGCCATGAAGGAAGCGCTCTCGGCCCTGGAGGCGGAAGGGGTGCATCTGGACGCCATGCGCATCCGCGCCTTCCCCTTCCATGACGACGTGGCCGATTTCATTGCCCGGCACGACAAGGTCTTCGTCGTGGAGCAGAACCGCGACGCCCAGCTCCGCACCCTGCTGATGAACGAGCTGAGCATCGCCCCGGCCCGCCTCGTCCCCATCCTGCATTATGACGGCACGCCGATCACCGCCCGCTTCATCCGCGGCGCGATCGCCGAGGCGCTGCCGGGCCTCAACATCCTGCCCTTCGCCGGAGCCGCCGAATGAGCTTCCTGCCCAAGCCCAAGCTGCATCACCCGAAGCTGCCGGTGAATGCGCTCGGCTTCACCCGGCGCGACTATGAGGGGGCGATCAGCACCCTCTGCGCCGGCTGCGGCCATGACAGCATCAGCGCCGCCATCATCCAGGCCTGCTTCGAGCTGGAGATCGAGCCGCATCGCGTGGCCAAGCTCTCCGGCATCGGCTGTTCCTCCAAGACGCCGGACTACTTCCTCGGCGCCTCGCACGGCTTCAACTCCGTGCATGGCCGGATGCCCTCGGTGCTGACCGGCGCCAACCTCGCCAACCGGGACCTGATCTATCTCGGCGTCTCCGGCGACGGCGACAGCGCCTCCATCGGCTTCGGCCAGTTCGCGCACAGCATCCGCCGCGGCGTCAACATGACCTACATCGTCGAGAACAACGGCGTGTACGGGCTGACCAAGGGGCAGTTCTCCGCCACCTCGGACAAGGGCTCCAAGGCCAAGAAGGGCACGGTGAACACCGACGAGGCGATCGACCTCATCGGCATCGCGCTGCAGCTCGGCGCCACCTATGTCGCCCGCAGCTTCTCCGGCGACAAGGCGCAGCTCGTGCCCCTCATCAAGGGGGCGCTGCGGCATCCGGGTCCCGCCTTCATCGACTGCATCAGCCCCTGCGTCGCCTTCAACAACCACGAAGGCTCCACCAAGAGCTACGACTTCGTGCGCGAGCACAACGAGGCGATGAACTTCCTCGACGTCTTCCCGGGCCGCAGCGCCATCACCGCGGAGTACGCCCCGGGCGAGGTGCGGGAGGTGGAGCAGCATGACGGCTCCGTCCTGCGGCTGCGCAAGCTGCATGCGGAATACGACCCGACCGACCGCATCGGCGCCATGAACCACCTGCATGAGCGCAAGGCGGCGGGCGAGATCGTCACCGGCCTGCTCTATATCGACCCCGATCCGCAGGATTTGCACAGCAACCTCAACACCGTGCCGACGCCGCTGAACCGGCTGGACGATTCGGCGCTGGTGCCGGGCAAGGCGGCGCTGGAGAAGCTGAACGCCGCGCTGCGGTAACGCGGCGAGACGGCGCCGGGATACCCGGCGCGCCGTGCAGGCGGGTGACGGGCACTGCCGTCTCCCGCCGCAGGCCAGAGGTGCCGTAGCGCCTCGGCCGCCAGGGCGGGCGGCGCGAAGCCTGGGGCGCCCGAGCTGGCCAGCCGGGACCGTCCTTCCCCGACAGGGGGCTACCTTCCCTGCCGCAGATTGCGGATCCCTTCCTCCACCGCCCGGTCCATGTCCGCGGAAATGGCCGGTGCGGCGGGGCTGCGGCCGAGCTGGCTGTCCCGGATGTGGCGGTCGATCATGTCGATATAGATGCCGAAGCGCGGCAGGTTGCGCCGCTGCAGGTCCTGCCGCACCAGGGCGACCTGTTCGACCACCACGCTGCGCGGCGCGCCCTCGGCGGTCCGCCGCATCGTCGTGGCATAGATGTCGATCACCGATCCGCGGATGCGGCGCAGCTCGGCGATGGCGGCCTGGTTCTGCTCCCGCTCCCGTTCGGCCGAGTTCCTCTCGATCAGGGTCGCCCGCAGCGCGACATCGCGTGCCGAGGCCGCGAGCCCGGCCAGGCTCTCGATCTGCGCCCGCACGATCTCCCGCTGCTGCTCGCCGCGGGCGCGGGCATCGCTGGCAAGCTGCGCCTCCACCCGGCGGATCGCCGCCTGCTGCGCCGGGTCCTGCACCGTTCGCCGCAGCAACGCCAGCGCCGCCTGCGGGTCGTCGGCGGACCGCGCGACATCCTGCTGCCGGCTGTTGGCTTCCGCCAGGAAGGCGCGCTTCACCTCCTCGGTCTGCGCCAGGCTGGTGGTGGCCGTCACGGACAGCACCAGGCGGAATCCCGCCTGCGGCGTGCGGGTGGCGCGACCCGTCGTCGCGTCGAAGGGCGGCATCTCCTCCCGCAGGCTGCTGCGCAGCTCGTCGATCGGGCTGCCGTAATAGCCGCCGCGCAGCACGAAGCCGCCGGCATGGCCATGCGGCCGCCCCACCCGGTTCATCCGGTAGGGCTCCAGCACCATCTCCGCCACATTGCCCAGCATGTCGTGCAAGCCCAGCGGGTTGGGCTTCAACTGCCCCACCGCCTGGGCCCGCCCGCCGGTGCGGCGGCTGCCGGCCATGATGTAGGCCTCGGCATCGCCATCCGGCATGGGCGGCAGCGGCGCCAGGAACTCCGTCTCGCTCACCGCCGCGCCGCCGCGGGCGGCGTATTCCCACTCCGCCTCGGTCGGCAGGCGCAGATAGCCGATGGCGCCATCCTCCTTCGGCAGCGCGCCGCGCGCATTGGCCAGCAGGAAGGCGTTCAGCTTTTCCACGAAGGCTTGCGCGTCGAACCAGGAAAGATCGGCGGCGGGCCGCCGGCCCTCGGGGCTGGCCGGCGGGCATTGCGCGGCGATGACGGCGGCATACTGGTCGCGCGTCACCTCGTACTTGCCGATCCAGAAGCGCCGCGCCGGACCCGTGCCGCGGAAGCCGCCGGCGATGAAATCCGGGTGCTGGAACTCCGCCGGCCCCTGCTCCAGCTCCGGGGAGCCGAGCGTCACGCGCTTGTCGTCCAGCGGGCCGCTGCCGGCGGGCACCACCACCTCCCGCAACGCGAGGCGGCCGCCGCAGGGCAGGGGCAGCACCAGGTCGCCCTCCGCCGGCTGCGGGTTCCAGCGCGGAGTCTCCCAGGCCGCCGGGGCCTGGGCCAGGGCCGGGGAGCAGGCCAGCAGCCCCGCCAGGATCGCTCGCTTCATCCGCCCCTCACCGCCTCATAGGGTTCGATCCGCGCTGCCTGCCAGGCCGCGAGCGCCGAGGCCCCGATGGCCGCCAGCAGCGTGATGCCGATGCCGCGGCCGATGGTGCCGGCACCGAGCAGCGATAGCGGCCGGTCCAGCAGCACGCCCCCGAGCCCGGCATTGATGCCCGCCTGCACCGCCAGCGCCAGGCCTGCGGCCAGCAGCGCGCCGGCCAGTGCCAGCGCGGCGGCCTGGGCAACCGGCATCAGCACCACCCCGCCCCGCCCGAGCCCCATCAGCCGGAGCCCCGCCAGCAGCCCCCGCTTCCGCTCCACATTCGCCCAGAGCCCGGCGCCGAGGGAGAGCACGAGGCCACTCCCCGCCACCGCGGCAATGGCCAGCAGCAGCCGCCCCAGCGCCGCGTCGATCGCCAGCATCGGGGCGATGTCCTGGGCCCGGGAGCGGGTCTCGATGCCGGCGGCGCGCAGCGCGGTGACCAGGGGCGGCACATCCTCCAGCCTTTTCGTGTAGAGGCGGAAGCCGGCATAGCCGGTGCGCGGCGCGGCGCGCGGCGGTGCGCCCGCCTCCGCCGGCATCCCGGCCCGGAATTCGGACCAGTCCTCCAACGCATCCGCCAGCGCCGGGGCGGCGAAGATGGCGTCGCGGTCCGAGGCGGTGATGGGCGCCACTTCCTGCACGGTCAGCGCCACGCGCAGCCGCTCCGGCGCCGCGCCGCGCTCCCCGCGGCCGAGCCGTCCCACCACCTCATCCCCCGCCTTCAGCCCCAGCCGGGCCGCCAGCGGCGCGCTGAGCACCACCTGGGTAGCGGCGACCGGCGCGCCCCCCGGCAGCAGCGGGTCGCCAGGGGAGGAGGGCACCACCGGCGCCCAGACCTGCCGCGCGCCATCCGGCGTCTCCAGCAGCAGGGTCGCGGCAAGCTGCCGGGTGCGGGGGGAGAGGTGCAGCACCTCCGGCCGCGCCGCCAGGGCGGCCAGCCAGTCCTGGCTGAACTCCCGGCTGGCGAGGGACATCACCTCCCGCGCCAGCGGGTCCTCCAGCACGGCGGCGCGCATCCCCTCCACCGCCCCGGCGCGGAGGCCGGCCAGCACCAGCAGCGGCGTCAGGATGGCGGCGACGGCCAGCACCTGGCAGAGCGTCATGCGCAGCTCCCCGCGCAGATCGGCCAGGGCGAGGCGGAGCGGCAGCATCACCCCTGCCCGTCCTGGCCCCGAGGCGGCCGGCCCGGGCGGAAAGGCGCACCACTCCGCCCGGCGGGGCTGATCAGGGGCCTTTCGGCCGGCGGGGGGGCCACCGGCATGCCGCAGACCCGGCAGGCTGCCCTCCGCCGGTCCGCCATGCCAAGCCGGTCAATCCTTCGGCCTCCGATGTCACGACGAGCGCCGGCGGCCGGTCCGGTCCCCGGCGGAGCCTGGCGGAACCGCCGCCCACGCGCAGCGACCGCAGCCTTCCCTGCCTGCACCGGATGCACGCTCATGCCGCCAGCGGCCGCAGCACGGAGGCGGGGATCGGCCCCGGTTCCGGCACGCAGCCCAGCAGGGCCAGCCCGGCCGCCTCGGCCCGCGGCAGGTCATGGGTGGAAAGCAGCACCGCAGCCCCCTCCTCCGCCGTGTCGCGCAGCAGGCGCAGGATCTCATCCGCCTGGCTGGGATGGACGGAGGCGGTCGGTTCATCCGCCAGCACCAAGGCCGGGCGGTGCGCCAGGGCCCGCGCCACCGCTGCCCGTTGCCGCTGCCCGACGGAGACCTGCGCCGGCAGCCGCTCCAGCACCCCGGCAATCTCCAGCCGCTCCGCCAGCCGCCCGATCAGCGCTGCATCCCGTCGGCCGGCCAGCTCCTGCGTCAGGGCGATGTTCCGCCGGAGCGTCAGGAAGGGCAGCAGCCCCGCCGTCTGCGGCACATAGCCGATGGCCGCCGCCCGCAGCGCCGCCAGCCCCGCCTCATCCCCCCGCGCCCAGAGATGCGCTGCATCCACCGCCGCCCCGCCCGGGCCGCGGCGCAGGGTGAAGCGCGTGGCGCGGCCCGGCTTCAGCGCCAGGGCCAGCAGGGCGAGGAAGGTGGATTTCCCGGCGCCGGACGGCCCCACCACCGCCGCCCGGTCGCCCTCCGCCAGGGCGAATTCCGGCACGCTGAGCCGGAACCCCTCCCCCAGCCGCCGCTCCAGCCCCGAGACCTCGAGCAGGATCCGGCGCGGCCGATCCCGGCCCTCGCTATCGCCCGGACGATCGGGCGCGTTCGGTAGCTGGCGCGGCCGATTCACGCCCTCGCTGCCGCTCGGGCGATCGGGCGCGCTCACGGCAGGGCGTCGAGCGGCACCGGGAAGACCTGCTCCCCCGCCTCCCGCCGGCCGGACAGCGTGGTCCAGAGGTTGGAGCGGGCGAAGTCGCGGTAGAGGCGGAGCTTCGCCTCCACTTGGTTCAGCAGCCGGGCCTGGGCGCCGGCGCTCATCGCATTCCACTCCCGCTCCGTCATCGCCATGATCTCGGAATTATAGGGCAACCCCTCCAGGAACTCGCCCAGCAGGCCGCCCAGCGCGCCAGAGAGGGCGATGCGCGAAGGATCGCGCGCCGCCACCGCCATGGCGGATTGCAGCTGGCCGAAGAATTCCCGCGGCTGCAGCCGCGTGGCGCGGCCGGCGCGCAGGATCTCCTCCAGCGTCTTGCTGAGATCCTCGAGCTGGTTGCGCGTCAGCAGCACGCGGACATCGATGGCGGCGATGCCGGGCGGCGCCGGGTCGCGGTCCAGCACGAAGGAGCGCACCACATCGGGCGCCGTCGTCCGCTGCTCCCGCCCCAGATAGGCGAGGCGCATGGCCTCGCCGACGATGCGCATCTGCGCCTCGATCCGCTGCGCCTCCCGCTGCGGCACCTGGCCGCCGCCGGCGCCGCGCAGCGCCTCCAGCGAGACGCCGGTGGTGGCCGAGACCTGGCGGAGGATGCCTTCCACCAGGGCGGAGACGGTGCCGCGGAAGGCCTCCGGCGCACCGTTCTCCACGCCGAAATAGAGGCTGTCCCCGGTATTGCCGTTGGCCGCGAGGCCGAGATATTGCCGCCGCGCCCGGGAATGGTTGCCGGATGTGCGGCCTTCCGGCGTCAGCAGATGCACCACCATCACCACCACGCCGGCGGCGCGGGCGCGCTGGGCGATCTCCTCGAAGCCCTGGCGGGTGGCGGAGAGCGGGTCCGCCGCATCCCGCCCGCCGGCATCGGTGATGAGCATGAGGTAGCGGCCGCCGAGCGAGGCCCAATCGACCTCGTCCAGCGCGGTGGCGAGGCCGGCCACCGGATCCTCGTCGAAGCCCTCATTGCCGCCGGTGCTGGCCACCAGCCCTTGCATGGCCGAAAGCGAGGCATCCGGCGGCTGGCCGAAATCCGGCTTCGCGAAGGTGCGGGCAGTGTATTCGTAGCCCTGCGGCGTCGCTTCCTTGCTGTCCCGGTAGCCGACCACGCCAAAGCGGAATTTGTCGCGCAGCGCCGTCTGCCGCAGGCGGCCGACGATGCCCGTCATCGCCTCCCGCGTCGCGTCGATATAGGGCTGCATGGAGATCGTGGTATCCACCACGAAGACCAGCCCGGCGCGGAAATTGGCCAGCGGATCGGCTGCCGCCTGCTGCGGCTGGGGCGGGCGTTCCTCGGGCGCGGAGGCAACCTCCAGCACCCGGACCGGACCGCCGATCTCGCGCTCCACCGTCGCCGCGTTGAGGATGGGCAGCAGATAGAATTGCTGCGTGATGTCCACATGGTTCGCCGGCTCCAGCGCCAGCACCCCGGGGGCGGGGCGACCGGCGGCGGCTTCCGTGCGCAGGCGCTGGGCTTCCGCAGCGCCGCCGGCATTCAGCAGGGCGCGGGCACCGGCCTCGGTCTCCATGAACAAGCCGCGGCCGCGATTGGCGGGGTTGGTGAAGGCCGCCACCATGCCGTGGTTCCATTCCACGGTGCGGGCGGCCTGCACCCAGCCTTCCGTCCTGCCATCCGGCGCGGGGCCGATCTGCAGCCATTCCTCCGCGCCCCGGCCCTGCTTCGCGTAGACGAAGAAGGCGCTGAAACCGAGGGCGGGGCGGCCCGGCCCGCCCGGCGCCTGGTGCAGCGTGGCGCCCGGGCGCAGCAGCACGCGCTGGTAGAGGCTGCGCTTGCCCGGCACCAGCAGCGGCGCGGGGCGCCCAGCCTGGCCGCCGCCCCCTTGCCGCCAGGGATCTGCCGGCTGCGCCAGGGCGGCGCCGGGCAGCAGGGCCGGCAGCAGCAGCAGGGGCAGCAGGCGGCGCAGCATCATGGCCAGAAATCCTCCAGCGTCAGCCGCGCCATGCTATCCCCTTGCTGCGCCTGCTGCTGCAACCAGCTCCGCAAGGCCGCGCGAGGCCCGGCGACGCCCGCCTCCCCGGCCCGCTCGGCATCGCGGTACCAGCGCGCCGCCTGGCGGGGGTCGGGCTCGTTGAAGGGCTGGCCGGGGCGGAAGCCGTTCGGGTCGTACATCCGGCCGAGTGCCGCCATGGCGCCGCCCACGCCGCGTTCCGCCGCGGCTTCCAGCAGCAGCAGCGCATCGTCATGCCGCCCGGCCTCCCGCATTGCCTCCGCGATGCGCACATATTCCGCCGGCTGGCAGCCGCTGCGGCCAGCGACATCGCGGGCGGTCTGCTGCCCGGCCGGCACGCCGCCCTCGCCGAGGCAGGCATCGGCCTGACCGGGGGATGGCGTGGCCAGCGGCGGGGCGGGGCTGGGCGGCGCCTCGGTCCGTGGGCCGGCCTCCGGCACGGGGGCGGGCGGCGGGTTGCGGAACCACCACCAAGCGCCCCCCGCGGCGGCGAGAAGCAGCAGCAACAGCAGCAGCCAGGGCCAGAGGGGCTTGGGTGGGGGCCTCTCCGCCTCGCCGCCCGTGATGGTGTCTCCGCCGGTGGTCCCGCCGCCCCCGATGGTGTCGCCGCCGCCAGCGGTCCCGCCGAGGGTGGTGCCGCCACCGCCGGGGACACCACCATCCTGAACCGCATCGCCGCCGCCAGTGGTCCCGCCACCGGTGGTCCCACCGCCCGTCGCCCCGCCGCCGCCAACGGTTCCGACGCCCTGGTGCGGCGCCTCGCGCCCCACCACCGTGCCGCGCCCCTGCCGGGGCCGACGTGGGATCTCCACCCAGGGCACGACGAAGCGGCCATTGGGGAAGGCGAGGAGGATCACCTCATAGGTGTCGGTTTCCAGGTGCTCGCAGATCGCGGGACCAAGGGTGAGGAGCAGGTCCCGCCCCTCCACCGCTGCCTCCTCCGGATGCAGCACCGCCTCTGCCGCCTGCCAGCCATTCGGGCCGAGATACGGGTCGTGATGCGGCTCCCAATACAGGCGGAAGCGCGGGTCCTCGACGGCCGCGGCGGCGCCGGGCAGGCGCAGCTCGGCATAGCCGGCGCCGCGGGTCGGATGGCGGCGGACGCTGCCCTCGCTCACGCCCGCGCCCTCACGCCGCATCCAGCGTTGCCGCCAGCCCCTGCAGGATCTGGCCGAGCCGCGCATTGGCCACGATGTCGTAATCCACGCCGTCGGAGGAGCGGGCATTGCCCTCCATCAGCCCGGCGAAGCCCGCGATCCAGTCGGCATTGTATTGCCGGTCATAGGCGGAGGGCTGTTCCGGCAAGGGCGGCGGCGCCGGGTCCGGCGCGCGGGCAAGGAAGATCGGCCGCTCATCGCGGCCGAGCTTCGGGCGCTTCGCCGGCTCCACCGCCGGCCAGCCCAGCCGGTGGACGAATTCGTTGATGTGTTCCTCGACGATCGCCACCTGCTTCTGCTCCATCGCATCGGCGCGGGCCTGGAAATTCGCCCGCCTCCGCAGCGCATCGGCGATGCTGTCGCGCAGCTTCAGCCGGCGCGCGCCCTGCGCCAGCTCCCCGGCGATCTCGGCGATGACCTCCCGCGGCAGGGGAAAATAGGCGAGCGCCGACTCGTCATCCGCCAGCGCCCGCATGCGCATCTCCCAATCCTCCAGCGCCAGGCTGGCGAATTGCTCGAAGACGTCGCGCGGCCCGGCGGCGGAAGGCGCCTCCTCGGTGGCCTCCGGCTCGCCCAGCAGGTCGCCCAGCAGATCGTCGTAATCGTCCTTGGTGGCGACGGCGCCGATCGGCGCCAGGCTGAGGCTGGCATCGGCGCGCAGCCGCCAATAGACGGCCGCGATGCTGTCCGCATCCACCATCAGGCTGCGCAGGAAGGGGCCGAGAAGCTGGGCCTGCGCCGTCTGCGCCAGGGCACGGCCGAGGATTCGGGCACGGCGCCGCGCATCCTCCACCCGCTGCTCGGCATCCCCACCACGGAAGAAGGGGCGGAGGCGGCCGGACATGCTGCTCACCAGCGCCGCGGCACGGGCCTTGAGCTGCCGGGCCTTCAGCGTCGGGTCGCAGACCGGCGCCAGCGCCGCCGCCAGATGCCCGATGCCACCGTCATTCGGCCGCAGCGCCTCGTCCCAGGCCTTGGCCGGGTTGGCGAAATGCTTCCGCACCAGGGGGTTGTTCAGATAGGCGTCGCGGCGTTCCTGCACCCGCTGCGCCGCGCGGGGCGAGACGCCCACCTCCCGCCGCCCGCCTTCCGGGTCCGGCTCGTAGTCGAAGACCGCATCGAAGCCGACCGAGGGGTTGCGCAGCCAGAAGGTGTTGGTGAAGGGCTGGCCCGGCACCCATTCATCCGGCCACTCATAGGCCTTGCCGAAGAAATCGACGAGGCTGGCCTGCATGCGGGCCGTCCAGCGATGGCCGGAGGCGATGTCCTCGCCCCCCTTCTCCTCGAATTCCGCGTCGAACTTCGTCAGCACGAAGAAGAGGTTGGAAGGCTTGCCGGCGCGATCGGCCGGCGTCCTGCCGGCGGTCAGGCCGATCCAGTCATCCACCATCTTCGGCAGGGTCTGCACCTCCTGCACTTGCGGCCCGACGCAGAGCAGCATGGCGCTGATCTCCTGCTCCGCATTGTAGCGCTGGAACAGGTAGGCGACCTTCCCGCGCAGGAAGGCGCGGCCGAGATTGCCGGGCGTGGCGAAGAATTTCTCGGCGTTCGGGATCTCCTCGCGCACCCGGGCGCCGGGGAAGTCCAGCAGGTCGGTGTGGTCGAAGAAGGCCCAGGGCTTCTCGGCCAGGGGCACGACGATCTCGGTGATGAGGGCGGTGGCCAGCGCCCGGTCCACCGGCACGGCGGCGCCGCCACTGGCCGGGCGCAGCGGCACCGTGCCGGGCGAGGCCTGGCCCATGGTGAAGAGGGTGCGCACATCCACCACGCTGGTCTCGCGCGGCTGCACCGCATCCATCCCCGCCCGCACATCCTCCGGGAAGCCAAGGCGCTTCAGCACGGCGAGCAGCTCGCTACAGGCCTTGGTCAGCGTCGGGTCCCGGCCCCAGAGGATGGCAAAGGCCTCCGCCCGCCGCTCCGCCGGCAGCCGCGGCACGATATCCGCGAAGCGCTGCCAGAAGCTGTTGGAGAGGGCGGCGATCAGCGTCCGGTCGCGGAAATGGTTGCGCAGATAGTCCTGCAGATCCTCGATGCCGTCCACGTCCAGCCCGTCGCAGGGCGCGGGCCCCGCCGCGCCTTCGAACTGCGCCAGATGCTTCTGGAGGTCCTCCGGCTGCGGCACCGCGCCCTCGTCCAGCGCGAAGTCTTCCAGGTAGGTGTTGGCGAGGATCTTCACCACATCGGTCTGGGTCAGCAGGCGCAGCGCGATGGGCGCATCCGCCGGCGCCGGCGGCGGGGCAATGGTGAAGCGGGTGACGAGGCCGGTGGATTCATTGCCGCCCGGCGGGTTGATGTCCTTCAGGAAGTCCAGCTTCTGGGTGCCGATCAGCGCCGTCAGCGGCTTGCCCAGCGGCGCCGCCAGCCGCGAGACGAGGTAGGATTTGCCGGCCTGGGAGGCGCCGAAAACAGCGACCGCCACCGGCCGCTGCGCCGCGTTGCGCAGCCCCCTAGCCCGGCGGGCATCGCGGCGGAGGTCGCGCGGCAGGCTCTCACTCGACTGCGGCGCACCGGTCTGCGCCCAGCCCAGGCTGTCCACCGCCAGCCGGTCGATCTCGGTCGCGCGCTCCGCCTCGCGCGCCAGCAGGGGGTTGCTCATGGCACGCTCCGGAGTTCGAGATTGCCCGTGTCGCGCCAATAGCCCTCGCCGCGCTCCATGGTCTGCAGGCGGAGATCGACATCGTTCGGGCTGGCGGGGTCGCCATTCGCCTGGATCACCTCCTCCACCTTGAACATCTCGCGCACCAGCCCCTCCTGGTCGCCCTCCTCCCCGCCGAATTGCTCATCCAGCCGCCGGACGGTGACGCGCAGCGGCAAAGCGAGGCGCGCCGCCTTCTCCGGCTCCCGCAGCTCGAAGGCATAGAGCGGCTGGGCGGTCCAGCGCTCGATCGGCAGTTGGCGGAAGCCGATCATGCTGGCGGCGGCCAGCGGCGTGGTGAAGGCGACATCGCCGCCGCCCTTCGCCTGGTCCAGGTCCACATCCCGCAGCAGCACCGCATTGCTGCGGAGCTGCCCGGACTGGTCGAGCCGCCCGATATAGCGCGCGGTGGATTTCATCCGGAAGGCACGGCTGCTGAGGTGGAAATTGCGCAGCCTGGCCTCCGCCTGCAGCCCCAGCATGGCGCCCACCGCCGCCGTGGTCTTGGGGTCCTCGATCCGGTTGGCGGCGTCGCGGAAGGGATAGGCGTCGCTCACCTGGTAGCGGTGCATGCGGATGATGCGGTGCGGCGGCACCGGGATGCGCGCCGTGACGATGTCGGCCACCGCTGTCAGTCGTGAAGGCCGGCCGGAGAGCAGCAGCACGTCGCAGCCGAGATGCCAGACCGCCTCGCAGAGATTGGCGAGGATCGGCCCGAAGGTGGCATGCACCAGCCGGTCCACCATCGGCACGGTGGCGACCATCTCGGCCTCCAGCACGCTCTCGGCACTCGCACCGGCCTCGCGCGCCTGGCGTTCGACATAGGCGATGGCGCGCTCCACCCCGATGCTGCGCTCGCGCAGGATCTCGGAGAGCTTCGCCTGCAGCAGCACGCCGGTGCTGCGGCCCTGCGCCTTTTCCCGCGCCTTCAGGATCTCGATCCCCACCGGTTCCAGCACCTGGGAGACGAATTGGCGCTTCAGGTGCCTTTCCTGCTCGCTCTGCCCACCCTGGTCGCCGCCCAGGGTGCGGCGCAGCAGCGCGCCGGCATCCACCACGCCGGCCATCTTCAGCGCGGCGGCGAGGCAGGGCACCACGACCTCCGCCAGCACCTGGCGCAGCAGATCGTCGCCGGCGGTCTTGAAGCTTTCACGGAATTCCTGCGCCGGCAGCACCGCATCGCCCTCGCCCAGCCGGTAGGAGGCCACCATGAGGTCCGTGGTGCCGCCGCCGATATCGATGCTGGCGACGCGGAGCGGCTGGCCGGCCGGGATGTTCAGCACATCGAACAGCGCCTGGGCATCGCCGCCCATGCGCACCGCGATCTCGTTGTGCAGCCAGACGATCTGGGTGGCGGTCGCCTCGTCCAGCGTCTCCGGGACCTTCGGCTCCTCCATCAGCTTGTTCAGCGGCGTGCCGTCCGGCGCGGTCCAGCCCAGCATCTGCCAGGCCAGCCGCACGCCCGCCTCGGCGCGCGCCCGCAGGATACGCTGCTCGGCCAGCGGCATGCCCGGCGGCATGGTCAGCACGATGCGGCGCAGCCGCCGCGGCACGTCGCTGTCCCGCCGCTCCTGCCGCCCGCCCGGGGAATTCGCCTGGGCCAGGGCCTGCAGCACGATCTCGGCGATCATCAGGGAGAACAGGGAGGAGCGGCTGAAATGCGCCCGCGTCGCCGGGGTGCCGCGCGGCGGCTTGCCGCGGCCAAGGCCGCGCACCTCCCCCTCCTCGGTCAGCAGCCGCATGAACATGCCGGAGACCGGCGGGTCGATCGCCTCCCCCGCCGTGCGGCTGTTGTAGCGCCAGGGCTGCGCCACCTTCGCCTTGTCCCAGAGATAGCGCTTGGGCGAGGAGATGCCCGTCGCCCCCTCATTGCCGAGCCGCGCCCCCGCCAGCCGCACCGCCTCCGGCCCCACCCGCACCGGGGAGGGCCAGGCAAAGGAGCCGGGCCGGCCGGCACGGCGGGCGATGGCGTCCCGCCCGAGGCTGGCGCGGCAGAATTCCACCCGGCTCTCGAAGGGCAGCGCATAGAAGCGGTGCGGCTCGGAGAGGTCGCGCAGGATCAGCGGCATGCTGTCCGAGAGGTTCATCCCCTGGCCGGGATGCTCCTCCACCAGGATGCCGCAGGTGCGGCTGTTGCCGACATCCAGCACCAGATCGACCTGCACCGGGTTGATCTCGAGCCCCGGGGAGATGGTGTCCACGAAGCGGATGCGCGGGACGCAGCCCAGCTCGCCCAGCAGGGCGAGGAAGGCGATGTAGCGGGCCTGGTGCTCGCAGGCGAAGGGGAAATCCTCCTTGCGCAGCGGCCGGCCGCGGGTCTGGGCCTGCTTGAACTCGCGGAACATCTCGGCGAGCCAGGCGGTCACCCATTCCTCGTTGATGAACCAGGCGTTGCGCTCGGTATCGGCGACCAGGGCGAGCTCCTGCCCGCGCATCACCGTGCGGCTATTGGGCGCCACGATGGTGTCCGGGTGGTCGGGGTCCGGCTCCATCAGCCCGGTGTCGAAGGCCAGCGTCAGCCGGGCGGGGCGCGTGGCGCTGCGGCGCGGGTCGGGCGGCAGCTCCGCGATGCGGGCGCGCACCCAGTTGCTCGGGCCGCGATCCATCAGATCCGGCGCATTGGCGCGCGGCTGCAGCACGGCGAAGACCGGCAACGGCACCCATTTGGCGAGGAAGGGCTCCAGCGCCCGGGCCACGTTGACGGAGTAGCACTCTTCCTCCACCGGCTGGTGGAGCGAGACGGGATCGACGAACTCCCCCTCCTCATTCGCCACCAGCTCGCGCAGCGCCACCGGCACCTCGCCGGTCTCGTCCGGGACGTCGGACAGCTTCTCCTCCCAGAAGCGCCGGCTCAGCCTGGGCAGCGCATCCAGGTCGAAATCGACATCCCAGAAATGGATGCCGCTGTTCGGCATCAGCGTGATCAGCTTCGTCATGCGTCCATTCCTGGCAGCGTCCTGCCGGCGCCGCCCCTCATCGCCGGAAACGTCCTGGCGTCTTGGGGCCGGGCCGCGGACCGTCCAGCTCGGTCCGGGTGCATTCCGCCTCGTTGTCGTTAATTCTGACGCAATCCTGCCGGCCGGTGTAGAGGCCGCGATTGCCGGTGCAGCGCGCGGGCTCGGCGATGACCATCCGGCGCCCCTCGAAACTGGCCTGGAGCGGGCCGGCGCAGCGCTGGCCATCGGCCCAGATCAATTCCTGCCTTCCATGGCCGTTGCGGTCGAAGCACATGCGCCAGGAGCGCAGCGGGTTGCGCTGCCCGGTGGTGGGATCGACGGTCGTCATCTCCGCGGTGTTGCGCCAGCAGCCTTCCAGCATGGAGAGGTCGCCGCGGTCCCAGCGCTCCTGCGGCAGCTCCTGGCGGCGGGGCGGCTCAGGGGGACGTGGGGCTTCGGCCTGGCGCTGGGGTGGTTCGGGCGGGGGCGGCTGCTCCACTGGCAGGGGGCAGGCGAGGCGGCGGCGGCCACGCTCCTCCTCCAGCCGGGCAAGCTCCGCCTCCAGCGCGTCCTGCCGCTCCGCCTCCCG
>NZ_JAMZIK010000095.1 GCF_024178315.1 Siccirubricoccus soli | reverse complement strand
GGTGGTTCGGGCGGGGGCGGCTGCTCCACTGGCAGGGGGCAGGCGAGGCGGCGGCGGCCACGCTCCTCCTCCAGCCGGGCAAGCTCCGCCTCCAGCGCGTCCTGCCGCTCCGCCTCCCGCTGCGCCTCCTGATAGGTGGCAAGGCTGGCGGGATCGAGCCGGCAGGCGGGGATCTCCACCGGCACCAGCGCCGCGCCGAACAGCGGCAGCAGGATGCCAGCCGCCAGCGCCAGCGCCGCCAGCGCCCCGCCCGCCAGCGCCCAAGGGCGCCAGGGGAAGCCGGGCGGCGCCTGCCAAGCCCGGCCATCGTCGAACCGCGCCAGCAGCCCGGGCGGCCGCTCCGCCCGCGCCGGCACATGCGCCCAGGCCGCCAGCACCGGCCGGCCATCCACCGCGAAGACCGCCTCGAGGTCCGGCACCTCCCGCAGCGCCGGCCAGGCCGCGGCCACATTGGGCGCCGCGCCGCTCTCCCCGAGCCTGCGGATGTCGGAGAGGATCGCCCCCAGCGCCTCGGTCAGCGC
>NZ_JAMZIK010000094.1 GCF_024178315.1 Siccirubricoccus soli | reverse complement strand
CCAGCAGCCCGGGCGGCCGCTCCGCCCGCGCCGGCACATGCGCCCAGGCCGCCAGCACCGGCCGGCCATCCACCGCGAAGACCGCCTCGAGGTCCGGCACCTCCCGCAGCGCCGGCCAGGCCGCGGCCACATTGGGCGCCGCGCCGCTCTCCCCGAGCCTGCGGATGTCGGAGAGGATCGCCCCCAGCGCCTCGGTCAGCGCCCGCCGGTCGGCGAGCGGCAGCTCGGCAAAGGCCTTGCTGCGCGTGCCGGCCGCGCACCAAGCGATCTCCTCGCCTTCCTCCACCGGCGCCGCCAGCACCGCCGCATGCGCCGCCCCCAGCCCCGCCGTGATCTCCGCCGTAAGCGCCGCATGCCATTCCGCCGCCGGCCGCGCCGGCAGCAGCGGCCGGATCGCATCCCGCCGGCGACGGTCGAGGATCAGCGCGGCACCGCTCATCACGGCACATCGACGGTGGTCACCGGTTGGCGCCCCGCCCCCGCCCGCGCCACGCCGGTGACGACCCGGTCAGGCCTGCCCTCCTGCCGGATGGTCACGCGGAAGGGCACGTTGTTGGTGCCATTGGCGGCGTAATTCTCCACCTCCACCCGGTAGGTGCCGCTGCCGGGATTGGCCCAGACGGCATTCTCCACCGGCTGCGCCATCTGCCGCTCGGCATTGGCGTCCACGTCCAGCGCCCCGCCGCAGACCGCGCGGGCGCCCCAGAACAGCCGCTGGCCGTTCGGGCAGGTGACGTGCAGATCCACATCCGACCGGCTTTCCCAGGCCAGCACGATCTGCAGCTTGCCGGTCTGGCCGCCCTCGCGCTGGGCCCGCTCCAAATCCGGGTTGCGCGGCGGCTCCTGCGCCGGCTGCTGCGGTTGCGGCCGCGGCGCCGGCAGGGGCGGGCAGGCGGCGCGGCGATTGGCCGCCTCCGTCACCAGCCTTGCCAGCTCCCGCCGCAGCGCGCTCTCCCGCTCGGAGGCCTCGCGCAGCGCACCGAGCGCGGCAAGGTCCTCCTGGCTCACGCTGCAGGCCACCTCCTGCGGCGCCAGCCAGCCGAAGGGGTCGCGCCAGGCGAAGAGCAGGGCCAGCAGCAACAGCAGCAGGGAGCCGATCAGCGCCGCCAGCACCGGCCAGAGGCGCGGCCCGGGCGGCACCGGGCCGGGGGGCGGCGGCAGGATGGCCATGGGCAGCTCGGCCGCCGCCATCCGTCCGGTCAGGGTCTCCGCCCCGGCGGCGACGCCGGCCCGCTCATGTCCCCAGGCGATCAGCACCGGCCTGCCGTCGATGCGGTAGATCGCCCGGTCCTCGGGCTGCGGCAGGGTGATGGCAGCCTGGATCAGGCTCGCCATGAAGCGGCCTTCCGGCCTTGCGCCGAGCTTCGCGGCCAGCGCCGCGATCTCCGCCCGCATCGCATGCCAGCGGGCGAGCAGCGCCTCGCGCTCCGCCGCCGGCAGGCTGTCGGCGCGAACCACGGCGCCGGCGCCGTCGGCGTACCAGTCGATCTCGCCGCGGCCCGGATTGCGCTGCGGCTCGGCGAAGAGCGCGGCATGGTCCGGGCCGATGGCGTCGGCGATCTGCGCCGTCAGCGCGTCCCATTGATCGACGGCGAGCGTCCCACCGGTGCCGAGCGCCTGGAATTCCGCGCTTCCGGTGACGGCGATGCGACGGGTGGGCATGGGCCTCCGCCCCCTCAGCGCTGCGGCGGCGTGGCGGGGGGCGACGCGGCGGGCGGGGCCCCGCCGGGAGGTGCGGCCGGCGCCGCGGCCGGGC
>NZ_JAMZIK010000093.1 GCF_024178315.1 Siccirubricoccus soli | reverse complement strand
TGATTTCGGCACCGGGTATTCCTCGCTCAGCTATCTCCGGAGCTTCTCCTTCGACAAGATCAAGCTCGACCGGTCCTTTGTCCGTGATCTGTCGGAACGGCCGGAATGCGAGGCCATCGTGCGCGCGGTGGCTGGCCTTGCCTCTGGCCTGAGCATCACCACCACGGCAGAGGGGATCGAGACCGCCGAGCAGTTGGATGTCGTCCTGGCCAACGGATACAATGAGGGCCAGGGCTACCTGTTCGGGCGGCCCATCGGCCGCGCCGAGGTCGCCTCGGTGATCGAGAAATTCAGGGGCGGGTAGGGTCCGTGAGCACCGAAGCCACTCGGCTGCGGGAACGAAGCGGAGGGCGCTGCGGAAGGACGTGGTGCTCTTCGCAAGCCGCTGCTGGCCGACCATGAGGACCTGCTGCGCGATCTGAGCACGGCCAAGCCGGGCATCGCCTTGACGGAGATCCAGGCGGAGCTGACGGGGCGCGGGATCCGGACCGGCTCGTTGACCACGATCTGGGCGCCGTTGCGGCGGCTCGACCTGCGGCACGGAAAAGTCGCTGAGGGCGGCTGAGCAGGACCGGCCTGACATCGCCGCCGAGCGTCGCCGCTGGCGTGTGTGGCAGCGCGACATGGACCCGACCCGCTTCGTCCCCCTCGACGAGACCAGGGCAAGCACGAACATGGTGCGCCGCTATGGTTGGGGGCCACGGGGCGAGCGCCTGGTGGATGCCGCGCCACACGGTCATTGGCGCACCACCACTTTCGTCGTCGGCCTGCGGCACCCCAGCTTCGTCGCGCCGCTCGTGCTTGACGGGCCGATGACCGGCGAGATTTCCGCGCCTGTCTGGAGCGCTGCCTGGAGGTGATCGCCACGCGCGAGCCGGAGGTGCGGGCCTAGGTGATCTTGAACGCGGCCGGCCCCCGCGCTGCCGCCGACGCCGCGACGACGCGCTGCAAGGCCGGCAGGCCGCTCTCCAGTATCGACGGCAAGCAAGGCGGCGCCGGCCGCGGGTACCGGATCGGAACCCCTCGCCCGCCGCATGGCGGCGCGCCTCTCGTAAGCCTTGGCCGCTGGCACGGCTTGCCGCACAGTCGTGCCACAACATCGGTTCTGCCGCCATGCCGGATGCCACCCCGAGCGCCCCGCCGCCCACGCTGGCTGCCCCGCCTTCCGGCGCGGGCTGGCGCGGCCTGCTGATCCCCCTCGTCCTGCTGCTGCTGGCCGCCGGGCTCGTCGCTCTCTTCGTCACCCGCTGGGATCTGTGGGTCGGCGATGCCCGGCTGCAACGCACGGACGACGCCTATCTGGCCTCCGACCTCACCCCGATCGCCGCCCGCGTCGCCGGCTATGTCCGCGCCGTGCCGGTGCAGGATTTCCAGCGGGTGGAAGCCGGCCAGACCCTGGTGGAGCTGGTGGATGACGACTACCGCGCCCAGCTTGCCCAGGCCGAGGCCGGGGTGGCGAGCGCCGCCGCGGCGCTGGAGGTGCTGCGCGCCCAGCGCGCCCTGCAGGAAAGCACCGTCCACGCCGCCGACGCCGCGGTGGAAGGGCAGGTGGCCCAGGTGCATCGCTACCGGCTGGAGGCGGACCGGCAGCGCGCTTTGCTCTCCACCGGCATCGCCGGCACCCGCCAGCTCGTCGAGGTGGCGGATGCGACTGCGGTGCAGGGCAGCGCGCAACTCGCCGCGCTGACCGCCCAGGCGGAGGCGGCGCGGCGCCAGCTCGGCGTGCTGGACGCCCAGCTCCGCCAGCAGGAGGCGACGCTGGAGGGGCAGCGCGCCGCGCTGAACCTGGCGCGGATCAACCTCGGCTATACGCGGATCGCGGCGCCGGAGGCAGGGCGGTTGGGGCAGCGGCAGGTGCGGCCCGGACAGTATGTCGGCGTCGGCACCTCGGTGAACACGCTGGTGCCGCTGCCGCGGCTCTGGGTGGTCGCCAATTACCGCGAGACGCAGATGACCAATGTGCGGGAGGGCCAGCCGGCACGGGTGACGGTGGATGCCTTCCCGGGCCTGGTGCTGCACGGCCGGGTGCAGGCCTGGTCGCCCGCCTCCGGGGCGCAGTTCTCGTTGCTGCCGCCGGACAACGCCACGGGCAATTTCACCAAGGTGGTGCAGCGGATCCCGGTGCGGATCGGGCTGGACCTGGGCGAGGAGCCGCGCGCGGCGCTGCTGCGGCCGGGGATGTCCGTAGTGGCGACGGTCGATACGGCGGAGAGGCAGTGATGGGGGCTCTACCCCCAGGCCCCTGGCAGAGGGCGCTGCCCGCTGCACTCCCGCCGGGGTCAGAACCTGGCCCCGGACCCCGGTCCGAGTTTATCGGCGCGCGGGTTCAATCAGCGGACTCCCGGCGGGATCCGGGGGGAAGCCTTCCCCTCCGCGGGATCGAACGCATGCGTTTGACGGGGCAGAGTCCCTGCCGGGGGCCTGGGGGCGGAGCCCCCATCGCGCGCCCGGCGCACCTCCATGTCTGACTCCCACGCCGCGCTGCTGCGCTCCCCGCACCCGGCCCTCGGCGTGGCGGCGGTGCTGCTCGGCGCCTTCCTCTCCGCGCTGAACACCCGCCTGACCAGCTTCGGCTTGGCCGATCTGCGCGGCGGGCTCGGCCTGACCTTCGATGAGGGCGCCTGGCTCACCACTCTCTTCTCCGCGCCGCAGCTGCTGGTGGCGCCCGCCACCGCCTATGTCGCCCGCGCCATCGGGGCCCGACGCATCCTGATGCCGAGCATCCTTGGCTTCATCCTCGCCTCCGCGATCCTGCCGCTGCTCTCCAACCCGCCCGCCATCCTGGCGGTGCAGGGGCTGCGCGGCCTGGCAGTCGGCACCTTCCTGCCGGCCTGCCTCACCTTCGTGTTGCAGGCGCTGCCGCCGCGCACCGTCATCTGGGGCCTGGCCGCCTATGGCTTCGACAACATCGTCGCCGGCCATATGGCCGCCTCGCTGGAAGGCTTCTGGAGCGATGCGGGGGCCTGGGAATGGATCATCTGGCAGAACCTGCCGCTCGCCCTCGTCATGCTGGTCCTCGCCCATTTCGGCATGGCCCTGCCGCCGGTGAATCGGGAGGCGCTGCGGCAGACGGATTGGGGCGGGCCGCTGCTCCTCGGCGCCGGCCTCGCCCTGGTCTATGCCGGGCTTGATCAGGGCAACCGGCTGGACTGGCTGCGCTCCGGCACCGTGCTCGGCTGCCTGGCGGGGGGCGGGGTGCTGATCCTCGGCTTCGTGCTGCGCATGGCGCTGGTGCAGGCCTCCTGGCTGCAGCTCACCGTCATCCGCCGGCGCAACATCCTGATCGTCGGCGGCATCCTGGCACTGTTCGGCACCGCCACCACGCCGAGCCTTGTCGTGCTGCCGAACTACCTGCAGACAGTGCACGGGCTGCGCGCCATCCAGGTGGGGGATGCGCTGATCTGGGTGGCGCTGCCGCAGCTCGTGCTGCTGCCGGTGACGGTCTGGCTGCTGCGCCGGGTCGATCCGCGTTTGACGCTCGGCGCCGGCCTGGCCTGCCTCGGCCTCTCGGCCTGGATGCAGACCGGGCTGACGCATGACTGGGCGGCACCCGATTTCCTGCCCGGCCAGGCGTTGCAGGCGGTCGGGCAATGCCTCGGCATCACCTCCAGCCTCGTCTTCGTCATCGGCAACATCCGGGATGTTTCGGAAGCCGGGACGATTTCCGGCTGGCTGCAGATCTGGCGCCTGCTGGGCATCGAGGCCGGGGCGGCCACCATCGCCACCTGGCTGCGGCTGCGGGAACAGCTCGCCTCCAATCTCATCGGCCTGCATGTCGGCAGCGACAACCTGCTGGTGGCCCAGGTGCTGCAGGGCTTCCAGGCGCGGCTCGGCGGCGCCGGGGCGGATGCGGAGGGGCGGGCGCTGACGGCCCTGGCCAATCTGGTGCGGCAGGAGGCGACGGTGCAGTCCAATATCGACGCCTTCTGGCTGGTGGCCTGGCTCGGCGTGGCGGCCCTGCTGCTGCTCTCCCTGACCCATGCCCCCCACCGGCGGATGTAGGGGCCTTCCCAGGCCGCCGGCCTCGGCGCATCATCCCCGGACGGTCGGCTGACCAGCCAGCCTTAAGGGAGAGGCAAATGTCCGAGCTGCGCAACAGCGCCTATCGCCACCTGGAGGTGAGCCCCATCGCCGGCACGCTCGGCGCCGAGGTGACCGGTGTGGACCTGTCGCGGGACCTGTCCGAGGAGGTGATGGGCGAGATCCGCCGAGCGCTGCTCGACAACCTCGTCATCTTCTTCCGCGACCAGAAGCTCACCCCGGCGCGCCAGCTCGCCTTCGCCCGGCGCTGGGGGGACATCCACCTGCACCCCTTCATGCAGGGGATGGAGGATTACCCGGAGGTGCTGGAGATCAAGAAGACTCCGGCGGATAAGAAGAATTTCGGCGGCGAATGGCATTCCGACCAGGCCTTCACCGCCAAGCCCGCCATGGGCACCATCCTCTACGGCGTGGAGATCCCCTCGGCCGGCGGCGACACGCTCTTCACCAACCTCTACGCCGCCTATGAGGCGCTCTCGCCCGGCATGAAGCAGATGCTGGCGGGGGTGAAGGGCGTCTACCGCGGCAACAATCTCAGCGGCCATGACGGCCAGACGCGCGAGCAATACTACGCCGGCAAGCTGTCCATGAAGACGCGCGACCCGGGCGATGTGCAGACCATCTCCACCCATCCGCTGGTGCGGACGCATCCGGAGACCGGGCGCAAGGCGCTCTACGTCGGCGGGCATCTGTTCAAGTTCGAGGACATGACGGAAGCGGAGAGCCGGCCGTTGATCGATTTCCTGATGCAGCATGCGACCCGGCCGGAATTCACCTGCCGCTTCCGCTGGAACAGCGGCTCGCTGGCCTTCTGGGACAATCGCTGCACCATGCATTTCGCGATCAACGACTACCCGGCCGAGACGCGCATCATGCACCGCGTCACCGTCTGCGGCGACACGCCCTACTGATATTTATTCCCCGCGACGTCGCTGCGCGACGCCGCAGGGGCCCCTGCGGCGCTGTGCTGGCGGGGCGTCGCACAGCCTGAAGCGGCGAAGCCGCTTCGGGGCAACGGGCGGCCCGGCAACAACGCCGCGGAACGCGGCCAATACGGGGACAGGGAGGGGCGGGATGCAGCCAGCGGGGCTCGGCATCAGGATCGGCACGCCCATGCGCCGAGTGGAGGATGGCCGCTTCCTGCGCGGCGCCGGGCGCTTCGTGGATGACCACGCCGCCTTCGGCGCGGCGTATCTGGTGGTACTGCGCTCGCCCCATGCGGCGGCGCGGATCACCGGCATCGATGCCGATGCCGCGCGCGCCATGCCCGGCGTGCTGCTGGTGCTGACGGCGGCGGAGATTGCGGAGCTCGGCGTGCTCCGTTGCGTCACGCCGCGCCACCGGCGGGACGGCAGGCCCATCGCCCAGACGCCCTGGCGCATGCTGGCCGGCGATCAGGTCCGCTATGTCGGCGATGCCGTCGCCGCCGTAGTGGCGGAGAGCCGCGCCGCCGCGCAGGATGCGGCAGAGGCGATCCAGGTGGAGTATGCGCCACTGCCGGCGGTGACGGACATCGCCGAGGCGGTGCGCCCGGGCGCTCCCGCGGTCTGGCCCGACCTTGCGCCGGACAATGAGAGCTTCCTCTTCCGCCTCGGCGATGCCGCCGCGGTGGAGGCCGGCTTCGCCCGTGCCGCCCATGTCATCCGCCATGAATTCCGCATCACCCGCGTCTCCGCCAACCCGATGGAGCCGCGCAACGCGCTGGCGACCTACGACCCGATGGAGGAGCGCTACACCCTCGTCACCGGCACCCAGTTGCCGCATGTGATGCGGAACGAGATCGCCGAATTCGCCCTCAACATCCCGTCCAACCGGCTGCGCATCATCTCGCCCGATGTCGGCGGCGGCTTCGGCATGAAGGAGAGCCCCTTCCAGGAATATGTCCTCTGCCTGCACGCCGCGAAGCTGCTCGGCCGGCCGGTGCGCTGGACGGCGACACGGACGGAAAGCTTCCTCAGCGACAGCCATGCGCGGGACAATCTCTCCACTGCCGAGCTGGCACTGGACGCCGAGGGGAATTTCCTCGCCTTCCGGGTGCGGACGCTGTGCAATCTCGGCGCCTATCTCGCCTGGCAGGGGCCGGTCTCCTCCACCAACAATGTCGGCGGCCTCGCCGGCGTCTATCGCACGCCGGCCATCTGCACGGAGGTGCGCGGCATCTTCACCCATACCCAGCCCACCGCGCCCTATCGCGGCGCCGGACGGCCGGAGGCGATCTTCGCCATCGAGCGCTGCATCGACCTCGCAGCCGATGCCACGGGTATCGACCGGGCCGAGCTGCGCCGCCGCAACATGATTCCGCCCGAGGCGATGCCCTTCCGTACCGGCCTCGACTACACCTATGACAGCGGCGATTTCCCGAGGAACCAAGCGCTGGCGCTGGAGGCCGTCGATTGGGCAGGCTTCGCGGCGCGGCGCGCGGACTCGGCTTCGCGCGGCAGGCTGCGCGGCCTGGGCCTGGCCAATGCCGTGGAGAGCGCCGGCGGGCCGCACCGCGGACCCATGGAGGAAGCTGCGGAGATCCGCTTCGATTCCGGCGGCAGCGCCACCCTGCTGATGGGGAGCCACAATCACGGCCAGGGGCATGAGACGGTGTTCCGCCAGATCGCCGCGGAGAAGCTCGGCATCCCGCCGGAGCGCCTTCGCGTGGTCTGCGGCGATACCGACCTCGTCACCCATGGCCGCGGCACCATCGGTTCCCGCTCCATGATGGCGGCGGGCGGCGCGCTGGTGGGGGCGGCGGCGAAGATCATCGAGCGCGGCAGGAAGATCGCCGCGCACTTCCTCGAAGCGGACGAGGCGGACATCGAATTCGACGTTTCGGCAGAGAAGGGAGGCATCTTCCGCGTGGCGGGCACCGACCACGGCATCGGCATCGAGGCGCTGGCGAAGCGGAGCTACGTGCCGGGCGCGCTGCCGATGGGCGAGGAGCTGGGCCTCGCCGCCTTGCTCGTCACCCGCCCGGGCGACGCCACCTTCCCCAATGGCTGCCATGTCTGCGAGGTGGAGATCGACCCGGAGACGGGCGAGACGGCGCTGCTGCGCTACGTGGTGGTGGACGATGTCGGCACGGTGATCAACCCGTTGCTGGTGAAGGGGCAGATCCATGGCGGCATCGCCCAGGGCTTCGGCCAGGTCTTCGGCGAGGCGATCCGCTACGATTCGGACGGCCAGATCCTGACGGCGAGCTTCCAGGACTACCCGATGCCGCGGGCCGGCGATCTCTGCTTCATGGAGGTGATCAGCAACCCGGTGCCGACCGCGACCAACCCGCTCGGCGTGAAGGGGGCGGGGGAGGCGGGGACGGTCGGCGCCCTGCCGGCGCTGCTGAGCGCGGTGGTGGATGCGCTGCACCCGCTCGGCGTGCGGGATATCGAGATGCCGGCGACACCGGAGCGGGTGTGGCAGGCGATCCGCGCGGCGGACGGGACGGCGGCGCCCGTCTGGCAAGCGCCGGGCGCCTGATCTACCCTGGCCGCCACAGCTGCTTATTCCGAGGAAGCGTCATGGCCAAGCATCCCGAAGCCCAGGTGCCGGCGATCCATCATCGCAAGGTCGGCGACATCACCGTCACCAGCGTCAGCGACGGCTTCCTCGACGGCTCCATGGCCGTCATCCAGAACATCGCGCCGGAGGATGCGGTGCGTATCCTCCAGGGAGCCTACCGGCCGGTGCCGCGCCGCACCGCGGTGAACACCTTCCTCATCCGCAGCGGGGACCGCGTGGCGCTGGTGGATACCGGCTGCGGCACGGCGATGTCGCCGACCGGCGGCAAGCTCTTCGCCAACCTCGCCGCCGCCGGCGTGGCGCCGGAGGAGATCGACACGGTCCTGCTGACCCATATGCACCCGGACCATTCCAACGGGCTGAGCAAGGACGGCAAGCGCCTGTTCCCCAACGCCGAGCTGGTGATGCATGCGCAGGAGCTGGCCCATTGGCACGACGACGTGCAGATGGCCAAGTCCGACGAGGTGGGGCGGCAGCGCAATTTCCAGGCCTCCCGCGACCAGGTGGCGCCCTATGCCGATCGCACCCGCACCTTCACCGGCGGCGAGGTCTTCCCCGGCGTCACCGCCATGCCCCTGCCAGGCCACACCCCGGGCCATACCGGCTATGTCATCGCTTCCGGCAACCAGCAGCTTTTCATCTGGGGCGACATCATCCACCTGCCGGAAATCCAGATTCAGCATCCCGAAGTGACCATGGCCTTCGACGTGGACCCGGTGCAGGCCGCGGCGACCCGCGCCCGGATCTTCGATATGGTGGCGACGGATGGGCTGGCGGTGGCCGGCATGCACATGCATTTCCCCGGCCTCCTGCACCTGGCGAAGCGCCAGGGCGGTTACACCCTGATCCATGACGGCTGGTATCCGGCGATGTGAGTGCCCGTGACCTTGCTGCGCAACGCCATGGGCCCCGGCATTCCCTGAGCGGCCGGTCGCTCGCACAGCCTGCCGTGGCAAAGCCATGGCAGGGCAATGGGCAGCGCCTGCGACGGCTTCCGGGCCAGGAGCCAATTGGCCGCCGCGCTGATCCGTGACAGTCTCCGCGCCTCTGAGACCCAAGGAGGAACGCGGATGATCGCGCCAGGCCGGCCCAAGCCCAAACCCACGCCGGAGACCAAGCATTTCTGGGACGGCGCCAAGGAGGGCAAGCTTCTCCTCCAGCGCTGTGGCGATACGGGCAAGGCGTATTTCCCGCCGCGCCCCTTCAGCCCCTACACCGGCACCCGCAATGTGGAGATCTTCCAGGCCTCTGGCCGTGCGACTCTCCACAGCTACGTCATCCACCACCGGCCCGTGCCCGGCTTCACCCCGCCCTACGCCATCGCGGTGGTGGAGCTGGAGGAAGGGCCGCGCATGATGACCAACATCGTGGAGTGCGAGCAGACGCCCGAGGCCCTCGTGCTCGACATGCCCCTGGAAGTGGTGTTCGAGGCGATGGATGAGGAGATCAGCCTGCCCTTCTTCCGCCCCGTGAAGGAGGGCAAGTGATGCTCGGCCGCGGAGAGATCGCCATCGTCGGTGCCGCCGAATCCACCCGGATCGGCGCGGTGCCCGAGATGTCCCAGATCATGCTGCATGCGGATGCGGCGCTGAATGCCATGGCGGAGACGGGCCTCAAACCCTCCGACATCGACGGCGTCGCCTGCGTCGGCCCGATGATGCCGCAGCAGATCGCGCATTACCTCGGCATCACGCCGAAATGGGTGGATGGCACCGGCGTCGGCGGCTGTTCCTTCATGCTGCATGTCCGCCACGCGGCGGCGGCCATCCATGCCGGCTATGCCAACACCATCCTGATTACCCATGGCGAAAGCGGCAAGTCCCGCATCAACGCCACGCCGCGGCCGCCGGAGCCGGAAAGCCTGAACGGGCAGTTCGAGATCCCCTTCGGTCCCTTCGGCCCGCCGACGCTCTTCCCCATCCCCGTGCTGCGCTACATGAAGACCTATGGCGTGACGCATGAGGACCTGGCGATGGTCTCCGTCGTCACCCGGGAATGGGCGGGGAAGAATCCGCGCGCCATGTTCCGTGACCCGATCACGGTCGATGACGTGCTGAACAGCCGGATGATCGCCTACCCCTTCCGCATCCTGCAGTGCTGCCTGGTGACGGATGGCGGTGGCGCGCTGATCCTGACGAAGAGCGACCGGGCGAAGGACTTCCCGACCAAGCCGGTCTACATCCTCGGCACCGGTGAGTCGGTGGAAACCAACATGGTCTCCCAGATGAAGGACTTCACCTCCTCCTCCGCCTTCCGCGTCGCGGGGCCGACGGCGATCGAGGCGGCGGGGATCGACCGCAAGGACGTGGATCACCTGATGATCTACGATGCCTTCGCGCACCTGCCGATGTACGGGCTGGAGGATCTCGGCTTCGTCAAGCGCGGCGAGGCGAAGGACTTCATCCGCGAGGGCAACACCCGTCCGGGCGGCAAGCTGCCGGTGAACACCAATGGCGGCGGGCTGTCCTACACCCATACCGGCATGTACGGCATGTTCGCCCTGCAGGAGAGCGTGCGGCAGATGCGCGGCACCGCGCCGGCGCAGATCCCGGGCGCGAAGATCTCCGTCTGCCACGGCGTCGGTGGCATGTTCAGCGCCAGCGGGACGATCGTGTTCTCGAACGAGAGGCCGTGACCCCGATCCCCACGACGCCGCTGTGCGCCGTCGTGGGGCCCGAGGTGCCGGGCGGCCGGCGCCTCGCACAGCCTGCCGCGGCGAGGCCGCGGCAGGACAACGGGTCGTGCGGGTTGCCACAGGGCCACAAGCCACGCAGCGGCGCGGCATCACCTGCATAACTCGCTGAAATCAGAGGAAAACTGGGGCGAATGGTGGGCGCAACAGGGATTGAACCTGTGACCCCTACCGTGTCAAGGTAGTGCTCTCCCGCTGAGCTATGCGCCCATCGCCCGGGGCCGGCTGTGTAGCCTGGGGCGGCGGCAGAGGCAAGCCCGAGCTCGCGCGGAGCAGGCCTGCCATTTCGGTCAGCGTGCGTCACCACGGGTGACAGCGGGCGGCGGCTGTGGCTTCATCCGGGGTGCATATGGATCTGCCCCCCGATTTCGCCCCCGCCCTGGCCGAGGTCTCGGACCCGCTGCCCTATCTGCTGACGAGGCCGGCGCGGCAGACCGTGCCGCTGGTCTTCGCCTCCCCGCATTCCGGCCGGTGCTACCCGCCGGAATTCGTCGCCGCAGCCCGGCTGGATCCGGTGGCGCTGCGCAAGAGCGAGGATGGCTTCGTCGACGAGCTCTTTGCCGCCGCCCCGCAATTCGGCGCGCCCTTGCTGGCCGCCACCTTTCCCCGCGTCTTCTGCGACGTGAACCGGGAACCCTGGGAGTTGGACCCGAACATGTTCGACGGGCCGCTGCCGGCCTGGGTGAACACCGCCAGCCCCCGGGTCGGCGCCGGGCTCGGCACCATCGCCCGGGTGGTGGCGACGGGGGAGCCGGTCTATCGCCACAAGCTGACCTTCGCCGAGGCGGAGGACCGTATCCGCCGCTTCTGGCAGCCCTACCACGCGGCGCTGGCGGCGCTGATCGCCGAGACACGGGCGGAGTTCGGCTACTGCCTGCTGATCGACTGCCATTCCATGCCGACCCATCCGGCCCAGGCCGCCAGCCCGCCGGATTTCGTGCTGGGCGACGCCCATGGCACCGCCTGCGCCCCCCGCGCTACGCGGCTGGCGGAGGAAGCGCTGCAGGAGATGGGCTACCGGGTCCGCCGCAACGATCCCTATGCCGGCGGCTACGTCACCCGGCATTACGGCCGGCCACGGGAGCGGGTGCATGCGCTGCAGATCGAGGTAGCGCGGCCGCTCTACATGGATGAGCTGCGGATCGAGCGTCTGCCTGGCATGGCGCGGCTGATGTCCGATCTCACGCGGCTGATCCGCCATCTGGCAGAAGCCGACTGGACCCTGCTGCGCTGAACGCCTCTCCCTCCCGCCCGGGCGAAAAAAAGGCGGTGCCTTGCGGCACCGCCGAGTTTAGGGAGGAAACGTCCAAGAAAGACAGACAACCCGGCGAGGCCGTGTTGCTGCGATGCACAATCTAAGGATCGAGGCCGGGCCCTGCAAGAGGATTTTTGCATCGCAGCATAAGCCGGAGCAAAATCGCCGAGCCCCGCGACTGAAATTCACTGAATTCAGCATGCTGCGGCATGTTCGCGAGATGCTACGGCAGGTTGCGGGCCGTGGCTACGGCCTACGTTGCCCCCGCGGCCAGGGAGAGGCCGCCCGCCGCACTCCGGCCACGCCGCATTCCCGCTCCCACAGCGCATTGCCGCCAACTGGGGCGGCTGAGACAGCGTCCCGCCGCCAGGCAGTGGCAGGCCACGGCGCTGTCGGAAATCGTCGCGGTTGTTTGGTCGCGCGGGAATGATCCTGTTAAGAGGCCTGCCTGGTCTGGATCGTTCCGTCATTCCGCCTTCGCCGGCGATGGCCAAGCGCCGCGGCCGAAGATGTCCGGTCGCCAGGGTAGGAACGGCATCCGGATCGCTCTTGGGGGCATGCACGCCTTATGTACGGTTCATTCATCCTGCTGGTGCAGGCAGCTGTCTATCTGGTGGCGATGGCGGGCATCTTCCGCGTCCGCAGGACCATCGGCATCGGCGTCTTCTACTGCATCCTCGGCGCGATGCATTTCCTCGAGACCTACCTGGCCGCTGTCTTCTTCATCGAACTGCCCTTCGGGCTGATCTCCCCCGGCTCCACCGTGATGTTCACCGGCAAGCTGGCCTTCTTCCTGCTGCTCTACATCAAGGAGGATGCGGAGAGCATGCGCCAGCCGGTCTATGGCCTGCTCTACGGCAACGTCCTCATGGTGGTGCTGGCGCTGATCCTCCGCTTCTACGGCGATCCCGCGACGCTGCCCGGCTACAACCCGGATCTGCGCTTCCTCGACCAGATGGGCCTGCTGATGCTGTGGGGCACCTTCCTGCTCTACATCGACCTGCTGGCGATCGTCATCCTCTACGAAAGGCTCGGCGTCTGGGTGACGCGCACCCTGCTCGGGCGGATCTTCCTCAGCCTGGCACTGGTGCTCAGCTTCGACCAGCTCAGCTTCTTCATGGGGCTGCATTTGATCTCCGGCGTCCCGGTCTCGGCGCTCTGGGGCGGCTGGATCGCCAAGATGGGGGCCTCGGCCTTCTTCAGCCTGGCCCTCGGCCTCTACCTGCGCGTCTGCGAGCGCAGCGAACCGCGCGACCCGCCCCAGGCCGTGGCCGACATCTTCGACCGCCTCACCTACCGCCACCGCTATGAGCAGCTGGTGGCGCGGTTCGGCAAGGACCCGCTGACCGGCGCCGAGGATCGCGGGCAGCTCGAGGCGAAGGGGCCGGCCATGCTGCAGGCTGCGCTGGCCATCGGCCGGCCGGCCAGCCTGATGATGATCGACATCGACCATTTCAAGGCGATCAACGACCGCCACGGCCATCCCGAGGGCGATCGGGTGATCCAGGCGGTGGCCGGCACGATCGGGCGTGCGAAGCGCGCGGAAGATCAGCTCTTCCGCTATGGCGGCGAGGAATTCGTGCTGCTCTGCGCAGAGGCGCAGCCGGGCGCCCTGATCCTGGCCGAACGCATCCGCCGCGCGGTGGAGGATGAGCGCCATGAGGGGCTGGAGCGGCAGGTAACGGTCAGCATCGGCATCGCCGCCTTCCCCATCGATGGCCGGGATTTCGGGACGCTGCTGCGGCAGGCGGATGCCGCGCTCTATGTCGCCAAGGCGCGTGGGCGGAACCGCAGCCTCTGCGCCGGCGAGTTGCGCTCCGCCGAGAGGACGGCGTCCGGCCGGGTGAGGCCGTCCTGACCGGCTCTCCTGCCCCGGAACACGAAACGGCAGCCTGCGCGCTGATGGACCACGCCGTGATCCATCAGCGCGCAGGCTGTGTCGGGGTCTGGAGGGCGTGCGAGGCCCCCGGGCTTCAGGCGGCGAATTCCGCCCGGATGGCCGCCGAATGCTGGCCGAGGGCGGGCACCGGGCCAAGCTGGCGCGGCCCGTCGGAAAGGCGGGCCGGCGGTGCGCCGATGGCGATCGGGCCCTTCTCCGTCTCCACCGTCACCCGGCGCAGCGCCGGATGGGTGCGCAGCCCCTCGCAATCATTCACGAAGCCATAGGCGGTGTTGGCGCGGCGGAGCTTCGCGGCGCATTCCTCCCGCGTCAGGCTGGCGAACATGCGGGCGATATGGGCATCGACCATCGGCCGGTGCGCCACCCGCTCATTGTTCACCCGGAAGCCCTCCTTCTGCGGCAGGTCGGGCTCTTCGAGGAAATGGGCGCAGAAGCTGGCCCATTCCCGCTCGTTCTGGATGGCGATGAGGACGGGGAAGCCATCCTTCGTCTCGAAGGCGCCATAGGGACAGATGGAGGGGTGGGCGAGGCCGATGCGCGGCGGGTTCTTCCCCGTACCCTCGTATTGCAGCAGCGGCACCGTCATCCAATCCGCCATGCCGTCGAAGAGGGAGACGGCAAGGCCCTTGCCGCGGCCGGTGATGCCGCGCTCCAGCAGCGCCTCCAGCACCGCCTGGTAGCTGTACATGCCGCAGGCGATGTCGCAGCAGGAGACGCCGACGCGGCCCGGTCCCTCGGCCCGGCCGGTGACATAGGCGAGGCCGGTCTCCGCCTGCACCAGCAGGTCATAGGCCTTCATCGCGGCGTAGTCGCCCTCGTCGCCATAGCCGGAGATGTCGAGGGTGATGAGGCGGGGATGCTTCTCCCGCAGCTCCGCCGAGCCGAAGCCGGCGCGCTGCATGGCGCCGGGGGCGAGATTCTGGATGAAGACGTCGGCCTTGGCGATGAGGCGGGAGAGGAGGGCCTTGTCCTCGGGGTTCTTGATGTCGAGGCAGATACTTTCCTTGCCGCGGTTCAGCCAGACGAAGTAGCTGGACTGGCCCTTGGCCACCGCGTCATAGGCCCGGGCGAAATCGCCCTCCGGCCGCTCGATCTTGATGACGCGGGCGCCGGCATCGGCGAGGCGGGAGGCGCAGTAAGGCGCCGCGACGGCCTGCTCCATCGAGACGACGAGAAGGCCCTTGAGGGGCTGGTTGCCGGCCATCGCCTATTGGATCCCCGGATAGAGGCTGCAGATGCGGCGGATATCCCGCCAGGCTTCGGTGTTGCCCGCCGCCTTGGCGCCGTGGCGGAGGAGGCAGGCGGCCGCTGCCTCGGTCATCACGGGTGCGCCGGCGGCGGCGCTGGCCCGGGTCGCGGCCGGGGCGGCGGCCACGGGCGCCGCTTCCGGCATGCGGAGGCCGCGGGCGGGCGGCTCCGCCTGGTCCGGCAACCGGAGGCCGCGATTGGTCGTCTCCCCCTGCTCCGGCACGCGCAGGCCGCGATTGGGCGCGTCGGCGCTCTGCGCCAGAGCGGTGCCGGCAAGGGCGCATGCCGCCAGGGCCAGGAGGCCCCGCATCCCCCCGCCCATGCTCAGTAGCTCCGCGGCATGCCGAGCACGTGCTCGCCGATATAGCTCAGCACCAGGTTGGTGCTGATCGGCGCCACCTGGTAGAGCCGCGCCTCGCGGTATTTCCGCTCCACATCGTATTCCTCGGCGAAGCCGAAGCCGCCATGGGTCTGGATGCAGGCCTCGGCCGCGGCCCAGGCGGCCTCGGCGGCGAGCATCTTCGACATGTTCGCCTCCTCGCCGCAGGGCAGCCCGGCCTCGAACTTCTCCAGGCCGGTCTTCAGCAGCGCCTCGGCGGCGCGCATCTGCGCATAGGCGCGGGCGATGGGGAATTGGACGCCCTGGTTCTGACCGATCGGCCGGCCGAACAGCACGCGCTCCTTGCTGTAGTCCACTGCCTTCCTGATGAACCACTTGGCGTCGCCGATGCTCTCGGAGGAGATCAGCAGCCGCTCGGCGTTCATGCCGTCCAGGATGTAGCGGAAGCCCTTGCCTTCCTGGCCGACGAGGTTCGCCGCCGGCACCACCATGTTGTCGAAGAAGACCTCGGTGGTGTTGTGGTTCATCATGGTGCGGATGGGGCGGATGGTCAGGCCGTTCCCCAGCGCCGCCTTCATGTCCACGATGAAGGTGGACAGGCCTTCCGTCTTCTTCGCCACCTGGTCGCGCGGGGTGGTGCGGGCCAGCAGCAGCATCAGGTCGGAATGCTCCGCCCGGCTGGTCCAGATCTTCTGGCCGTTGACGATGTAGTTGTCGCCCTCGCGCTTCGCCACGGTGCGCAGGGCGGTGGTGTCGGTGCCGCTGGTCGGCTCGGTCACGCCGAAGGCCTGCAGGCGCAGCTCGCCGCTGGCGATCTTCGGCAGGTACTTCGCCTTCTGCTCCGGCGAGCCGTGCCGGAGGATGGTGCCCATGATGTACATCTGGGCATGGCAGGCGCCGGCATTGCCGCCGGAGCGGTGGATCTCCTCGAGGATCGCGGCCGCGGCCGAGAGCGGCAGGCCGGCGCCGCCATACTCCTCGGGGATCAGGGCGCCGAGATAGCCGGCCTCGGTCAGGGCCTGAACGAATTCGGTGGGGTAGGCACGCTCCCGGTCCACCTTGCGCCAGTATTCCCCGGGGAAGCGGGCGCAGAGCTTGGCCACTTCCTCCCGGATCTCGGCATGCGGGTCGGCGGCGATGAGGGGCTGATCCATGGGGAAATTCCTCCGGCCACCCCGATTACGGCCGGGGGACGGGGCTGGCAAGGCGTCCGGGGGAGGCTTTGCCCCCCTCGGGCTCCCCCCACCAAAGGCCGAAGGGCCTCTGGAAACCACGAATCCAGCCTCGCTGGCCGAACCGATGCGCCTACGACTCAAGGGTTCCAAAAGCCCCTTCGGCCCTTGGCGGGGTGGGGGTTGGGGGAGCCCTCCCGCAACTTACCGCTCGATCGCCGGCAGGCTGCGCAGATAGGCGATCAGGGCCGCCATGTCGGCCGGCGAGATCGCGGCGTAATGCGCGAATCCCATGGGCGGGAAGAGCTGCCGCCCATCGCGGGAGATGCCGCGGCGGATCGCCCGCTCGATCTCCGCATCGGTCCAGAGGCCGAGGCCGGTATGCCGCGCCGGGGTGATGTTGCTGGCCACGCTGACGCCCCAGGGCCCGTTGAAGGCCTGGCCGCCGACCCCCGCCCGCGCCATGTCCCGGTGGCCGGGCGTGGCGCCGAAGGGGGTGTGGCATTCCATGCAATGCGCCACCGGCCCCGCCAGATAGGCGCCATAGGCCACCCGGTCGCTGCGCGGCGGTGCCGTGACGCGCTGCACCGGCGGCCCATAGGAGGGCGGCAGCGGCATGCGGTAGGTGGATTTCTCCGAGGCGTTGGCGACCGGCCGCACCGTCCGCAGATAGGCGACCATGGCCGCCAGATCCTCATCCGCCAGGCCGCGGTAGAATTCGAAGGGCATGGGTGGGCCGATGAGGCTGCCATCGGGCCGGATCCCCTCCCGGATCGCGCGCATGAGCTGGGCATCGGTCCAGGCGCCGATGCCGGTGGCACGGTCCGGCGTGATGTTCGGCGCCACGGCGCGGAAGTCGGAATTGTCCTCCACCACGAAATTGCCGGCGAGGTTCATGCCCGGCAGCGGGCCGTTCGGCCCCTTCGGGGTGTGGCAATTGCCGCAGGCGGCGATCACCTCCACCAGGTAGCGGCCGCGCTCCACGCGGGATTGCGCCAGGGAGGGCGCGGCGGCCAGGCCCAGCAGGAGTAACGCAAGCACAGCGCGCCGCAGGACAAGCCGCATTCCAGGCCTCCCAGAACCGTTCCGGAAAGCCTGCCTGATTCCAACCGATTTCGCAACGAGACGCCGCGATCACTCCGCCGCGAGGCGCCGGGGCAGCACCGCTTCCAGCGAGGTGCGGACCACGATGGCGCCCGGCCCGGGGGCGCGCAGCGCCGCCTCCAGCGCCGGGAACTCCGCCTTGCTGTCGATCCGCGTCACCGGCACGCGGAAGGCGGCGCACCACTGGGCAAAATCCGGGTTGATCAGCATGGTGCCGGCGATCCGGCCGGGATGCGCCTTCTCCTGATGGATGCGGATGCTGGCATAGGCGCCATTGTCCGAGAGGACGAGCTTGAGGGACGCGCCGCGGGCGACAGCGACCGCCAGCTCGCCCCCCGTCATCAGCGCGCCGCCATCGCCGACCAGGCCAAAGACGGGCCGGTCCGGGCAGCGCAGCGCGGCGGCGGCGGCGGCCGGCACGCCGAAGCCCATGGCGCCGGAGACCGGGCAGAGCAGGCGCTGCGGCGACGTCCAGGCCACCTTGCGGTAGAAGGGTGCGCCGAAGGTGCCGGCATCCAGGGTGACGATGGCATCTGGCGGCGCCACCCGCTCGATCAGCTTGGCCACTTCGGCGAAGGCGATGCCATCGGCATGCTCGGCCGGCACCACCTGGCAGTCGGAGACATGCAGGTCCCGCAGCCGGGCGTTCCAGGCGGCCCGGCCGGCCGGGGCGGCGGGCGCCTCGGCGGCCAGCGCGCCGATGGTCGCCTGGGCGTCGGCGGCGATCGCGAGCTCCGCCGGGAAGAGCCAGCCGAGGAAGCGCGGATCGGCGCAGACATGCACCAGGCGCTGCCCGGCGGCCGGCCAGCTCCAGCCCTGGGTGGTGATGTCCGTCAGGCGGGTGCCGAAGGCGAGGACCAGGTCGGCCTCGGCAAAGGCTTGCCGCTGCGCATCCGGGTTCCGCAGGCCAAGGTCGCCGGCATAGAGCGGGTGGCGGTTGTCGAAGAGGTCCTGGCGGCGGAAGGAGACGGCGACGGGAAGCTGCCAGGCCTCGGCGAAGCCGCGCAGGGCGGCGCGGCCGGCCGCGGATTCGAAGCCGTGGCCGGCGAGCAGGATGGGACGCTCGGCCCCGCGCAGCAGGGCGGCGAGCCGGGCGGCATCGGCCGGGGAGGGAGGCAGGGGGGAGGGCAGGGTGGCGGGTGGCAGCGGTGCCCGGCACTCCATGGCCAGCACATCCTCGGGAAGCGACAGCACCACCGGGCCGGGCACCCCGCCCATGGCCATGGCATAGGCGCGGGCGATGAATTCCGGGGCCTGGTCGGGGTCGGTCAGCTCGCCCACCCATTTGGCCACGCCGCGGAACATGTTCTGGTAGTCGATCTCCTGGAAGGCGTTGCGGCGGAGGTCGCGCTTCTCCACCTGGCCGATCAGCAGGATGAAGGGCGTCGCATCCTGCTCCGCCGTATGGACGGCGATGCTGGCATTGCAGGCGCCGGGGCCGCGGGAGACCAGGGCCACGCCGGGCCGGCCGGTCAGCTTGGCATCCGCCACCGCCATGAAGCCAGCCCCGCCCTCGGAGCGGCAGGTGACGAGATCGACGCGGTTATGGGCGTGCAGCGCGTCCAGCAGGGCGATGTAGCTCTCGCCCGGGACGCAGAAGGCGCGGTCGATGCCCTGCGCGGCCAGGAATTCGATGATGCGTTCGGCGGCTGTGGGCATGCGGCGCTCCTTGGACCTGGCCTGGGTAGCGCGAGATGACGGGGCGGGAAAGATCGGGGCTGGCTGCTCACCGGCGGCAGCGCTGCCGGGCCGGGGGGGACCAGGTGCTTGGTCCTGAACAGGCCTTGGCGGCCGCGCCTCAGCGGCCCACCGGCTCCATCCGCACCACCCGGTCCGTGGCAGGGGCGGGCGGCGGGGCGGGCGGTGGCGGGGCAGGGGGCTGGGAGAAGGCGGAGACGTTGTGCCGCGTCTCGGCAGTCATGGGCGTCATGCTGGCCTGCGGGCGGCGCATGCAGCCGCGGATGATGGGCGCGCAGACGCCATCCGTCCCGACCGGCCGGTCATTGTTGCCGCTGTAGAACACGCTGTACACGCGGCCATCCACCAGTCGCATATTCGCACTGCAATTCGAGCCGCTGCCGCCGAGCTGGTAGCCGCCGCCGATCACCGGCAGGATGATCTCGACACCGCCGGTGGCGTCGTTCTTGTAGGTGTAGGTGAAGATTTCCGTGCGGTTGTCGATGCGCATGGATTTGTCGGGGATGCCGGCGCAGCTCTGCAGATCGGCCGAGGTCATGCCGACGAGGCTGAGCTGCGCCTCATGTGCCGGGCGGGAATCCGCATGGCCGCAGCCGACAAGGGACATGGGCAGGACAAGCAGGGCGAGCCGCTTCATGACGCCTCCGTTGTTCGGGAAGCGGCCGGCATGAGTGCGGTCCCGCGCGCCGGAGAAGGGCCGGATCACAGTCTCACAGGTTTATGAAGCTATGGGCCCATAAGCCGGGACGGCCAGGTGGCCCGCGAGGCGGTCGCCGTCGCCCGGAAAGGGGGGCCTCGCGGCGCCGGTGGGGCATGGCCGCGCCGCTGCCATCGTCAGCCCTCTTCCCGCTGGGCGCCGCTTGCAGCCCCGGGTGCCGCCGCGAAGCGGGCGGCGGCCGCATCCGAAGCGGCCGCACCCGGCGCGGCCGGGATGGCGGAGCGGTTGTCGGGGTGCGATACATGGGGCGCGGCGCGCACCGGGGCCGCACAGGCTGCCGCCTCCCCGCCGCCCGGTATCCGGGCACGCGCCGCTTGACGCGGGCCGCCCGGCTTCCCATGGTCCGCCGCCTTCCGTTCCAGGAGCTTATGCCGCGATGCCTGCGATCACCCTGCCCGACGGGTCCGTTCGCGCCTTCGATGGGCCGGTGACGGGCACGACCGTCGCCGCGGCGATCGGCCCGGGCCTCGCCAAGGCCGCCCTTGCCATGCAGGTGGACGGGGTGACGAAGGACCTGGCGACGCCCATCGAGCGCGACGCCAGCATCCGCTTCATCACAAGGAAGGACCCGGAGGCGTTGGAGTTGATCCGCCACGACGCCGCCCATGTGCTGGCGGAGGCGGTGCAGGCGCTCTACCCCGGCACCCAGGTGACGATCGGGCCCGCCATCGAGAACGGCTTCTACTACGATTTCGCCCGCAACGAGCCCTTCACGCCGGAGGATTTCGCCGCCATCGAGGCGAAGATGCGGGAGATCGTCGCCCGCAACAGCCCCTTCATCCGCTCCGTGATGCCGCGGGAGGAGGCGATCGCCTTCTTCGAGGCGAAGGGGGAGAAGTACAAGGCGCAGCTCATCCAGGACCTGCCCTCAACCGAGGAGATCAGCCTCTACAGCCAGGGCGAGTGGATCGACCTCTGCCGCGGCCCGCATATGCGCGGCACCGGCGATGTCGGCACCGCCTTCAAGCTGATGAAGGTGGCCGGCGCCTATTGGCGCGGCGACCACCGCAACGCCATGCTGTCCCGCATCTATGGCACCGCCTGGCGCGACCAGAAGGAGCTTGATGCTTATCTCCACCAGCTGGAGGAGGCGGAGAAGCGCGACCACCGCAAGATCGGCAAGGAGATGAACCTCTTCCACCTGCAGGAGGAGGCGACGGGCAGCGTGTTCTGGCACCCCAAGGGCTGGAAGCTCTACCGGGTGCTGGAGGACTACATGCGCCGCCGGCTGGACGCGACCGCCTATCAGGAGGTGCGGACGCCGCAACTCGTGGACCGCCGGCTCTGGGAAGCCTCCGGCCACTGGGAGAAATTCCGGGAGCACATGTTCATCGCCCGGGTCGAGGATGAGGACGAGAAGGACCGCGTTCTCGCCCTGAAGCCGATGAATTGCCCCTGCCATGTGCAGATCTTCAACCAGGGCCTCCGCAGCTACCGCGAGCTGCCGCTGCGCATGGCGGAATTCGGCAGCTGCCATCGCTACGAGCCGTCCGGCGCGCTGCACGGCATCATGCGCGTCCGTGCCTTCACCCAGGACGACGCGCATATCTTCTGCACCGAGGCGCAGATCGCCGATGAGACGGTGCGCTTCGTCGCCCTGCTCTCCTCCATCTACCGGGACCTCGGCTTCGAGAGCTTCCGGGTGAAGTTCAGCGACCGGCCGGCGACCCGCGCCGGCACCGACGAGGTCTGGGACCAGGCCGAGGGCGCGCTCAAGGAGGCCTGCCGGATCGCCGGGGTGGAGTACACGCTGAACCCGGGGGAGGGCGCCTTCTACGGCCCGAAGCTAGAATTCGTCCTGCGCGACGCCATCGGCCGGGACTGGCAGTGCGGCACGCTGCAGGTGGATTTCGTGCTGCCGGAGCGGCTCGGCGCCGAATATGTGGCGGAGGACGGGGCGCGGAAACGCCCCGTCATGCTCCACCGCGCCATCCTCGGCAGCTTCGAGCGCTTCATCGGCATCCTGATCGAGCAGCATGCCGGGCGCTTCCCGCTCTGGCTCTCGCCGGTGCAGGTGGTGGTGACGACCATCGTCTCGGACGCCGATGATTTCGCCCGCGAGGCGGCGGCGGCGCTGGCGGCGGCGGGGCTGCGGGTGGAACTCGACCTGCGGAACGAGAAGATCAACCGCAAGGTGGTGGATCATATCGAGCAGCGCGTGCCGGTGCTGGCCGTGGTCGGCCGGCGGGAGGCGGAGGAGCGGAGCCTGGTGCTGCGCCGCCTGCCGGGGCGCGAACAAGTGACCCTGCCCCTGGCCGAAGCCGTTGCCCAGCTTGCCGCCGAGGCCACCCCGCCCGATTTGGCGGCAGCCTCACGGAAGGTTGCATCGGCGTGAGGCAGGCCCCATAAGTTACGCTTCCCCCAAGGGGGAATTCCCGTCACAGCCACAGGAGACGACCATAGCACGAGGTCCCATTCCGAATCAGCCGCCAACGCGCGACGGCCCGCGGGTCAATGAGGAAATCCGCGTTCCGCAGGTGCGGCTGATCGACCAGAACGGCGAAATGATCGGCGTGATGTCTGCCCGCGATGCCCTGCTTCGGGCCTACGAGGTGGGCATGGATCTGCTGGAGATCAGCCCCAACGCCGTCCCGCCGGTCTGCAAGATCACCGACTACGGCAAGTACAAGTACGAGCAGCAGAAGAAGGCCAACGAGGCCCGGAAGAAGCAGAAAGTCGTCGAGATCAAGGAAGTCAAGGTTCGTCCGAACATCGACGACCATGATTACGACGTGAAGATGCGCCAGATGAAGAGCTTCATCGGCGAGGGCGACAAGGTGAAGGTCACCCTGCGGTTCCGCGGGCGCGAAATGGCGCACCAGGATCTGGGCATCAAGGTGCTGGAACGGATCCGGACCGAGCTCGGCGAGACCATCAAGGTCGAGCAGATGCCGCGGCTCGAGAATCGGCAGATGATCATGGTGCTGGCGCCGAAGTAGGCGAGGCACCGATGGCCCATGATTCGGAGGATATTGCGAAATCGTGGCATCCTTCCTTGGGCCGTCCCAAACCGGGGTAGTTGGCGCTGCGGCCTGGGGCGCGGGTTCGCAGCACGAGACGGATTGAATAAGGCGGCGTGGCGGCTTGCTCTGGTGCGCCGCCGCTCTGGCCGTGGTCAATCCCATTGCGGCCTTCGTCGATCTGGTCCGGGGCGCGTCCTCGATGGTCTCCTGGCGCTTGGGCTCGCGGCGATCGGCATTCGCGGAGGCTGCTGGGTCCGCGAGATGTGGGCGCGGGATCTTCCCGCGCGGGCGGCGGCGCTGAGCGCGGCGATGGTTGACCCAGGCGCGCGGCGGGATTAAAGCCTCCGCTTCGGGCTTATCCGAACCAGATGGTTCCCTGCCAGGCAGGGGGCTCCGCCGCTCCGCGAAGGCTCGCGCAGCGGCTCGTTCTGTGTTGGGCGGCCCAGAGCGAAGGTGACCATGTTCGAGGCATTGTCCGGCAAGCTGAACGGGGTGTTCGACCGGCTGCGCCGTCGCGGCGCGCTGAGCGAAGCCGACGTGGCGGAGGCGCTGCGCGAGGTGCGCGTGGCCCTGCTGGAAGCCGATGTCGCCCTGCCGGTGGTGAAGGACCTGACCGCCCGCGTGCGCGAGCGCGCCGTGGGCCAGGAGGTGCTGAAGAGCGTCTCCCCCGCCCAGCAGGTGGTGAAGATCGTCCATGACGCGCTGGTCGAGGCGCTGGGCGGCGGCGCAGCCGATAGCGGCGCCCGCGGCATCGACCTGGAAGCGGCGGCGCCGGTCGGCATCCTCATGGTCGGCCTGCAGGGCTCGGGCAAGACCACCACCTCCGGCAAGATCGCCCTCCGCCTGAAGGGGCGGGAGAAGAAGAAGGTTCTGCTCGCCAGCCTGGACGTGCACCGCCCGGCGGCACAGCTGCAGCTCGAGACCCTGGCGAAGCAGGTAGGCGTCGCCTCCCTGCCCATCGTCGCCGGCCAGGGGCCGCTCGAGATCGCGGCCCGCGCCATGGATCTGGCGCGGCGTGAGCTCTTCGACGTGGTGGTGCTGGACACCGCCGGGCGCCTGGCGATCGACGAGGCGCTGATGGCCGAGGTGGCCGCGGTGAAGGCCGCGACCAACCCGCATGAGACCCTGCTCGTCGTCGATGCCATGACCGGCCAGGATGCGGTGAACACCGCCCGCGCCTTCCAGGAGAAGGTGGGCGTCACCGGCATCGTCATGACCCGGATCGACGGCGATGCCCGCGGCGGCGCCGCGCTCTCCATGCGCGCCGTCACCGGCGCGCCGATCAAGCTGCTCGGCGCTGGCGAGAAGCTGGACGCGCTGGAGGATTTCCACCCCGACCGCATCGCGGGCCGCATCCTCGGCATGGGCGACATCGTCAGCCTGGTGGAGCGCGCGGCCGAGACCATCGACCGGGACGAGGCGGAGAAGCTCGCCGCCCGGATGCAGAAGGGCCAGTTCACGCTCGAGGATTACGCCAGCCAATTGAAGCAGATCGGCCGGATGGGCTCGCTCTCCGGCATCCTCGGCATGCTGCCCGGCATCGGCAAGATGAAGCAGCAGATCGAGAACGCCAATCTCGACCAGACCATCCTGAAGCGGCACGCGGCCATCATCTCCTCGATGACGCCGAAGGAGCGCCGCCACCCCGACATCATCAAGGCCTCCCGCAAGAAGCGCATCGCGGCCGGCAGCGGGGTGCAGGTGCAGGACGTGAACCGCCTGCTCAAGCAGTTCGACGACATGTCCGCGATGATGAAGCGGATGAACAAGCTCGGCCCGGAGGGGCTGAAGCGCGGCGGACTCGGCGCGCTTCTGCCCAAGGGGATGCAATTCCCCGGCGGCCGGAAACCCTTCTGATACCACTCACCTACGGAGCGATACCTCAACCATGGGCCTCAAGATTCGCCTCGCCCGCGCCGGTGCCAAGAAGCGCCCCTACTACCACATCGTGGTGGCGGACAGCCGCAGCCCGCGCGACGGCCGCTTCATCGAGAAGCTGGGCAGCTACAACCCGATGCTGCCCTCCGACCATGCGGACCGGGTGAAGCTGCAGGATGAGCGCGTGACCCACTGGCTGAGCCAGGGCGCGCTGGCGACCGACCGCGTGGCGAAGTTCCTCGGCAAGGCGGGCCTCGCCCCGATGCCGGCGCTGCGCGAGCAGCCGAAGCAGTCCGCGCCGAAGAAGAAGGCGCAGGAACGCGCCGCCGTCGCGGCGGGCTGAGGCGCAGGGGCGGGACCTGACCGGTGGCGGGCAAGCGGATATTGGTGGGGGAGATCGGCAGGCCGCACGGTGTGCGCGGCCTGGTGAAGCTGCGCAGCTTCACTGCCGATCCCAACGCCATCGCCGAGTACGGCCCGCTGACCGACGAGACGGGCACCCGCCAGTACCGGCTGACGCTGCTGGGCGATGGCCTCGCGCAGGTGGAGGGCATCGCCGACCGCGACGCGGCGGCGAAGCTCACCGGCACGAAGCTCTATGTGGACCGCGCCGCCCTGCCGCCGCCGGAGGAGGAGGAATACTACCTGGCCGACCTGGTCGGCCTGCAGGTGGAGACGCCGGAGGGCCAGCCCCTCGGCACCGTCCGCGCGGTGGAGGAACATGGCGCCGGCAGCTTCCTGGTCGTCCAGGACCGGAAGGAGCTGCTGCTGCCCTTCACCCGCGCCGTGGTGCCGGTGGTGGATCTCGCCCTCGGCAAGCTCGTCGCCATTCCCCCGGAGGAGGTCGTGGTGCCGCCCCCGGGCCAGGAGGCGGCGGAATGAGCTGGCAGGCCACGATCCTCACCCTGTTCCCGGAGATGTTCCCGGGCCCGCTCGGCCATTCCTTGGCCGGGCGCGCGCTGCGGGACGGCGTCTGGGGGCTGGAGGCGATCGACATCCGCGGCTTCGCCACGGATCGCCACCGCAGCGTGGATGACACGCCCTGCGGCGGCGGCGCCGGCATGGTGCTGCGGCCGGATGTGGTGGATGCCGCCATCGGCGCCGCCCTGGCCGCCGGCCCGGCGCGGCCGGCCCTGGTGATGACGCCGCGCGGCGTGCCGCTGAGCCAAACGCGGGTCCGTGCCCTGGCCGAGGGCCCCGGCGCCATCCTGCTCTGCGGCCGGTTCGAGGGCATCGACCAGCGGGTGATCGAGGCGCGCGGGCTCGAGGAGATCTCGATCGGCGACTACGTCCTCTCGGGCGGGGAGCCGGCGGCGATGGTGCTGCTGGATGCCTGCATCCGCCTGCTGCCCGGGGTGATGGGCGCGGCGGCCAGCGCCGAGGAGGAAAGCTTCTCGCAAGGGTTGCTGGAATACCCCCATTATACCCGCCCGACCGAATGGCAGGGCCGCGCCGTGCCCCCGGTGCTGCTCTCCGGCCACCATGCGGAGATCGCGCGCTGGCGGCGGGCGGAGGCCGAACGGATCACCCGCGAACGCCGCCCGGACCTCTGGGCAAAACTGCATCCCGATGCCGCGGGGGCGGGGGCCATGGACGGCCGCCCCGCCGCCGCCTAAACGATCAGACGAAAGGACCGCTTCCATGAACCTGCTGCAGCAGTTCGAGGCCGAGCAGCTTGCCAAGCTTGCCGCCGCCCGCGCCGTGCCGGAGTTCGCCCCGGGCGACACCGTGCGCGTGATGGTGAAGGTGGTGGAGGGTGAGCGCACCCGGACCCAGGCCTATGAGGGCGTGGTCATCGCCCGCTCCAACCGCGGGCTGAACAGCAATTTCACCGTCCGCAAGCTCTCCTACGGTGAGGGCGTGGAGCGCGTCTTCCCGCTCTACTCCCCCTCCATCGCGGAGATCGCGGTGGTGCGCCGCGGCAAGGTGCGGCGCGCGAAGCTCTATTACCTGCGCGGCCGCACCGGCAAGTCGGCCCGCATTCAGGAGCGCACCACCCAGGGTGGCGCCTCCGCCGTGGCGGAAAGCCCGAAGGCCGCCTCCGCCCAATTGTCGGAACAGCAGGAAGCGTAACGCACTTCCGCCCCGCGCCGGTCCGCGCGGGGCGCAAGGAGAGGTAGGAACGAACACATGTCAGGGCAGAAGCCGCGCACTCTCTTCGACAAGATCTGGGACGCCCATGTGGTGGACACCCTCCCGGACGGCACGGCTCTCCTTTACATCGACCTCCACCTTACGCATGAGGTGACGACGCCGCAGGCCTTCGACGGGCTGCGGCAGGCCGGCCGCAAGCTGCGCCGGCCGGACCTGACGCTCGGCGTCATCGACCACAACATCGCCACCGATGCCAGCCGCTACACCGGCATCGTCGATCCCGAGAGCCGCCTCCAAGTCGAGACGCTGGAGAAGAACGCGGCCGAATTCGGCATGCCGCTGATCCCGCTGCTGGATGACCGGCAGGGGATCGTCCATGTCATCGGGCCGGAGCTGGGCCGCTCGCTCCCCGGCATGACCATCGTCTGCGGCGACAGCCACACCAGCACCCATGGCGCCATGGGCGCGCTGGCCTTCGGCATCGGCACCTCGGAGGTCGAGCATGTGCTCGCCACCCAGACGCTGCTGCAGAAGCCGGCGAAGAACATGAAGGTGGAGGTGAACGGCAACCTGGCCGTCGGCTGCACCGCCAAGGACATCGTGCTGGCGATCATCGGCCGGATCGGCACGGCGGGCGGCACCGGGCATGTCATCGAATATGCCGGCGACGCCATCCGCGCCCTCGACATGGCCGGCCGCATGACGGTTTGCAACATGTCGATCGAGGGCGGCGCCCGCGCCGGCATGGTGGCGCCGGATGAGACCACCTTCGAGTATATCCGGCGCACCCCGAACGGCCCGAAGGGCGAGGCGCTGGAGCGCGCCCTGGCCTGGTGGAGGACGCTGCCGACCGACCCTGGCGCCCATTTCGACAAGGTGGTGACGCTCAACGCGCATGAGATCGTGCCGCAGGTCACCTGGGGCACCAGCCCGGAGGATGTGCTGCCGATCACCGGCGTGGTGCCGAACCCGGAGGAGGCCGCCGACGAGGCGCGCCGCGCCCAACTCCGCCGCATGGTGGAATATATGGGCCTGACGCCGGGCCAGCGGCTGCAGGATCTGAAGATCGACGTCGCCTTCATCGGCTCCTGCACCAACAGCCGGATCGAGGATATTCGCGCCGCCGCCGCCATCGCCCGCGGCCGCAAGGTGGCCGATGGCGTGCGCGCCCTGGTGGTGCCGGGCTCGGGCCTGGTGAAGAAGCAGGCGGAGGCGGAGGGGCTGGACCGCATCCTGACCGAGGCCGGCTTCGAGTGGCGCGAGGCGGGCTGCTCCATGTGCCTTGGCATGAACCCGGACAAGCTGACGCCCGGCCAGCGCTGCGCCTCGACCTCCAACCGGAATTTCGAGGGGCGCCAGGGCCCCGGTGGCCGCACCCATCTGCTGTCGCCCGCCATGGCAGCCGCCGCCGCCATCGCTGGCCATCTGGCCGATGTGCGTGACTTCCAGCCGAAGGGGAGCGTGTGATGGAAGCCTTCACCACCCTCACGGGCATCGCCGCGCCGCTGCCCAAGGCCAATGTGGATACGGACCAGATCATCCCGGCCCGCTTCCTGAAGAGCATCAGTCGCACCGGCTTCGGCAAGCACCTCTTCGCCAATTTCCGTTACAAGGAGGATGGGTCGGAGAACCCCGACTTCGTCCTGAACCAGGAGCCGTACCGGAAGGCGGAAATCCTCATCGCCTTCGAGAATTTCGGCTGCGGCTCCTCCCGCGAGCATGCGCCCTGGGCGCTGCTGGATTTCGGCATCCGCTGCGTCATCGCGCCGGATTTCGCCGACATCTTCCACAACAACAGCTTCAAGAATGGCGTGCTGCCGGTGAAGCTGCCGCGGGAGGTGTGCGAGCAGCTCATGGAGGATGCGCGGCTGGGCGGCAATGCGCGCCTGACCGTGGACCTCGAGCGCCAGGTGGTGGTGCGTCCCTCGGGCGAGGAGATCCCCTTCCAGATCGACCCGCTGCGCCGCCACCTGCTGCTGAACGGCCTCGACGACATCGGCCAGACGCTGCAGCATGCCCCGGCGATCGACAGCTACGAGGCGCGGCAGAAGGCCGCGCAGCCCTGGCTCGGCGGCGCCTGAGCCGCCGAGCCACGACCGGAGAGAGACGCCGCGCATGGCTGCGAACAAGAAACTCCTCGTCCTGCCCGGGGATGGCATCGGGCCGGAGGTGATGCGGGAGACCCGCCGCGTCATCGACTGGATGGCCCGGCGCCGGAGCCTCTCCTTCGAGATCGAGGAAGGGCTGGTCGGCGGTGCCGCCATCGAGGCCGAGGGCGCGCCGATCTCGGACGCGACTGTTGCGCGTGCCAAGGCGGCGGATGCCGTGCTGTTCGGCAGCGTCGGCGGCCCGAAATGGGACGGCCTGCCCTTCGAGCAGCGGCCGGAGCTCGGCATCCTGCGCCTGCGCAAGGATCTCGGCCTGTTCGCCAATCTCCGCCCCGCCGTGGTGCTGGACCCGCTGGCCGAGGCCTCCTCGCTGAAGCCGGATGTCGTCCGCGGCGTCGACATCATGGTGGTGCGGGAGACGGTGGGCGGCGTCTATTTCGGTGAGCCGCGCGGCGTCGAGAAGGCGCCCGATGGCCGGCGCCGCGGCTTCGACACCCAGGTCTATTTCGAGGACGAGATCGCCCGCGTGGCGCGCGTCGCCTTCGACCTGGCGCGCAAGCGCCGCAACAAGGTGACGAGCGTCGAGAAGGCCAACGTCATGCAGTCCGGCCGCCTCTGGCGCGCCGTGGTGGGCGAGGTGCACAAGGCCGAGTACCCGGATGTGCAGCTCGAGAACATGTACGCCGACAATTGCGCCATGCAGCTTTGCAGCCGGCCGGCGCAGTTCGACGTCATCCTCGGCGACAACCTCTTCGGCGACGTGCTGAGCGACCTGGCGGCGGCGCTGACCGGCTCGCTCGGCATGCTGCCCTCCGCCACCCTCGGCGCCGTCGATCCCGTCACCGGCAAGCGCCATGCGCTGTACGAGCCGATCCACGGCTCGGCGCCCGACATCGCCGGCAAGGGCGTCGCCAACCCCTGCGCCCAGATGCTCTCCTTCGCCATGCTGCTGCGCTGGTCCTTCGGCTTCGAGGAGGAGGCGAGGCTGGTGGAGCAGGCGGTGGAGAAGGTGCTGGCCGGCGGCCTGCGCACCGCGGACATCATGCAGGCGGGCAGGGCCCGCGTCGGCACCTCCGTGATGGGAGAGGCCGTGGTGCGGGAGCTGGACAAGCTCGCCGGATAGACGTTTTCCGGCGGGAAAGGGGGGTTGCGCGATGGCGCCGCCTCCGCTATTCCGCCGGCCTCGCCGCGAAGCGGCATGCGCGCCCGTAGCTCAGCTGGATAGAGCACCAGACTACGAATCTGGGGGTCAGGAGTTCGAATCTCTTCGGGCGCGCCATTTTCCCTTCGTGCCGTTGCACGCCCGGTTGCGGCGCCCGTAGCTCAACTGGATAGAGCACCAGACTTCGGATCTGGGGGCTGGGAGTTCGAACCTCTCCGGGCGCGCACCTCTGAAACATGATGTCTTCGCCATGTCGCGGCCGTGGCCGCGGGCGGGGGGCGTCCAGCAGGCGCCGTATCCGGCTGCCCTGGATGTCCTCTACATGACCTGGCGGGCAGGAAAGCGGCAGAGGTGCCGGCTTGCCGCCCAGTAAAGCTGCAGTCAGCCTCCTGCCGCTACCGGAATGGGGATGTTCAGCCGCGGCTGTTCCCGCTATCTGATGTGCCGTTGTCTATAATCTGGTCGAGTATCCTTCCAGCGAAGGTCGGCAGCGACCGCTTCTGCACGTGAGGGGCAAGGCGATGGGCACGTCGGATATAGGCCGGGCGTTCCTGGTGGCTGCTCGTTGCCTGCATGCTGCCGGCGCAGCAGGCCGGCCGCCGGGGCAGGCGCCCCTGTGGCACGCCGCCCCGGCCCCCGGTACCGCCGCATGATCTCCCTGGTCCGCGTCGCGCTCTCCCGCCCCTACACCTTCGTGGTGATGGCGCTGATGATCGTGATCGGCGGCGGCCTCGCCGCGCTGCGCACCCCGGCGGACATCTTCCCCAACATCCCGGTGCCCGTCATCGCCGTGGGCTGGAGCTTCAACGGCCTGACGCCGGAGGATATGGCGGGGCGCATCCTCACCCCCTACCAGCGCTCGCTCACCACCACGGTGAACGACATCGAGCATATCGAGGGCACCTCCTATCCGGGCCTCGGCATCGTCAAGATCTTCTTCCAGCCGGGCGCCGATGTCCGCCTCGCCAACGCCCAGGTCACCGCGGTCTCCCAGACCCTGCTGCGCCAGCTGCCGCCGGGCACCACCCCGCCGCTGATCCTGAACTACAACGCCTCCACCGTGCCCATCCTGCAGCTCGCCCTCTCCGGCCAGGGGCTGACCGAGCAGCAGCTCTACGACCTCGGCACGAATTTCCTCCGGCCCCAGCTCGTCACCGTGCCGGGCGCCGCCATGCCCGGCCCCGCCGGCGGCCGCACCCGGCAGATCCAGATCGATCTCGACCCGCAGGCGCTGCAATCCAAGGGCCTCTCGGCGCAGGATGTGGGCAATGCCATCGCGGCGCAGACCCAGATCACCCCCGCCGGCTTCGTCAAGATCGGCGAGTTCCAGTACAACCTGCTGCTGAACAACGCTCCCGGCTCGGTGGCGGAACTCGCCGCCCTGCCCATCCGCACCGTCAACGGCGCCACGCTCACCATCGGCGACGTCGCCAATGTCCGGGACGGCGCCCAGCCGCAGCAGAACGTGGTGCATGTGGACGGCCAGCGCTCGGTGCTGCTGACCGTGCTGAAGAACGGCGCCGTCTCCACCATCAGCATCGTCAACGGCGTCCTCGCCATGCTGCCGCAGCTCCTCCCCAGCCTGCCGCCGCAGCTCCGCATCGCCCCGCTGAACGACCAGTCCGTCTTCGTGAAGGCGGCCATCACCGGCGTGGCCTTCGAGGGGGCGCTGGCGGCGGCGCTGACCTCGCTGATGATCCTGCTCTTCCTCGGCTCCTGGCGCTCCACCCTCATCATCGCCACCTCCATCCCGCTCGCCATCCTGGCGGCGATCTTCGCCCTGGCGGCCTTCGGGCAGACGCTGAACGTGATGACGCTGGGCGGCCTGGCGCTCGCCGTCGGCATCCTGGTGGACGACGCCACCGTCACCATCGAGAACATCAACTGGCACCTGGAGCACGGGAAGGACGTCCGCACCGCCATCCTGGACGGGGCGCAGCAGATCGTGGTGCCGGCCTTCGTCTCCCTGCTCTGCATCTGCATCGTCTTCGTGCCGATGTTCTTCCTGCCCGGCGTCTCCGGCTTCCTCTTCGTGCCCATGGCGATGTCGGTGACCTTCGCCATGGTCGCCTCCTTCATCCTCTCGCGCACCCTGGTGCCGACCATGGCGGCCTATCTGCTGCAGCCGCATGCCGGGCTGCACGGGCATGGCCAGAGGCGGCCGACCCATTTCCTCGGCCGCCTGCAGCGCGGCTTCGAGACGCAGTTCGAGCGCTTCCGCATGGGCTATGGAAGGGTGCTGCGCCTCGCCATCCGGCTGCGCTGGACCACCCTCGCGCTCTTCCTCGTCTTCGCCTTCGGCAGCCTGGCGCTGGTGCCCTTCCTCGGCCGCAACTTCTTCCCCGAGGTGGACAGCGGCACCATCGCCCTGCATGCCCGCGCCCCCGCGGGCACCCGGCTCGAGGAGACCTCCGCCCTCTTCGATGAGATCCAGCGGGAGATCCGCCGGCTGATCCCGCCGGGCGAGATCGACACGATCGTGGACACCATCGGCCTGCCGAACAGCACCATCAACGTGACCTACAGCGCCTCCGGCACGGTCGGCCCGATGGATGGCGACATCATCATCAGCCTGAAGCGCGAGCACCGGCCGACGGCGGAGCATATCCGCCGGCTGCGGATGGAACTGCCGCGGCTGTTCCCCACCGTCACCTTTTCCTTCCTCCCCGCCGACATCACCAGCCAGATCCTCAATTTCGGTGCGCCGGCGCCGATCGAGGTGCAGGTGACCGGCCCACGCATCGACGAGAACCAGGAGCATGCGCAGCGCATCCTGCGCGCCATCCGCGGCATCGACGGGCTGGTGGATGCCCGCATCCAGCAGCCCGCCGGCAGCCCCACCCTGCGCTTCATGGCCGACCGCACCCGCATCAACGCCCTCGGCCTCGACGAGCGGGACGTGACCACGAGCCTCGCCGGCGCCATCGCCGGCTCGCTGCAGACCGCGCCGGTCTATTGGCTGAACCCGGCCAATGGCGTCACCTACCCGGTGGTGGCGCAGACGCCGGAATACCTGGCGGATACGGTGGAGGAGCTGGAATCCCTGCCCGTCACCGGCCCCCGCGCGACGGAGCCGCAGGTGCTCGGCGCGCTCGGCACGCTGGTGCGCGCCAACTCGCCCTCGGTCGTCTCGCAGTACAACATCCAGCCCATGGTGAGCGTCTTCGCCGCGACCCAGGGGCGCGACCTCGGCGCCGTGGCCGATGCCGTGCGGCGGGAGATCGCAAAGCTGGACGCCGAAAAGCCCGCCGCCGTCCGCGTCACCCTGCGCGGCCAGTACCAGACGATGAACACCGCCTTCACCGGCATGGGCTTCGGCCTGCTGGGCGCGGTGGTGATGATCTACCTGCTCATCGTCATCAACTTCCAGTCCTGGGCCGACCCCTTCGTCATCATCGCCGCGCTGCCCTCGGCGCTGGCGGGCATCGCCTGGATGCTGTTCCTTTCCGGCACGCCGCTCTCCGTCCCGGCGCTGACCGGCGCCATCATGTGCATGGGCGTCGCCACCGCGAATTCCATCCTGGTGGTCAGCTTCGCGCGAGAGAAGCTGGCCGAGCTCGGCAATGCGCGGATGGCCGCCTTCGAGGCCGGGGTCACCCGCTTCCGCCCGGTGCTGATGACGGCGCTCGCCATGGTCATCGGCATGCTGCCCATGGCGCTCGGCCTGGGCGAGGGCGGCGAGCAGAATGCGCCGCTCGGCCGGGCGGTGATCGGTGGGTTGATCGTCGCCACCTGCGCCTCGCTGGTCTTCGTTCCCACCGTCTTCGCCATGATCCATGGGCGCCGCCGCCACGCCGTCAGCGACATCCGCCCGGGAGGAGCCACCGCCCATGCCTGAAGCGCCCGTCCCCGGAGCCCCGGCGGCCGAAGCCCCGACCACCGAGGCCGACCAGCCCGCCGCCAGCCCCCGCCGGGTGGGGCTGGCTCTCCTGCTCGGCCTGCTGGTGCTGCTCGGGGCCGGGGCGCTCAAGGTCAGCGCCAGGCTGGACGCGGAGGAGGAGCTGCGGGAGGTGACCGCCTCCGTCGCGGTGCCGAGCGTGCGGGTGATCCTCCCCCGCCCGGTGGAGCCGCGGCCGCTGGCCCTGCCGGGCAGGCTGCAGGCCTGGGCGGAGGCGCCGGTCTATGCCCGCACCAACGGCTTCGTCGCCCGCCGCCTGGCGGATATCGGCGACCGGGTCCAGGCCGGGCAGGTGCTGGCGCTGATCGACACGCCGGACCTCGACCAGCAGCTTGCCGCGGCGGAGGCGGCCGTCGGCACCGCCCGCGCCCAGCGCGACCTGGCCGCCCGCACCGCCCAGCGCTGGAACGAGCTGAGCGCCCGCAATGTCGTCTCCCAGCAGGCGACGGATGAGCGGCGCGGCGACCTGGCGGCGCGCACGGCGCAGCTCAGCCAGGCGGAGGCGGAGGTGAACCGGCTGCGCGCCCTCACCGGCTTCAAGCAGGTGACCGCGCCCTTCGACGGCGTCGTCACCAGCCGGGCCATCGATGTGGGCGGGCTGATCGTCTCCGGCAGCACCAGCACGCCGCCGCTCTTCACCGTGACCGATATGAGCCATCTGCGGCTCTATGTGCGGGTGCCGCAGGCCTATACCGGCTCCATTCGCCAGGGGATGAAGGCGGAGTTCACCGTGCCGGAATATCCCGACCGCAGCTTCACCGCGGAGCTGACCCGCACGGCCGATGCGGTGGATGCGCAATCCGGCGCCATGCTGGTGCAGTTCACCGTGGACAATCCCGATGGCGCGCTGAAGCCGGGCGGCTACGCCCAGGTGCGGCTGGAGCTGCCGCCCCAGGCCAGCGCCGCGCCGCAGCTTCGCGTGCCGGCCAGCGCGCTGATCTTCCGCGCCAGCGGCACCTCCATCGCCGTGGTGGATGGCGAGGGCAGGGTGACGGTGAAGCCGGTGCGCATCGCCCGCGACCTGGGCGCCGTGCTCGATATCGCCTCGGGCCTGGAGCCGGGGGACCGGGTGATCGACAGCCCCTCCGACGCCATCCGCAGCGGCGATCAGGTGCGGCCGGCGGAGGTGCAGGGCTGAGGAGCCCCCTGCGACCCCGCTGCGCGGGTTTGCTGGCGCCGTGTTCGCCACATCCCTGAGGCCTTGCACGGCCTGCCACGGCAAAGCCGCGGAGGGGTGGCGGAGGAACGCCGTGGGAGCCTTACGGCGCCCTCTTCCGCGCCGGCAGCCCGGCTCAGGCGGCGAGGTCGAGGATCGCGTCCAGCGTCACGGCGCCGCCTTCCGCCAGCGGCACGGCGCGGCTGCCGCGGGCCAGCATTTCCGCCAGCGCGTCGCGCAGCGTTGCCTCCGGCGGCAGGGGCGGGCCGGGGGCCGCTTCCTCCCGCCGCGCCGCGCCGGCCGGGAACAGGCCGAGCCGGGTCAGCGCCCGGTCCGTGCCGAGGAAGCCGGCGACGAAGCCATCCGCCGGCCGCGCCAGCAGCTCCGCCGGCGGCGCGTGCTGCACCAGCCGGCCATCCCGCAGCACCGCCACCGCGTCGCCCAGCCGCATCGCCTCCGCCACGTCATGGGTGACCACCAGCACCGTCTTGCCGAGCTGGCGCAGCAGCCGCAGCACCTCGTCCTGCAGCTGGCGGCGACGCAGCGGGTCCACCGCGCCGAAGGGCTCGTCCATCAGCAGCACCGGCGGGTCGCCGGCCAGCGCCCGGGCCACGCCGACGCGCTGGCGCTCCCCGCCGGAGAGCTGGTGCGGCCGGCGGTCGGCGAAGCGGGCGGGCGACAGCCCCACCATCTCCAGCACCTCCGCCACCCGGGCGCGGGCACGCGTGGCGTCCCAGCCCAGCAGCCCCGGCACCGTCGCCACGTTCTCCGCCACGCTCCGGTGCGGGAAGAGGCCGACCTCCTGGATGACGTAGCCGATATGCCGGCGCAGCCGGACCGGGTCCTGGCGCAGCGCATCCTTGCCGGCGATGAGCACGCGGCCGGCGCTGGGTTCCACCAACCGGTTGACCAGCCTGAGGGTGGTGGTCTTGCCGGAGCCGGAGGGGCCGATCAGGGCGCAGCTCGTCCCCTCCGGCACCTCCAGGGTGATGTCGGCCACCGCGGCGCCGGTGGCGCCCGGCCAGGTCTTGGTCAGCCCCTCCAGCCGGATCATCGCAAGACTCCCCGTCGCGCCCCGGTCGGGCCTTCGCCTTCTCGGCTCATGCCTGAACCCCCCGTTGCAGCCGCCGCTCCAGCAGGCCGAAACCGGCCTCCGTCAGCAGCGCCAGCGCCGCGATCGCCACCGCCCCCAGTAGCATCCGCCCGGTATCCAACAGGGCGAGCCCCTGGGTGACCAGGTCGCCCAGCCCGCCGCCGCCGATGAAGGTGGCCAGCGCCGCGGCGGAGACCACCTGCACCGCGGCGATGCGCAGCCCGGCGAAGAGCAGGGGCAGGGCGAGCGGCAGCTCCACCCGGCGCAGCACTTGGCCCGGCGTCATCCCCAGCCCCTTTGCCGCCGCCACCGCCGCCGGATCGGCGCCCTGCAGCCCGACCACGAGGTTCACCAGCACCGGCGGCAGGGCCAGCAGCGCCAGCGCGATGACGGAGGGGGTGAAGCCCACCCCCAGCAGCGGCAGCAGCGCCGCCAGCACGGCAAGGCTCGGCAGGGTGCGAAGGGCGCCCGCCAGGGTGATGGCGAGTTCCGCCAAGCGCGGCCGGTGCGCCACCGCCAGCCCCAGCGGCAGCGCCACCGCGATGCCGAGGGCAAGCCCCACAAAGGACAGCAGCAGATGCTCCCCCACCGCCCCGGCGAAGATCGCCGGGTTGGCCCGTAGCCAGGAGGACGCCTCGCCCAGCGCCTGCATCAGCCGACCGCCGGCAGGCGGCGCTGCACCGCGCCCAGCGCCTGGTCCAGCAGCAGGGCCATGGCGGCGACCAGCCCGGCACCGACCAGGATCTTCTCCGTATGCCCCTGGTCCAGCCCGGTCAGGATCAGCGTGCCGAGCCCGCCGGCGCTGATATAGGCGGCGACCGTCGCGGCGGAGACCAGGGTGACCGAGGCGACCCGCAGCCCGCCGAGCAGGGCGGGCAGGGCCAGCGGCAGCTCCACCCGCCAGCGCCGCTGCCAGGGGCTGAGGCCCATGCCCGTCGCCGCCTCCTTCACCGGCGCCGGCACGCTGGCGAGGCCGGCCACCAGCGCCCGCAGCAGGACCGGCAGGGCGTAGGTGACGAGGGCCAGCAGCGCCGGGGCGCAGCCGAGGCCGAGCACCGGCACCAGCAGGGCGAAGAGCGCCAGGGTGGGCAGGCTGTAGAGCAGGGAGGCGCTGCCCAGCAGCCAGGCGCTCAGCCGTGGCCGCCCCGCCGC
>NZ_JAMZIK010000092.1 GCF_024178315.1 Siccirubricoccus soli | reverse complement strand
CAGCAGCGCCGGGGCGAAGCCGAGGCCGAGCACCGGCACCAGCAGGGCGAAGAGCGCCAGGGTGGGCAGGCTGTAGAGCAGGGAGGCGCTGCCCAGCAGCCAGGCGCGCAGCCGTGGCCGCCCCGCCGCCAGTAGGCCGAGCGGCAGGGCCAGCGCCAGGGCGATGGCGAGCGCCGCCAGCACCAGTTCCAGATGCGTCGCCGTCGCGGCTAGGATGGTGTCGAGGTTGCGGCTGGTCCAGCGCATCAGACGAGGCCCTGGGCATGGAGAAAGCGGCTCGCCACTTCGCGTGGCTCGTCGCCATCCTGGTCCACTTCCCGGTTCAGCCGCTGCATCGTGGCATTGTCCAGCTTTTGCCCGACAGCGGCGAGGGGCGCCTCGATCTCCGGCGCTGCCCGCAGCGCGGCACCGCGCACCACGGCGCAAAGCTGGTAGGGCGGCCAGAGGGCGCGGTCGTCCCGCAGGGTGACATAGCCGCCGACCGCGATCTGCCAATCCGTCGCATAGGCATTCACCACATCCGCCTGGCCATGGGCCAGGGCGGCGTAGCGCAGGCCGAGCGAGGCGAATTGCCGGAGGCGACGGAATTCCATGCCATAGACCCGGCGCAGCCCGGGCAGGCCGTCGGCGCGGTCGGCGAATTCGTTGCCGGCCGCCAGGGTCAGCTTCGGCGCCTCCCGGGCGAGGTCGGAGAGGGTGGCGAGGTTCAGCCGCCGCGCCATGGCGGGCGTCACCAGCAGGGCGTTGCCGTTGTCGATGCCGGAGGGAGCGACCCAGCGCAGATCGAAGCGCTCGGCATAGCCGGCCCTGACCTTGGCCAGGATGGTCGCGGCATCGCCCTCCGGCGGCTCCTTCAGCACCACGCCGAGGCCGGTGCCGGTGTATTCGGGGTAGAGGTCGATCTCGTCGCTGGTCAGCGCCTGCTGGGCGATGGCGGTGCCGCCGAGGTTCAGCCGCCGTTCCACCGTGGCGCCCATGGCTTCCAGCGACTGGGCGTAGAGCTCGCCGACCACGAGTTGCTCGGTGAAGTTCTTCGAGCCGATGCGGAGGCGCGGGGCGGCGCGGGCCGGGGCGGACAGCAGCCAGGGCAGGGCCAGCAGGGCACGGCGGGGGAGAGCCATGGCAGGGAGCCTAGCGCAGGCGGCGCCGGTTGGCGCAACATCGGGCCGGCTGAAGGTTCCGTCCGGACGCGCCCTGCGCGCTCGACACCGTCGAGCGCGCCTTAAGCGCAAACCACCCCATGGCCCTCGCGAATCGGCGCCTTCGACGGTGTCGAAGGCGCCTTGAAGCGCCTCCGGCGACGGAGGGGACGGATGGAGGTTCGGCTCGGGCGGCATCCGCGCTAGGCTTGCGGTTCAGGCGAGAGGAGCACCCCATGGCAGACCCCTTGTCCGGCATGCGCGTGGTGGTGCCGGAAACGCGGGAGATGGAAGTCCTCGCCCGCATGCTGGAACGCCAGGGCGCCGAGGCGATCCGCTGCCCCCTGGTTGCGATCATCGACGCCCCGGACCCCGCGCCCATCGAGGCTTGGCTGCGCCGCTTCATCGCCGCCCCGCCGCAGGCGCTGATCCTGCTGACCGGGGAGGGGCTGACCCGCCTGCTCGGCGTCGCCACCCGCGCCGGGATCGAGGCAGAATTCCGCGCCGCCCTGGCCGGCGTGCGGCGCATCTGCCGCGGGCCGAAGCCGGTGGCCCGGCTGCGCGCCCAGGGCCTCTCGGCCGACCTGGCGCCTGAGCCGCCCACCACCGCCGGCATCATCGCCGCGTTGGAGACGCTGGACCTCAAGGGCCACCGCATCGCCGTCCAGCTCTACCCGGACAACCCGAACACGCCCCTGCTGGAGGCGATCCGCGCTGCCGGTGCCACGCCGGATGCGGTGCTGCCTTACGCCTATGCCTCGAAGGAGGATGATGCCCGGGTGCTGGCCACGCTGCGGGAGATGGCCGATGGCCGGATCGACCTCATCGTCTTCACCAGCACCCCGCAGCTCCGCCGCCTGACCGCCTTGGCCGAGCCGGCGCTGCTGCGGGCGGCGCTGCGCCGCACCCGCATCGCTGCCGTCGGCCCGGTGGTGGCGGCCGCGGTGCGGGAGGCCGGGGGGGAGGTGGCGGTGATGCCGGAGGAGAGCTTCCACATGAAGCCCATGGTCACCGCCATCCTGGCCGCCCTGGACTCGGGCGGCCTGGCCTTCACCGATACGACCTCGTAGTTCTCGCGGCGGCTCAGACGCCGCCGGTCTTATGGATCGGGTCGATCCACAGCACTTCCTCCGGCTTCTCCACCGGCTCGATGTCGAGGTTCACCACCACCGCCTCGTTGTCAGAGCGGACCAGCACGCAGCGCAGGGTCTCGTCCGTGCTGGCGTTGATCTCCTGGTGCGGCACGAAGGGCGGCACGAAGATGAAGTCGCCCGGCCCGGCTTCCGCGACGAATTCCAGCTTCTCGCCCCAGCGCATCCGAGCCCGGCCGCTGACGATGTAGATGACGCTTTCCAGCTCCCCATGGTGGTGGGCGCCGGTCTTGGCGTTGGGGTGGATATGCACCGTGCCGGCCCAGATCTTCTGCGCGCCGACCCGGGCGGCATTGATCGCGGCCGCCCGGTTCATGCCCGGGGTCTGCGCCGTGTTCTTGTCGAGCTGGTCGCCCGGGATGACGCGCACGCCGGTGTGCTTCCAGCCATCCGAAGGGGTGTGGCTGCCATCCGGCTCGTGGTGATGGCCGTCATGCGGCATGGCGGGATCCTCCAGCAAGGTCAGGGCCCGGAAGATAGGCCGCGGCGCGCAAAACCACCATGGGGCCGCCCCCCGGCCGCTTGGCGCGGCGCCGGGTCGTTGTTCCGGAGACCGGCGGGAAGAGGGATGGCGAAGCACCGCGGGCCGGTGGCCCCGGCGCGCCTGCCGGCCGGCGCCGCGACACGGACCTGCCGGACCAGCCCGTAGTCGCAGGCCCTACAGCCCGGCGAAGAGCTCGGTGGAGAGGTAGCGCTCGGCGAAGCTCGCCGCGATGCCGACGACGAGGCCGCCCTCCAGCCCCTTCTCCTGCGCCACCCCGAGCGCGGCGTGCAGCACGGCGCCGGAGGAGATGCCGATCGGCAGCCCTTCCTCCCGCGCGCAGCGGCGCGCGGCGGCGATCGCGTCGCGCTCCGCCACCCGCACCATCTGGTCGATCACGGCAAGGTCCAGCACCGCCGGCTTGAACCCGGCCCCGATGCCCTGGATGCCGTGCGGCCCCGGCTCGTCGCCCGAGAGCACGGCGCTTTCCGCCGGCTCCACGCCGATGATGCGCAAGCCCGGCCGGCGCGGCTTCAGCGCCCGGGCGATGCCGGTCAGCGTCCCGCCCGTGCCGATGCCGCCGACGATGACATCCACCTGCCCGCCGGTATCCGTCCAAATCTCCTCCGCCGTGGTGGTGGCGTGGATGTCCGGGTTGGCGGGATTGTCGAACTGCTTCGGCATCCAGGCGCCGGGCGTGGCGGCGACGATCGCCTCCGCCTTCGCAATGGCCCCGGCCATGCCGCGGCGGGAGGGGGTGAGCTCCAGCTCCGCCCCCATCAGCCGCATCATCTTGCGCCGTTCCACGCTGGCGCCATCCGGCATGACGACGATGAGGCGGTAGCCCTTGGCGGCGGCGACGAAGGCCAGCGCGATGCCGGTATTGCCGGAGGTCGGCTCGACCAGGGTGGAACGGCCGGGGGCGATCAGCCCGGCGCGCTCCGCCGCCTCCACCATGGCCAGCCCGATGCGGTCCTTCACCGAGCCGAGCGGGTTGAAGAATTCCAGCTTCAGCGCGAGGTCCGCCGCCAGCCCATCCGCCGCCTTCAGCCGCGGCAGGCGGACCAGCGGGGTGGCGCCCACCACCTCCAGCACGCTGCTGTACATGCGGCCGCGGGAGGGGGCCGGATCGGGGCTGGCCTTCGGCGCCGCGGGGCGCCGCCGGCGGTTCGGTTCGCCATCGGGCATGCAGGTCCGCTAGCACGCTTCGCCGGGCCCTGATAGTCCGCGCTGCGGGTTACCTGCCCCGGACGCCCGGTGCGCGGCGCCGGCCCGGGCAGGCTCGGCCGCATGGCGGCCGCGCCATCGCAACCTCGCATCACGGCGCGCACCGCGGCAGCAGAGTCGCAGCGCCGGTCGTTCCGCCCTGCCGCAGCACCGCTTCCGCCCCCGGGGGCTGGACGACAGCGGCGGGAGGTTGTCTGCTGCGGCCATAAGGAAACGTTCAATGGTCGAAACTCGCCTGACGCTTGCGCGAATCGTCAGCCCGCATTCCGTCGCCGTCATCGGCGCCTCGGATGACGTGGGCAAGTTCGGCGGCCGGGTCATCCACTACCTCATCAAGCACGGCTTCCCTGGCCGCCTGGTGCCGATCAACCCGAACCGCGCCAGCATCCGCGGCCTGCCCGCCTTCCCCAGCATCGGCGCCGCCGGCCAAGTGGATGTGGCGATCCTCGCCGTCCCCGTCGCGCATCTGCTGCGGCAGGTGGAGGAGTGCGCCGCGGCCGGCGTCGGCGCCTGCATCGTCATCACCGGCAAGCTGGCCGATGCGGGGCCGGAGGGCGCGGCGCTGGAGGCGCAGATCCTCGCCGTGGCGCGCAATGCCGGGATGCGGCTGGTTGGGCCGAATTGCCTCGGCATCTTCAACATGACCGACCGCGCCATGCTCTCCTCCTCCCTGGTGCTGGAGGCGGCGGAGGTGAAGGCCGGCGGCATCGGCATGGTCAGCCAGTCCGGCGCGCTGATGGGCACGCTGGTCTCCATCGGCCTGCATCACGGCGCGGGGTTCAGCCGCTGCATCTCGGTCGGCAACCAGGCGGATCTCGAGCTCTGCGATTTCCTGGAGTATCTGGTCGAGGACCCGGCGACGCGCGTCATCGCCCTCTACATCGAGGGGCTGAAGGATCCCGCCCGATTCGGCCCGCTGCTGCGCCGGGCGCGTGCCGCGGGCAAGCCGGTGCTCTGCGTGAAGGCCGGGCGCAGCGCCGCCGGCGCCCAGGCGGCGCGCAGCCACACCGCCAGCCTCGCCGGCAGCTACGCCGCCTTCGCCGCGCTCTGCCGGGCGGAAGGCGCGGTGCTCTGCGAGGACCCGGCCGTCATGGTCCAGGCCGCCGATGCGCTGGACCGGCTGCCGCGCTTGCCGGCACCGGGGATGGGGCTGGCGGTCGTCGCCTCCTCCGGCGGCTCCACCGTCACCACGGCGGACATGCTCCCCGCCGCCGGGCTGCGCCTGGCCGAGATGGGCGAGGCGACGCGGGCCGAGATGCGCCGCTGGATGCCGGAGAGCCATGTCCACCTGCCGCTGGATACCGGCAGCTTCGACGACGGCACCAGCGAGGCAGGCCTCGCCGCCTGCGTCCGCGCCTTCCTGGCCGACCCGGATATCGGCGCCGTGGTGGTGCCGATGACGACGCAGCCCGCCATGGCCGCCCGCGCCGCCCTCTTCCCCGGATTGTGCCGGGAGGGCGGGCGGCCGGTGCTCTTCGTCATGACGGCGGCGGAGGTGGGGAACGCCGCGCGGGACGCGCTGCGCCAGGCGGATTTCCCCTTCTACGACCGCGTTTCCGATGCACTCGGCGTGCTGCGGGCGCTGGAGGCGGAGGCCGAGGGCCGCGACCGCGCCGCCCTGCCGCCACCCGCCCGTCCCCCTGGCATCGGCCACCCGCCCCGCCTGCCGGCGGGCGCGCTGACCGAGGCGGAAGCCAAGGCCCTCGCCGCCGCCTATGGCATCCCCGTCACCCGGGGCATCCTGGCCCGCTCGGTGGAGGAGGCGATCCTGGCGGCCGAGGCCATCGGCTACCCGGTGGTACTGAAGGGCGTCAGCCGCGCCGTGGTGCACAAGAGCGACCTCGGCCTCGTGAAGCTGAACCTGCCCAATGCCGCCGCCCTGCGCGCCGCCTATGCCGCCCTGCCCGACATCCGGCTGGAGGGCGTGCTGGTGCAGGAGATGGCGCGCGGCGAGGCGGAGCTGATCCTCGGCGCCCGCTGGGAGCCGGGCTTCGGCCCCATGGTGCTGGTCGGCGCCGGCGGCGTGCTGGTGGAACTGCTGCGCGACGTCCAGCTCATGCCTGCCCCGCTGCGGCCCGAGGATGCCGCGGCGATGCTGCGCCGGCTCGCCCTGTGGCCGGTGCTGGACGGCGTGCGCGGCCGCCCTGCATTGGATGTGCGGGCGGCGGTGGAGGCGCTGGTCCGGCTCTCCTGGCTCGCCGCCGATCTCGGGCCGCGGCTGATCGAGATGGACCTGAACCCGCTGCTGCTGCGCGCCGCCGGGCGCGGGGCGGTGGCGGTGGATGCGCGCGCCACCATCGGGGGAGAGAGCCCATGAGGATTGCCCGCCGCCCCTTGCTCGCCGCCCTGGCCCTGTCCCCCCTGGCCCTGCCCGCCCTGGCACGGGCGCAAACCGCCTGGCCCAGCCGGCCCGTCACCCTGATCGTGCCCTACCCGCCGGGCGGCTCCTCGGACAATGTCGCGCGGCCCATCCAGCTTCCGCTCTCTGCCGCGCTCGGCCAGAACATCGTCATCGAGAACCGGGGCGGCGCCGGCGGCTCCATCGGCGCGGCCGCGGTC
>NZ_JAMZIK010000091.1 GCF_024178315.1 Siccirubricoccus soli | reverse complement strand
CGGCGTGCTGGTGGAACTGCTGCGCGACGTCCAGCTCATGCCTGCCCCGCTGCGGCCCGAGGATGCCGCGGCGATGCTGCGCCGGCTCGCCCTGTGGCCGGTGCTGGACGGCGTGCGCGGCCGCCCTGCATTGGATGTGCGGGCGGCGGTGGAGGCGCTGGTCCGGCTCTCCTGGCTCGCCGCCGATCTCGGGCCGCGGCTGATCGAGATGGACCTGAACCCGCTGCTGCTGCGCGCCGCCGGGCGCGGGGCGGTGGCGGTGGATGCGCGCGCCACCATCGGGGGAGAGAGCCCATGAGGATTGCCCGCCGCCCCTTGCTCGCCGCCCTGGCCCTGTCCCCCCTGGCCCTGCCCGCCCTGGCACGGGCGCAAACCGCCTGGCCCAGCCGGCCCGTCACCCTGATCGTGCCCTACCCGCCGGGCGGCTCCTCGGACAATGTCGCGCGGCCCATCCAGCTTCCGCTCTCTGCCGCGCTCGGCCAGAACATCGTCATCGAGAACCGGGGCGGCGCCGGCGGCTCCATCGGCGCGGCCGCGGTCGCCCCGGCGAAGCCGGATGGCTACACCCTGCTGGTCTGGCCGACCGCGGTGCTGACCATCAGCCCGCACATGATGCGCCTGCCCTACGACCCGGCGAAGGATTTCACCCCCATCGCCATGCTCGCCGCCTCGGATGGGGTGATGGCCATGCACCCCCGCGTGCCGGTTCGCACCATGCCGGAATTCCTCGCCTATGCCCGGGCCAACCCGGGCAAGCTGCGCTTCAGCAGCGCCGGCAACGGCACCATCACCCAGATGACCGGCGAGATCTTCGCGGATGCCGCCGGCATCAGGCTGGAGCACGTGCCCTATCGCGGCTCCGCCCCCGCCTTCACCGCGCTGCTCGCCGGCGAGGTGGAGCTGCAATTCGACCCTGTGGCGATTCCGGCGGTGAAGGATGGCCGCGTCATCGGCCTGGCCACCACCGGCGAGACGCGCAGCCCGGAGCTGCCGGAGCTGCCGACGCTGCGCGAGCTGGGCCTGTTCGGCCAGGGCGGCATTTCCTTCTTCGGCCTGGCCGGCCCCGCCGGCCTGCCGGTCGAGGTGGTGGACCGGCTGGTCGCGGCGCTCGGGCCCGTGCTGGCCCTGCCGGAGGTGGCGCGGGCGATGGCGCCGGTCGGGCTGCGGCCACGGCTGGAAGCGGGGGAGGCCTTCGCCCAGCGCATCGCGCAGGACCGGGCGATCTTTGGCGACATGGTACGGCGGACGGGAGCAAGGGCCGAATGAGCTACAGCGACATCAAGGTGTGGGACGAGGGCACGGTGCGCGTGGTGGCGCTCAACCGGCCGGACAAGGGCAATGCCATCACCAGGACCATGGCCGAGGAGGTGCAGGCGGCGATGACCGAGTTCGCCGCCTCCGGGCAGCGCGTCGCGGTGCTGACCGGCAGCGGCAGCAAGGCCTTCTCCTTCGGCGCCGACGTGACCGCGCCGCCGGAGCTGTGGCGCGCCGTGCCCAATGTCGGCTGGCAGACCGACAAGCCGCTGATCTGCGCGGTGGAGGGCTGGTGCATCGGCGGCGCGCTGGTGCTGGCGATGATGGCGGACCTCGCCGTCTGCGGCGCCCGCGCGAAGTTCTACTACCCCGAGGCGAAGCTCGGCCTGACCGGCGGCATGATCGCCGCGCTCCCCTCCCGCATCCCGCATAAATTCGCCATGGAGCTGATGCTGCTCTGCCGCACCTTCGACGCGGCGAAGTCGGAGCGCGTGGGGCTGGTGAACGAGGTGGTGGAGGAAGGCGGGGCGTTGGCCCGCGCGATCGAATGGGGGCAGGAGATCGCCGGCTTCGCGCCGCTTGTCACCGGCGCCATCAAGCGCATGGTGCTGGACGACATCCTGCCGCGCGGCCCTTCCGAGCAATGGGCGCTGCAGCTGCAGCGGCTGACGAAGATCCGCGAATCGGAGGATTTCAAGGAAGGCGTGGCGGCGTTCCGCGACAAGCGGCCACCGCAGTTCCGCGGGGAGTGATCGGGGCTCCGCCCCGGGCCGGCAGAGGGCGCTGCCCTCTGCACACCCGCCGGGGGGGCGGCACTGCCGGCAACGACCAGCCCCCGGACCCCGGTGTGAGCTTTCCGAGCCGTCGGACGCCGCACGCCATCGCCGTGTCGCCGTCCGGTCAGACGGCTTTCCCCAAAGCTTCACTGTTCCGCCAAGCGCCGCTCCGTCACACCCCCCGGGCGAGGGATGGGAAACCGGCATGCGGCGAGTCGTCATCACTGGCATGGGGATCGTCTGCCCGCTCGGCCAGGGGATCGAGCCGGTGTGGCGCCGGCTGCTGGAATCGCAGACCGGCATCGGCAGCCTGACGGCCTGCAACGCGGATGGCCTGCCCTGCCGCGTCGCCGGCCAGGTGCCGCCGGGCGTCTGGTCGGACCTGCCCGGCCGCCAGGCGCCGGACCGCGCCGACCGGGCCGGGCAGCTCGCCCTGCTCGCCGCCCGCCAGGCGCTGGCGGATGCCGGCTGGGCGCCCGCCGAGGAAGCGGCGATGGAAGCCACCGGCGTCTCCATCGGCTCCGGCTGCGGCGCCCTCGATGCCATCCATGAGGGCGCGCAGCGGCTGCAGAACGGCATCGCGCGGCGGCACCCGCAAGGGGTGCTGCCCGGCGCGCTGATCCACCAGCTCGCCGCCCAGCTCGCCGAGGCCTTCGCCTTCCTCGGCCCGCGCCGCGCCGTCTCCACCGCCTGCTCCTCCGGCGCGCATGCGCTGGGCGATGCAGCGCGGCTGATCGCCTGCGGGGAGGCGGAGGTGATGCTGGCTGGCGGCGTGGATGCCGCCATCAGCGAGCTCGGCATCGCCGGTTTCGCCGCGGCGCGGGCGCTCTCCACCGGCTTCAACGACACGCCCGCCCGCGCCTCCCGTCCCTGGGACCGGGAGCGGGACGGCTTCGTGATGGGGGAGGGGGCGGGGATGGTCCTGCTCGAATCCCTCGACCATGCCCGGCGTCGCGGCGCGCGCATCCATGCCGAGATCGCCGGCTACGGCATGTCCGGCGACGCGCATCACGTCACCGCCCCCGCCGCGGGCCATGCGGGCGCCGAGCGCGCCATGCGCGCCGCGCTGCGCCAGGCGGGGCTGGCGCCGGAGCAGGTGGGCTATGTGAATGCGCACGGCACCTCCACCCCGCTCGGCGACGATCTGGAGCTGGAAGCGGTGGAGCGCCTGTGGGGCGAGGCGGCGCGGGAGCTGGCCATGTCCTCCACCAAATCCGCGACCGGCCACATGCTGGGCGCGGCGGGGGCGGCGGAGGCGATCTTCTGCGTGCTGGCGATCCGCGACGGCGTGGCGCCGCCGACGCTGAACCTGGATGCGCCGAGCCGCGAGAGTCCGATCGACCGCGTGGCCTGGGTGGCGCAGGAGAGGCCGATCCGGGCGGCGCTGTCGAACAGCTTCGGCTTCGGCGGGACCAATGCCAGCCTGCTGTTCCGGGCGGCGTAACGCCCGGCGAAACCGCGGCGCCGCCCTGCCGGCGTGAGTGGAATTGCGCGGCATTGGAGCATTTTCGGCTCGCATGCGTTCCCCGAAAACGCTCTACGCCTGTGTTTGCAGAGCAGGTTCACGCCTTCGGGCAATGGCGCCCTGCGGCGATCTGCTCTGGAGGTTCGCACAGCCTGCCCTGTGCAGGGCGGCAGGCTGCGTCTGGGCCTAGAGCGTTTTCGGTTTACATGCGTTCACCGAAAACGCTCTAAGCCTGTGTTTGCAGAGTAGATTCACGCCTTCGCGCGATGCCGCCCTACGGCGATCTGCTCTAATCGGCGATCTACGGCCTGGCCAGCGCGTGCGGGAAGCTCGGCAGCAGCAGCTCCGCCAGCAGCCCGGCCAGCACCGGCAGCGCGATGGAGGCGATCAGCCGGATGAGGATGAAGCGCGGCCCCAGCACCGGCCATTCCCAGGCGATCACCCGATGGAAGCCGAGGATCGCCCAGCCGGAGACCAGCGCCACCACCTGCGGCCCGCCCGCGCCCGCCTTGATGAAGGTGAGCACCAGGGGGAAGGAGACGAAGGGCCCGCCCGGGATGAAGCCGCCGGCGAAGGAGGCGATGACGAGTCCCGTCAGCCCGCTCTCCGGCCCCAGCAGCCCGCTGCCGATATCGGCCGGGATCAGCTCTGCCAGGAAGGCCGCCATGGGCAGGGCGAGCGCCAGCAGCGGCAGGACCCGGACCACCGTCTGACCGGTTTCCCTGAGCGCGCGCTGCGCCGTCGGCAGGCCGCGCCGCAGGGTGAGGCCGAAGGCGATCAGCGCCACGGCGATGAGGAGGATCTGCCCCGGCGTCATGCCGGGCCCGCCCCGGGCGGCGACCAGCGGATCGGCACCCGCCGCGCCAGGACGCCGGCGATGAAGGGCAGGGGCAGGCCGCAGAGGAAGCGCAGCAGGGCGAAATCCGCACCGAGCAGCGGCACCTCCCAGACCAGCACCCGTTGCAGCCCGTTCAGCGCCCAGGCGACGATGAAGGCGATGAGGGCACCCCGGTCCGCCCCGCCCTGGGCCAGCACCAGCACCAGGGGGAAGGCGGCCATCGGCCCGCCCGGCATGGCCATGCCGGCAACCGTGGCCAGCAGCAGCCCGCGCATCCCGCTCTCGGCGCCCATCCACCTGGCCAGCACGCCGGTGGGGACGAGCTGCTTCAGGCTGCCCGCCAGCAACAGCCCCGCCAGCATGGCCGGCAGGATCACCAGGAAGAGGTCGGCGGCATTGCCGAGGGCGTGGCGGAAGGCGGCAGGGCCGCGGAGCTGATGGACCAGGGCGCCGGCCAGCAGGCCGATGGCGCCGATGATGACGGCGCTGGAATTGCGACGAAAGAAGGAAAGCATGCCCGCCCAGGCTGCGCCCAAGCCGCCTCGGCGGCAAGGGGCCCCCCAGCCGCCGGTCCCCGTCCCTGATGGCGTGCGGCGCCCTGGCGTGGCCTTGCTGGGCCGGCCCCCGGGAAGCCGCGCGGCGGCTCCGGGCCTACAGCCTGACGCTCTCGGTCCGGAAATGCTCCTCCGCGGTCTGCTGGAATTCGGTGTCCAGCACGAAGGCGGCGGCACCGGCCAGCAGGATGGCGAGGACGATGCCGGTGAGGACGGCTTTCACGGCGGAACTCCCTGTCGGATGCGGGTCCGTTCAGCCTATGGGTGCGCGGCCGGCCCGTTGCAAGGCCGTTTCCGCTGCCGCCAGCTCCTCCGCCGTATTGGCGTTGAAGAAGGGGTCCAGCGGCACCGCCGGCCATTCCGCCGTGGCGCAGCCGAAGCGGGCGGTCCAACGGTCGATCTTGCGCTCGCCCGCCAGCAGCGCCGCCCGCAACTCCCCCCGCAGCGCGACGGGCCAGAGGCCGATGGGCGGGTGCATCCAGCCGCCGGAGGCGGCGCAGGCCATGGGCACGCCTGCCGCCTGCCGGGCCGCTTCCAGCCGCGCTGCCAGGTCCGGCGGCAGGAAGGGCCCGTCCCCCGGCACGGAGAGCACCGTCGCCATCCCCGGCCGGTGCGCCGCCGCCCAGTCCAGCGCCGCCAGCACCCCGGCCAGCGGCCCGGGGTAGTCCGGCAGCGGGTCCGCCAGCACCGTCAGCCCGAAGGCCGCGAAGCGCGCCGGATCGCCATTGGCGTTCAGCACCACCTCCGCCACCTGCGGCGTCAGCCGTTCCAGGACATGCGCCAGCAGCGGCCGGCCTGCCAGCCTCCGCAGCGGCTTGTCCCCACCCCCCATGCGCCGCGCCAGCCCGCCGGCCAGCACCACGCCCAGCAAGCCTTGGTTCCTAGCTTCGGTCAAAGGCGCCGTTCCTCCGTCCCGGCCATGCATTCGCAGCGCGGGGTGGCGGGGCCGGGGTCAAGGATGGCCGCAGGCGGCGCAGAGCGTCCTTGAGGCCGGCCCTGCCACCCCGCGACACTCGGCGCATCCGGGCGCGCTCACGCCCCCTCCGCCTCCCGGCTGTTCTTCCGCCAGTGCTTCGCGCTCTCCTCCTCGACATAGGTCAGGTCCGCGTCGAAGACGATCCGCGCCTCGCCCGAGAGCGCGGTGAACCGCTTGCCCTTGCACCGCCCGATGAGCGTCACCCCCACCTCTCGCGCCAGCTCCACCCCCCAGGCGGTGAAGCCGCTGCGCGAGACCAGGATGGGGATGCCCATCCGCACCGTCTTGATCACCATCTCCGAGGTCAGCCGCCCGGTGGTGTAGAAGATCTTGTCGCCGCCAAGCGTGCCGCTGCGGAACATCCAGCCCGCGATCTTGTCCACCGCGTTGTGCCGGCCGACATCCTCCATATAGACCAGCGGCCGGTCGCGCTCGCACAGCGCACAGCCATGGATGGCGCCGGCTTCCAGGTAGAGCGTCGGCAGGGTGTTGATCCGGTGCAGCAGCCGGTAGAGCCAGCTCGTTCGGATCTCGGCCGAGGCCGGCAGCCGCGCCGCGGAGAAATCCTCCATCAGGTCGCCGAAGGCGGTGCCCTGGGCGCAGCCGCTGGTCAGGGTCTTCTTCTTCAGCTTCTCTTCGAAGTCGGTGCGGCGCTCGGTGCGCACCACCACCACCTGCAGATCGTCGTCGTACTCGACCGCCGTGACCCGGTCGTCCGGCCGCAGCATGCCCTGGTTCAGCAGGTAGCCCAGCGCCAGATCCTCCGGCCGGTCGAGGATCGTCATCATGGTGACGATCTCCTGCCCGTTCAGGTAGAGCGTCAGCGGCCGCTCCACCGTCACGCTCGCCTCGATGCGCGCGCCGGTGTGGTCCAGCCCGGTCACGCGGCGGGTCAGGCGGGGGTCGGCGGGGTCCGGCTGGACCAGCAGCTTCGCATCCATGGGAGAGAGGGTGGTGCGGCGCCCGGCCGGGCGCAACCGCCCCGCGGGGCAGGACGTTCGCCCCCGGAAAGGGAGAATGCCATGCCCCGCTACCTCTTCCCCGCCGAGGCCGGCATCGGCCCGGCCGGCGCCCTGCCCTCCACCGAAGCCGTGCTGGCGCGCTTCGCGGCGCTCGGCCTGCCGCATCAGGGTATCTCTGCCCGGTTGAAGGGGGATTGCCTGACGCTGGAGGGCGAGGTGGCGGATGGTGAGGCGCGGGAGCGCCTGGTGCTGGCCGCCGGCAACATGCCGGGGATCGCGGCGGTGGATGACCGGCTGGCGCCGCGGCACACGCCCAGCCTGCTGGAGAGCCTCGGCAGCTTCGCCCGCCTGCCCGCCGGCAGCGCCAGTACGGCGGCGGCGGAGGAGACGGTGCATGCGGCGCAGCCGGAGCCCGGGGAGCGCTTCGGGGCCGGCGGCAGCCTGTTCCACACCGTGGCGCCGGGCGAGACGCTGGAAGCGATTGCCGCGCGGCATTACGGCGATGCGCGTCGCGCCGTGGCGATCCTGGAGGCCAACCAGCCGATGTTGAGCGGGCCGGACGCGGTGCGGCCGGGCGTCGTGCTGCGGGTGCCGGAGCGCTAGAGCGGTTTCCGTTCGCACTGGCTCACGGAGCCCGCTCTAGGTTGTTGTTATAGCGAGCAAATACCTCCGATCAGATGCTTCCATCTGATCGGAATTTGCTCTAGCCCGCAGGGCTGGCGGCACCTCCCGCGCCGCGGCGAGGAGGCCGGGCGGGAGGCAGCGGCTGCCGCGCCTCCCATGCCCGCGTATCGTGTTCGGGGTCCCACCGCGCTGGTCGCGGTGGCGGGCTGCCAACCGCGCCTGGCAAAGCTGCTGCCCTGCGTCCTTCCGCGGCCATGCCACGGAAGGCTTGTGAAGCCTTGAAACCTTGGACAGTCCGCGGCGCACGCCCTCGCATAGCCGCGCAGCGGCTTCTTGGGGGTCGCATTCCCAACGCCGGCGCCGGACGCTCCCGTGTGGCGCCCAGGGCGCGGCGCCCGGCCTTCCGGCGCCGCCTCGCCTAGCTCGCCACCTCATCCGCCATGCGCGCGCCGCGGGTGCCCATCGGCCGCTCCGGCCCCGTCGTCGTGTCACGCGCCGTCTGGTGCTCCATCTCCGCATCCAGCTCCGCCCCCACCAGCACGACGGTGGCGGAGAGCCAGATCCAGGTCATGAAGCCGATGACGGCGCCGAGCGAGCCATAGGTCTCGTTGTAGCTGCCGAAATTCGTGACGTACCAGGAGAAGCCCAGGGAGAAGACCAGCCAGGCGAGGGAGGCGAAGGCGCTGCCCCAGCTCACCCAGCGCCATTGCGCCCGCTCCCGGCTCGGCCCGTAGCGGTAGAGGCAGGCGAGGAAGAGGCCCACCGCCAGCAGCAGCACCGGCCAGCGCGCCAGGCGCAGCACCGTCTCCAGCACCCCGTCCAGGCCGATGAAGGCGAGGGCGACCGGCAGCACCACCACCGCCGCCATGGCGAGCAGGATGAACAGGATGCCCGCCAGGGTGAAGGTCATGGTCACCAGGAGGCGGCGGAAGAAGCTGCGTTTCTCCTTCTCCTCATAGACCACGTTCAACGCATCCACGATCGCCTTCATCGCCTGGTTGGAAGACCAGAGCGAGGTGGCGAGGCCGATCAGCGCGCCGAAGCCGAGCGTGCCCTCGCCCTTCGCCGTGATGCGCTTCACCTGCTCCTCGATGATCTCCATGCCGCCGCCCGGCACGACGGAGCCGACGGCGCCGAGATGCTCGCTGATCGTCGCCGGATCGGCGAAGAGCCCGTAGAGCGAGACCAGCGCGGCGAGGGCGGGGAAGAGCGCGAGCAGGGCATAGAAGGTGACGCCCGCCGCCTCGGTCAGCACCCGGTCGTCGGAGACCTGGGAGACCGTCCGCTTCGCGATCGCCCACCAGCCGCGTGGCGGGATCTCCTCGGGCCGGGTCGCGTCGCGGCCATGGCTGCCGCCGCCGCGGGCACGGTCCCCGTGGCGATGACGGGCGCGGTGGGAGCGACCGGCATCCTTCTCCGCCCGCGGCGCGGCACGCCGCGGCCGGGCCGCCTCCGCAGGCGGCCGTGCCTCGCGGTTGAAGGCCGCCAGCAGCAGGCCGCCGGCCGCCAGGGCACCGAGCAGGAGAGGGCTGGGCTTCGGCTCCTTCATGGTCGTCGCCTCCGCTGGCTTCGGAATGTCGGCAGGCGAACGCTATGGCCGCGCGATGGTCGCGAGTTGCATGGCCGGCCGGGCCGGGGCATCTCGGCGCCGCCAAGGAGACGTGCCATGCCCCGCCTCGCCCGCCGCGCCCTGCCCATGCTCGCCGCCAGCCTTGCCGCGCCGGCCTTCGCCCAGACCTATCCCGACCGGACCATCACCCTGGTGGTGCCCTTCCTTGCCGGCGGCTCCACCGACATTGCCGCCCGCATCCTGGCGGAGCGGATGTCGGCGAAGCTCGGCCCGCAGGCGCGCATCGTGGTGGAGAACCGGGCCGGGGCCGGCGGCTCGGTCGGCAGCGAATGGGTGCGGCACCGCCCGGCGGATGGCTACACCCTGCTGCTCGCCTCGGCCTCCGCCCTCGGCACCAACCCGGCCGCCCTGCCGCAGCAGACGCCCTACGACCCGGTGGCGGATTTCACCCAGATCGCGGTCATCGGCGGCGGGCCCATCGTGCTGGTGGTGCCGGCGCAATCGCCCTTCCGCAGCGCGCAGGAGCTGCTGGAGGCGGTGAAGGCCAGGCCTGGCCACTACAGCTGGGCGACCAGCGGGGCAGGGGGCATCGGCCACCTCACCGGGGAGGCGATCAAGGTCGCCTATGGCGGGTTGCGGGCGGAGCACGTGCCCTATCGCGGCGGCTCCGCGGTGATGGAGGCGCTGGCCAAGGGCGAGGTGGACTACTCGCTGGAAGTGCTGGCCTCCACCGCTCCGCATATCCGGGACGGGCTGTCGCGCGGGCTGGCGGTGTCCTCCCTGCGGCGGCATCCGCTCTTCCCCGACATCCCGTCGCTGGACGAGGTGGGGCTGAGCGGCTTCGAGATCACCACCTGGAACCTGCTCGTGGCGCCGCGCGGCCTGCCGGAGCCCCTGGCGGCGCAGCTCTCGGCCGCGGCGAATGCGGTGCTGGCCGAGCCGGCGGCGGCGGAGCGGATGGCGGCGGCCGGGGTGGACCCGGCGGCGCCCAGCACCCCGGCCAGCAGCCGGGATTTCCTCCTGGCGGAGGTCGCCAAGTTCAAGGGCATCGTGGAGAAGGCGGGGCTGCGGCTGGGGCGGGGGTGAAGGCCAGGGGCTCTGCCCGTTGGCGGCAGCGCCGCCAACCCCGCCGGGGCCGGGACTTGGCCCCGGACCCCGGTCCGGGTTTCGGACCCGACAATGCAACCGCACGCTCGCACCCAAGCCCGGGCGCGGCCCATGCCGCTTGCCAAGCCTGCCGCCGCGGGCGGAGGGTGGCACCATGCGCCCCCTCCTCGTCCTGCCATTCCTGCTGCTGCCCCTGGCCGCCCTGGCCCAGACAGCCCCGCCGTCCGCCCGCGGCGCGGAGGCGCGCAAGGCCGAGCTCGACCGCGCCTTCGAGGCGTTGCGCAGCGCCCCGGACGAGGCCGGCGCCGCGCTGGTGGAAACCCGCATCCGCCAGCTCTGGGCCCAGGCCGCCTCCCCTGCCGTCACCCTGCTGCTGCGCCGCGGCGCCCGGAACTTGGAGGCGCAGTTGCCCGAGGAGGCGCTGGAGGATTTCGACGCCGCCATCACCCTCTCCCCGGAATTCGCCGAGGCCTGGCATCTGCGCGCCCAGGCCTATCTCCGCGCCGGCGACATCCCGGCCGCGGTACGCGACCTGCGAGAGGTGCTGCGGCTGGAACCGCGACACTGGGCGGCGCTGGAAACCCTGGCCGCGGCGCAGGAGGCCGCCGGGGATGCGGAGGGCGCGCTGCGCAGCCTGCGCGCCGCGCTGGAGATCAGCCCGAAGACCCCGGGCGGGGCGGAGAAGCTGCGGGAATTGCAGCGCAAGGCCGAGGGCGAGGCGCTCTGATCGTTTTGCACTCGCATAGGATGGCGTCCGTGTCATGCAACGGACGCAACCCGGCCATCCGCTTAAATGACGTGCCGGTAAGGTATCCCTTGGTATCCTCGTAAGGATCGCAGCATTCCGCTGCCGCCGGAGGGAGGCCAAGTGTCGGAAATTCTCACCATGCTGCCCTGGGCCTTCGGCCTCGTCGCCGCGGCGGCCGCTCTCACCCGCATGCGCTGAGGCCGCTGGCCCCGGCCCCCCTGGGCCGGCATGATGTGAGGGCAACCCGCGGATGGCCCCGGGCGCGGCCACGGCCCATCTTGTGGCCATGCCCGACATGCATCCCATGCCCGACCCCGATGCCGCCCGCTGGGACGCCGTCCTGGCCCGCGACCCCAGCCCCGCCTGCGGGGCCTTCCTCTATGCGGTGACGACGCAGGGGGTGTTCTGCCGCCCCGGCTGCCCCTCCCGTCCCCCGCTCCGCCGCAATACCCGCTTCTTCCCCGATGCCGCCGCCGCCGAGGCGGCCGGCTTCCGTGCCTGCCGGCGCTGCGACCCGAAGGGGGAGCGCGCGGCGCTGCACGCCGCCGCCATCCGCGCCGCCTGCGACCTGATCGAGGCGAGCGAGAGCCTGCCGAGCCTGGCCGCCCTGGCCGACCGCGCCGGCTATGCCCGGCACCATTTCCTCCGGCTGTTCAAGGAGATCACTGGCGTGACCCCACATTCCTACGGCCAATCCGTGAAGGCCCGCAGGCTGCAGGCGGCGCTCGCCGCCGGCGACCGGGTCGCCGAAGCCGTCGCCGGCGCCGGCTATGGCAGCGAAAGCCGCGTCTATGGCGCGCCCGGCCAGGTGCTGGGCATGACCCCCGGCGCCGCCCGCCGCGGCGGGGCAGGGGAGGTGATCCGCACCGCCACGGCGATGAGTGCCCTTGGCCCGCTGATGGTGGGCGCCACCGAGAAGGGCGTCTGCTTCATCGGCTTCGCCGAGGATTTCGAGGCGCTGGAGGGCGATCTCCGCCAGCGCTTCCCGGGAGCCCGGGTGGAGGCAGCGCCCGACTCCCTGGCCGAGGCGGTGCGCGAGGTGATCGCCTTCCTCGAGGAGCCGAAGGCCGCGCTTGCCCTGCCGCTCGACCTGCGCGGCACCGCCTTCCAGCGCCGGGTGTGGGAGGCGCTGCAGGCGATTCCCTTCGGCGAGACCCGCACCTATTCCCAGATGGCCGAGGCGATCGGCGCCCCTCGCGCGGTGCGGGCGGTGGCACGGGCCTGCGCGCAGAATCACGTCTCGCTGGCGGTGCCCTGCCACCGTGTCATCGGCCGGGATGGCGACCTGACCGGCTATCGCTGGGGCGTGCCGCGCAAGCGGGCGCTGCTGGCGAAGGAGAGGGCCGGGGCGGGCAAGGGCTGACCCCGGCGCCCTGTCGATTCGTTGCGGGAGGCGGCGACGAATGTTGCCATCCGCGTCCCGGCTCGCGCAGATTGCCCCGGCCAGGAATGGGAGAATCGGGGCCGGATGGATATCGTCGCACGCGCCAAGGGGCTGATCACGCGCCCGGCGGCGGAATGGGCCGTCATCGCGGCGGAGCCGGCCGATACGAAGAGCCTGTTCATGAGCTACGCCGTGCCGCTCTCGGCGATCCCGGCGGTGGCGGGCTTCATCGGCTCCCTGCTCTTCGCCCGCATGCTGGGCGGCATGGTGGGCGGGCTGGGCGTGGTCTTCAGCCCCATTTCCCTGCTGCTGAATGCCATTGCCGGCTATGTGCTGGGCCTCGCCGGGGTATGGGTCTGGGGCAAGATCATCGAGGCGATGGCGCCGCGCTTCGGCGGGCGGGGGGACGAGGTCTCCGCCATGAAGCTCGCCGTCTATGCGCCCACCGCGGCCTGGGTGGCCGGAATCTTCGCCCTGCTGCCGCCGCTCGCCGTGCTCGGGCTGCTCGGCCTCTACAGCCTCTACATCTTCTGGAAGGGCGTGCCGGTGGTGGTGGGCGTGCCGGAGGACCGGCGGCTGGCCTTCACCGCCGCGGTCATCGTCATCGGCTTCCTCCTCAACCTGCTGGCCGGGATGTTCGCCGGGATGTTCCTGCGCTTCTGAGGCGAGGCGAGGGCCCCTCGCATCCGGGGCCCGCGGCTCCGGCCGCGTCTGCTGGACGCTCCGCGCCGAAGCTGGTCTGATCCCTGCCAAGGCCGCCCGGCAGGAGCGGCATGGGAGGGAGGATCATCCATGCAGGCATTCCCCGGCCGGCGCGCCCTGGGCGCCGCCGCACTCGCCGCGCTGGCGCAGCCCGGCCTGGCGCAGAATGAGGCGGCGGCCTGGCCGAACCGCCCGGTGCGGCTGATCGTCGGCTATCCCGCCGGCGGCTCCACCGATATCTGCGCCCGCATCCTGGCCGAGGACTTCCGTACCCGCCTGCCCCAGCCGGTCCTGGTGGAGAACCGCACCGGCGCGAATGGCTCCCTCGGCGCGGCCTTCGTCGCCGCGGCGACGGACGGCCATGCGCTGCTGGTCAGCAACACCAGCACCATGACGGTGAACCACCTGCTCTATCGCGACACGCGCTACCACCCGCTGCGCGATCTGCTGCCCATCGCCACGATCACCATCAGCCCCTTCATCCTGGTGATCAACCCGCGCAACCCGCGCACCCAGGGCGTGCGCAGCCTGGCGGAGCTGGTCGCGCTGGCGCGGCGCCAGCCGGGGCGGATCAGCTATGCCTCGGCCGGTGTCGGCAACCTGCAGCACCTGCATATGGAGCAGCTCCTGGCGGCGGCCGGGGCGCAGATGCTGCACGTGCCCTATCGCGGCTCCTCCCTGGCGACCAATGCCCTGGTGGCCGGCGAGGTGGACGTGCTGCTGGACACGCCGACGACCGCCGGGCCCCTGCTCCAGGCCGGCACCTTCCTGGCGCTGGCCACCACCGGCGACGCCCGCTGGCGCGAGCTGCCGGAGGTGCCGACGGTGAAGGAGGCCGGCTACCCGGAGTTCAGCGCGGTCTTCTGGAACGGGCTGGTCGCCCCCGCCGGCACGCCGCCAGAGTTGGTGCAGCGCCTCTACGCAATGATGGAAGCGGTGGCGGAATCGCCCACGGCGCGCCCGCCGCTGCTGGCGCAGGGCGACATCTTCGTGCTCGACCCGGCGCGCTTCCGCGCCCGCATCGCGGAGGACATCGAGCGCAACGCCGCGGCGATCAAGGCCGCCGGCATCGAGATGCAATAGGCGCGCGCCCTACTTCACCATCGCCACCCGGAGGGAATTCGTGGTGCCCGCCGTGCCGAAGGGTACGCCCGCCGTCACCACGATCTCCTGCCCCTGGCTGGCGAAGCCTTCCTGCTGCGCGGCGCGCAGGGCGCGGTTCACCATCTCGGACATGGAGTGGATCTCGCTGACCACCAGCGAGTGCACCCCCCACACCACCGCCAGGCGGCGTGCCGTGGCCTCGGACGGCGTCAGGCCGAGGATCGGGCAATCCGGCCGGTCCCGGGCCACGCGGAAGGTGGTGGTGCCGGTGGAGGTGAAGGCCGCAATGACCTGCGCCTTGATGGTGTGCGCCACCTGCACCGCGGCCGCCGAGATGGCGCCGGCGCTGGTCGCCTCCGGCTCCGGCCGCCCGGCATCGGTCACCGACCGCCAGCCCGGGTCCTGCTCCACCCGCGCCACGATGCGGTCCATCATGTTCACCGCCTCGAAGGGATATTGCCCGGCGGCGGTCTCGGCCGAGAGCATCACCGCATCGGCGCCGTCGAAGACGGCGGTCGCCACGTCGGACGCCTCGGCCCGCGTCGGCGCCGGGGCGCCGATCATGCTCTCCAGCATCTGGGTAGCGACCACCACCGGCTTGCCCAGGGCGCGGGCGGCGCGGACGATGCGCTTCTGGATGAGCGGCACCTCCTCCGGCGGCAGCTCCACGCCGAGATCGCCACGCGCCACCATGACGCAATCGGTCAGCGCCAGGATGGCGTCGAGATTCTCGACCGCCTGGGGCTTTTCCATCTTCACCATGATGAGGGCGCGGCCGGCGGCGATCGCCTTGGCCTCCGCCACATCCTCCGGCCGCTGGACGAAGGAGAGGCCGATATACTCGATCCCCCGGTCGAGGACGAAGGCCAGGTCCTCCCGGTCCTTCTGCGTCAGGGCGGGGATGGGCAGCGCCACGTCCGGGACATTGACGCCCTTGCGGTCCGAGAGGGCGCCGCCGACCAGCACTTCCGTCTCCAGATGGTCGCCGCGCACCCGGGTGACGCGCAGCCGCAGCTTGCCGTCATCCAGCAGCAGGGTGGTGCCGATCTGGGCGGCCTGGATGATCTCGGGGTGCGGAAGCTGAACGCGGCGGACATCGCCCGGCGTGGGCGAGAGGTCCAGCCGGAAGGGCTGGCCGGCCTGAAGCTGCACCCGCCCGCCCTGGAAGCGGCCGACGCGCAGCTTCGGCCCCTGGACATCGGCGAGGATGCCGATGGGGCGCCCGACCTTCGCCTCCACCGCCCGGATGATGGCGATTCGCTCGGCATGGTCGGCATGCGAACCATGGGAGAAATTGAGGCGGAAGACATCGGCGCCGGCGCGGTGCAGCCGTTCGATCATCTCCGGGCTGCTGCTGGCGGGGCCGAGGGTGGCGACGATCTTGGTGCGCCGCCGGCGGCGCAGGGCGATGCGGGAGGGCATGCGGGGCAGTCCTTGCGGCGGCGGGTGGAGGTCCGGGCGAAGCTGGTGCGGCGCCAAGTCCAGCAGCCGGGCGAGTTCCGCGACGCGCTCCGCCGGCACGCGCTGCCATTGCGAGACGGCGGCGGGGGAGATGCCGAGGCCGGTGGCGATGCGGGTGACCATGCCGCGGCGGGCGAGGAGTTCTTCCAGGGTCGGGTCACGCATGGGCGGTACTTATATAATTTAAGTTGGGGCTGTCTTGCTTAAATTTGCCGGCGGGGGCGCTTTTCATCCCACTGCAATGCCGCACCTCCCTCTTGGGCGGGAAGGGGCAGAGGCGCTCTCAGCCGGCGCCCTCGGTGATCCGCAGCGCCCGCTCCATCGCCTCCACGAAGCCGCCGCAGCGTGCCATCCCGCTGCTGCCGTCCCGCTGCTGCCAGAGCAGGGTCACCGGCACCACCTCCCGCCCGCCGCGGCCGATGATCGGCCGGGCCCAGATGCGGAAGCGGATGCCCGCGCCATCCCATTCCCAGCGGGTCAGGCCGAGGAGGGGCGGCAGGGGCGGTATCGCCTGGGGCAGCATGGCGCCAGCCTATGGCGGCAGACTGAACAAATAAAGAACATAATCAGCGGATGAGCACCGCCCGCACATCATTCACATTGGTCAGGGTCGGGCCGGTCACCACCAGATCCCCCAGCGCCCGGAACAGGCCGGTGCTGTCATGCGCGGCCAGCGCCGCCCGCGGGTCCAGCCCCAGGGCGCGGGCGCGGGCCAGGCTCTCCGGCGTGGCGATGGCGCCGGCGCAGTCGGATTTGCCGTCGATGCCGTCTGTGTCGCAGCAGAGCGCCCAGATATCGGGGTGGCCTTCCAGCGCCAGCGTTAGGCCGAGCAGGGTCTCCGTCCCCCGGCCGCCCTCGCCGGCCGGGCCGGCGATGGTCACCGTCGCCTCTCCGCCCGAGAGGATGACGCAGGGGGGGGGCACCGGCAGGCCATGGGTGGCGGCGGAGAGGGCAATGCCGCCCAGCACCCTGCCCATCTCCCGGGCTTCCCCCTCCAGTGCATCGCCGAGGATCAGCGGCGCCAGCCCCGCCGCCCGCGCCGCCTCCGCCATGGCCCGCAGCGCCAGCATGGGGGTGGCGATCATCCGCAACTCCGCCCCGGCCAGCCGCGGGTCGCCGGGCTTCGGGCTTTCCTCCACGGCCGCCGCCAGGTGGCGCGTCACCGCCTCGGGCAGCGTCATGCGGTAATGCGCGACCAGGGCGCGGGCCTCGGCGAAGCTGGTCGGGTCCGGCACGGTGGGGCCGGAGGCGATGACCGCCGGATCGTCCCCCGGCACGTCGGAAATGGCGAGCGTCACCACCCGCGCCGGATGCGCCGCCGCCGCCAGCCGCCCGCCGGAGAAGGCGCTGAGATGCTTGCGGATGCAGTTCATCTCGGTGATCGGGGCGCCGCTCCGCAGCAGCTCCCGGTTCACCGCCTTGAGGTCGTCCAGCGTCAGGCCAGGGGCGGGCAGGGTGGAGAGGGAGGAGCCGCCGCCGGAGACGAGGAACAGCACCAGATCCTCGGGCGAAAGGCCGCGGACCAGATCCAGCATCTCCGCCGCCGCCGCCGCGCCGGATTCGTCCGGCACCGGATGGGCGCCGAAGCGGAGGGCGATACGGCGGCCGGGCGGCGGGTCCGGCAGGTCGGCGCCATGCGGGGCGATGACGAGGCCGGTGAGCGGCACGCCGGCCCAGGCGCGCTCCACCGCCAGCGCCATCTTCGCCGCCGCCTTGCCGACGCCGATGACGAGGATGCGGCCGTTTCGCGGCGGCTCCGGCAAATGCGGCGGCAGGGAGACCAGCGGGTCCGCCGCCGCCAGCCCGGCCTCGAAGAGGCGCCGGAGCGCCGCCCGCGCGGTTGCGTCATCCCAGGCCATCGGCTGCCCCCCCTGCTGCCCCGCCTATGTCCCGCAGCGGCGGCGGGGCGGCAAGCTTCGGTCAGCGGGGGCAATCCCGCCCCGCGCTCCTGCCCTCTGGCAGCCCCCTTGGCAGCCCCCCCTGGCAGCCCCGCGCCCCTTGCCCCAAATTAGTGCGGACCGAGACCGGCGCCGCGCGCGAGGAGGGACCCATGGCTGCACCCGAGATGGACGAGAAGACCCGCACCGAGCTGGAGGCGGCCGCCTTCCGCACCCTGGTCGCGCACCTGCGGGAGCGCACCGATGTGCAGAACATCGACCTGATGAACCTGGCGGGGTTCTGCCGGAACTGCCTGAGCAAATGGTATCGGGCGGAGGCCGAGGCGAAGGGCATTCCGCTGAGCGACCCCGATGCGCGGGAGATCATCTACGGCATGCCCTACAAGGAATGGCAGGCGAAGTATCAGAAGGAGGCGACGCCGGAGCAGAAGGCGACATTCGCCGCCAGCAATCCGGGGCACTGAGGCTTTCCCCACGACCTTGCTGCGCAACGCCGCGAGGGCAGTGGGCGGGCCGGGCTCAGGCGGGGCGCTGGACGCCCGGTGGGGGCAGGGGTGCTGCCTTGGTCATTGATCCCTCCCCCCCGGGCCGGGTATTCCCCCGCCCTTCTTCTCTGGGGGAGTGGGGATGAGCGAAGCTGAGGCAGCGGCGAACCGGGCACGGACCGACGATCCGGAGGTGGGCGGCATCGCCGTGGACCGGCTGCGCTCGATCATCGAGCGCATCGAACGGCTGGAGGAGGAGCGCAAGGCCTTGGCCGGGGACATCAAGGACATCTTCGCCGAGGCGAAATCCGCCGGCTTCGACGTGAAGGTGATCCGCCAGATCATCTCCATCCGGAAGAAGGAGCCGGCTGAGGTGGAGGAGCAGGAGACGCTGCTCGACCTCTATCGCCGCGCGTTGGGGATGTAGCGTGTCCGATCGCCCGAACGACAGTGAGGGCGTGAAGCGGTCGGGTCAGGCCGGCATGGGCATGGGCGGGGCCATCCATGGCTGGCACGCCCATCTCTACTACCGCACGCCGGCGGAACCCACCCTGGCGGCGGCGGTCCGGGCGGAGATCGCGGCGCTGTTTCCCGTCGCGGTGCTCGGCCGCTGGCGGGACGAGCCGGTGGGGCCGCACCCGGCGCCGATGTACCAGGTGGCCTTCGGGCCGGACCTCTTCCCCGCCTTCCTGCCCTGGCTGGCGCTCAACCGCCGCGGCTTGGCCGTGCTGCTGCACCCGGAGACCGGGCGGCAGCGCGCCGACCATTCGCTGCATGCCCTGTGGTGCGGCGAGATCCTGCCGCTGAAGCTCGACCTGCTGCCGGAATAGCCGCCGTAACGCAAAAAGGCCGGGCATGGCCCGGCCGTTCCGCCTTTGCGTCCTCGGCGCCGGGCCGCAGCCCGGCCGGGGCTATTTGATCTTCGCCTCGCGGAATACGACGTGCTTGCGCACGACCGGGTCGTACTTCTTCAGCTCGAGCTTGCCGGTGGCGGTGCGGGTGTTCTTCTTGGTGACGTAGAAGAAGCCGGTCTCGGCGCTGCTCACCAGCTTGATCTGGATGGTGTTGGTCTTGGCCATGGGAGCCCTGCTAATGCCTTGGGCCGCTGGGCGGCCGAGAAAGGGAGGGGGTGGAAACTAGCCTGGAAATCCCGCAGGTCAAGCCTTGCGCGACAATTCGCCCCGGGGACCGGGGCTGGGCCCGGCTATCGCCGCCCCCCGATCGCCGTCTCATAGGCCTCCGCCACCTCCAGCAGCGTCTGGGCGGCGGACTCGTCGGAGGGCCGCCCCTCTGCCGGCGGGCAGGCGCTGCGCAGCGTCGCCACCTCCGCCTCAGGCAGCGGCGCCCGCAGCGCCCGGGCGCGGGCCAGCACGGGCGCCATCGGCGAAGGCTGCCCCTGCCGCAGCCCGGTCAGCGCCGCCTGGGTCGCCTCCGTGCCGAGGCTGGTGCACAGCATGGGCAGCACGCCGAGCCCCTGGATTGGCCAGCCCAGCGGCGCCAGGACGCGGGACCAGCTCACCAGCAGCTCCGCCCCGTTGGGCAGCGGCACCACGAGCTGGATCAGCCCCTTGCCCATGGTGGCGCTGCCCACCACCACCGCCCGGCCGCGATCGGCCAGCGCCGCCGCCACGATTTCCGCCGCGGAGGCGGTGCGGCCATCCACCAGCACCACCACCGGCAGCCCCGCCGTCAGATCGGGACCGGAGGCTTCCCAGACCCGCACCGCATCGGGATGCCGGCCGGAGGTCCGGGCAAGGACCCCATCCGAGAGGAAATTCCCCGCCACCGCCGCCGCCTGGCCCAGCAGCCCGCCGCGGTTGCCGCGCAGATCCAGCACCACGCCGCGCGGCCGCGGCCCGCGCAGCCCTTCCCGCAGCGCCACCGCCATCCGCGCTTCGGTGAGGCCGGAGAAGCTGTGCAGGCGGATCCACAGCACCTCCTCCCGCCGCTCCGCGGCCAGCGGCTCCGCCACCGCGGGGATGCGGCGCAGCACGAGCTGGAAGCGCCGGCGGCCGCGCGCCAGGCTCAGCGTCACCGGGGTGCCGGCGGCGCCTTCCAGCAGCAGCGCGGCCTCCGCCAGGTTGCGGGCGGAGACCGGCACGCCCTCCACCGCCAGCAGCCGGTCCCCGGGGCGGAGCCCGGCCCGGGCGGCCGGGCCGTCCGGCGCCAGCGCCGCCACCACCACCTCCCGCCCCCGCCCCGCCGCCAGGCTGAAGCCGAGCCCGGCCTGGCCGACGCGGCGGGTGCGGGAGGCCAGGGCCTCGGCCGGGGAGACGTAACGGCTATAGGGGTCCAGGTGGTTGAACAGCTCTTCGAAGGCGGAGCGCAGCATCGCCTCCTGCCCCGCCCGGCGCAGCGCCGGGGAGGCGCGCCAGCCTGCCTCGAACAGCGCCGCGAGCGCCAGTCCGAGCGGCACGGCGGCCGCTTCGGGCGAAGTGCCGGGCGGCAGGGCGGGGACCGGGCGGCTGGCCAGCGGGCGGTCCGGGCGGGAGAGCAGCAGGGTGCCGGCGCGCAGCTCCGGCTTCAGCTCCGGGTCCAGCACGGCCAAGCCGCGCAGCGACCAGAGGCCGAGCTCCGCCGGCGTCGCGGCATCCAGATGCCGTTCCAGCACCATGCCGAGGGCGATGGCGAGGACGGATTGCACTTGGTCCCGCGCGAAGCCCGGCTCCTCCACCGCCCCGGCGCCGAGCGGCCGGAGCAGCAGCCAGAGGATCAGCGCCGCCGACGCGAGGACCGTGCGACGCGGGGCGGTGGCATGCCCTGCAGCAGGTGGAACACCATGCCGCCGGTCAGCGGATTGGCCTCCGCAAGCCTGGCCTCCACCGCCTCGCCCAGGGCGAAGCGCAGCCCAGACCTTTCCCCGGCCAAGGCCTGACGGCCTTCGTCCAGTACCCATCGATCATCCGGCAGAGAGTTGAGCGGCACGAGTCCGCTCGCGCCATTCGCCAATACGGTGACGAAGAGGCCGAAGCGTGTCACGTTGGAAATGCGTGCCGCGAACACCTCTCCGACGTGCTGTGCCATGAAGGCCGCAAGATAGCGTTCCACCGCGTCACGTTCCGCCGCCGCGGCGCGGCGTTCGGTCGCGGTGATGTGTTCGCCGCTGTCCGGGAAGCGCGCCGCTTCCTCCTCCGCAAGCCCATCCGGGCCGAGCTTCAGCCCGCGGATCAGGGCGCGATGCACCAGCAGGTCGGCATAGCGGCGGATCGGGCTGGTGAAATGGGCGTAGCGCGGCAGGGCCAAGCCGAAATGGCCGATATTGTCCGGGGCGTATTCCGCCTGGGACTGGCCGCGCAGCACCGCCTCATGCACCAGCGGGGCTTCCGGCAGGTCGCGCGTCTGCTCCAGCACCTGGGCGAAATTGCGCGGCTGCACCTGGTCCCCGGGCGGCAGGGTGATGCCGAAGCTGCCGAGGAATTGCCGCAACCCTTCCAGCTTGCGGTCGGCCGGCCGGTCATGGATGCGGTACATGCAGGGCTGGCCCAGCCGCTCCAGCTCCTCGGCCGCCGCCACATTCGCCAGGATCATGAACTCCTCGACCAGCCGGTGGCTGTCGAGCCGGGCGCGGGGCTCGACGGCCAGCACGCGGCCCTCGGCGGAGAGCCGGACACGGCGCTCCGGCACGTCGAGATCGAGCGTGCCGCGCGCCTCGCGGGCGGCGGACAGCGCCCGGAAGGCGCCGTAAAGGGCCTCGCGCGTGCCGGCCGGGTCGGCGCCCGTCTCCACCTCCTCATAGGTCAGGCGGGCGGCGCTGCGCATGATGCCCCGGCCGAAACGGTGAGCGAGCTTGCGGCCGACGGCGTCGATGCGGAGCTCGGCGAAGAGGCAGCCGCGATCCTCGCCAGGCTTCAGGCTGCACCAGCCATTGGAAAGCGCCTCGGGCAGCATGGGCACGACGCGGTCGGGGAAATAGACGCTGTTGCCGCGCGTCCAGGCCTCCCGGTCCAGGGCCGAGCCGGGCGTCACGTAATGCGCGACATCGGCGATGGCGACCATTAGGCGCCAGCCGCTGCCCTCGGCCTCCGCCCAGACGGCGTCGTCGAAGTCGCGGGCATCCTCGCCGTCGATGGTGACGAGGGGCAGGGGGCGGAGATCCTCCCGCCCTTCGGGGCCGATGCCGCGGGCGCGCTCCGCCTCGCGCAGCGCCTCGGCAGGGAAGATCTCCGGGATGCCATGGGCGTGGATGCAGAGGAGGGAGACGGAGCGCGGCTCCCCCATCCGTCCCAGCCGTTCGACGATGCGCGCCGGGCGGGGGCCGAGGGGACGGCTGGGTAAGGGTTCAGCGAGGACAATCTCGCCCGGCTCGGCGCCGTTGGCCTCGCCGGGAGGCACCTGCCATTCCGCCTTGTGGCGGCGATCGGTCGGGATGAGGCGGCCTTCCTCATATACGCCGAGGATGCGCGCCGGCGTGCCGCCGCCGATGCGCTTCATCGTCCGGCCTTCGTACTTGCCGCCGCCGATGAATTTCAGCCGCGCCAGCACCCGTTCGCCGGGCGCCAGCGCCGCCTGGCCGGCTGCCTCGGGGCGCATGTAGATGAGGGGCGTGCGGCCCTGCTCCGCCTTCCAGCCCAGCGGGCGGGCGAGGGGGTCGCCATCCGGGTCGATGCCGAAGACCTCCACCGGCAGCACCTCCGGCAGCCGGTCGCCGCGCGGCGGCGGCACGAAGGCGCCCTCGGCTTCCAGCGCCTTCAGCATCACGCGCAGCGCGGGGCGCTGTTCGGCGGTCAGGCCGAAATGCCGGGCGATGTCGTTCTTGCCGAGACGGTCCGGGCTTTCGGCCAGGAGGCGGCGGATGTCGGCCTTGCTGGGAAGGGGATTGGGGGGCGCCATGGCGTTACTGCGGGCTCCGCCCCCGAGCCCCCGCCAGGGGGTGGACCACCCCCCGGACCCCGGTGTGAGTCGGCAGGTTCGACCGTCGGGTGTGGGGCCCGGAGCGGGGGCCGGGGCCAGGTCCTGGCCCCGGTGGGGGTGCGGGGGCAAAGCCCCCGATCTTCCTCATCACCCCTTACTCTTCTTCACCGCCGGCTTCTTCACCGCCGGCGCGGCCTTCTTGGCCGCCGGCTTCGCCTTCGGCTTGGCCGCCGCCGCCTTGCGCGGCGCGGGCGGGGCGGTGGGGATGGCTTCCGCCGCGGCGGCGGCGCGCTTCGGCGCGGGTTTGGCCTTGCCCTTCGCGCCTGCCTTGCCCTTCGGCGCCAGCTCCTTGCCCTTCTCGGCGAGCAGCGTGACCGCCTCCTCCAGTGTGATTTCCTCCATGGTCGCGTTGCGCGGCAGGTTGGCGACCATCTTGCCGTGCTGGGCGTAGGGGCCGAAGCGTCCCTTCTTCACCTCGACCGTCACGCCATCCTTCGGGTGCGGCCCCAGCACCCGCACCTTCGCGCGGGCCTTGGCCAGCAGCTCCATCGCCCGGTTCATGCCGAGGGAGAGCACGTCATCCCCCGGCTCCAGCGACTGGAAGACGGAGCCGACCTTGATATAGGGGCCGAAGCGGCCGAGGCCGGCCTGGATCTCCTCCCCGCTCTCCGGGTCCCGCCCGATGATCCGCGGCAGGGAGAGCAGCTTCAGCGCCCGCTCGAGGTCGAGCGTGTCCGGGTCCATGTCCCGCGTCAGGCTGGCGCGCCTGGGCTTGGTAGGCTTGCCGCGGTCATCCGTGCCGCCCTCGCCGAGCTGGACATAGACGCCATAGGGGCCGCGGCGGACCGTCACCATCTCGCCGGTCGCGGGGTCGCGGCCCAGCTCGCGCGGGCCTTCCGTCAGCCCCGTCGTGCCCTCGCCCTCGGCGCCGGGCGCGATCAGCGGGCGGGTGTAGCGGCAATCCGGGTAGTTGGAGCAGCCGATGAAGGCGCCGGTCCGCCCCAGCCGCAGGCCGAGCCTGCCATTGCCGCAGGCCGGGCAGGCGCGCGGGTCGGTGCCGTCGCCGCGCTCGGGGAAGAAATGCGGCCCCAGCTCCTCGTCCAGCGCGTCGATGACATCGCTGATCTTGAGGTCCTTGGTCGCGTCGACGGCGCGCTTGAAGGCCTCCCAGAACTGCCGCATCACCGCGCGCCAGTCCACCTTGCCGTCGGAGATCTCGTCGAGCTGCTCCTCGAGCGCGGCGGTGAAGCCGGTATCGACGTAGCGCTCGAAGAATTTCACCAGGAAGGAGGTGACGAGGCGGCCGCGATCCTCCGGGATGAAGCGGCGCTTCTCCAGCTTCACATAGTCCCGGTCCTGCAGGGTCTGCAGGATGGAGGCGTAGGTGGAGGGGCGGCCGATGCCGAGCTCCTCCAGCTTCTTCACCAGCGAGGCCTCCGAGTAGCGTGGCGGCGGCTGGGTGAAGTGCTGGCTGGCCGTCACCTCGCCGCGCTTCAGCGGGTCGCGCTCGCGCATCGGCGGCAGGGTGCGGCTTTCCTCGTCCTCGCTCGGCGCCACGCCGGTGATGCCGGCGCGGGCATCGGCGGCGCGGTCGTCCTCGTCCTCCCGGTACAGCTTCAGGAAGCCGTCGAAGGCGATGACGGAGCCGGTGGCGCGGAGGATGGTCTGCTTCGACTGGTCGGCGATCTCGACCGTGGTCTGGTCCAGCTCCGCCGACTGCATCTGGGAGGCGACGGCGCGCTTCCAGATCAGCTCGTAGAGCCGGCGCTGCCGCTCATCCAGGTAGCGGGCGACCCTCTCCGGCGTGTTGCGCACATCGGTCGGACGGATCGCCTCATGCGCCTCCTGGGCGTTCTTCGCCTTGCTCTGGTACTCGCGCGGCGCGCCGGGCAGGTAGTCGCGGCCGAACTCGCCCTGCACATGGTCGCGGATGGCGGCGATCGCCTCCCGCGCCATCTGCACGCCATCGGTCCGCATATAGGTGATGAGGCCGACCGTCTCGCCGCCGATCTCGACGCCCTCATACAATTGCTGGGCGGTGCGCATCGTCACCTGCGCGCCCATGCCGAGCTTGCGGCTGGCCTCCATCTGCAGGGTGGAGGTGGTGAAGGGCGGCGGCGGGTGGCGCTTGACCCGGCGCTTCTCCAGCGAGAGGACGCTGAACTCGCCCGCCTCGACGGCCGCCTTGGCGCGCATCGCCGCGGCCTCGTTCGGCAGGTCGAACTGGTCCAGCTTCTTGCCGTTCAGATGCGTCAGCCGGGCGGTGAAGGGCGCGCCCTGGGGCGTCTGGAAGCGGCCCTCCACCGTCCAGTACTCGCGCGCCTTGAAGGCCTCGATCTCGGCCTCGCGCTCGCAGATCAGCCGCAGCGCGACGGATTGCACGCGGCCGGCGGAACGGCTGCCGGGCAGCTTCCGCCAGAGCACGGGGGAGAGGGTGAAGCCCACCAGGTAGTCCAGCGCGCGGCGGGCCATGTAGGCGTCGATCAGCGGCGCATCGAGATCCCGCGGATGGGCGATGGCCTGCTGGATGGCGCGCTTGGTGATCTCGTTGAAGGTGATGCGGCGGACCTCGAGCCCCTTCAGCGCGCCCTTCCGCGCCAGCATCTCCCGGACATGCCAGGAGATCGCCTCGCCCTCCCGGTCGGGGTCGGTGGCGAGGAAGAGGCGGCGGGCCCCCTTCAGCGCGCGGGCGATCTCGTTCACCTGCCGCTCGCCGCGGTCCTCGCTCTCCCAATCCATGGCGAAATCCTCCTCCGGCCGGACGGAGCCGTCCTTCGGGGGGAGGTCGCGGACATGGCCGAAGCTCGCCAGCACCGTGAAGTCGCGGCCGAGATACTTGTTGATGGTCTTGGCCTTGGCGGGCGATTCGACGACGACGACGTCGGGCATGGAGCGGGGATCCACAGGAGCCGTTCTGGCGGCAAGAATGACTGGGCCGCAGGAGTTCCCCTCGCCCGTTCAGGCCCGGCCGGTGCGTGCCACCCGGTTCCCCGGCAGCAATTCCACCCGCCCGGCCAGTTCGAGATCGAGCAGGATCGCCTGGACCGCGGAGGGGGACAGGTGGCAGCGCCGCATCACCTCGTCAACCGCGATCGGCGTGGGTCCAAGCAATTCAACTACTTGATCCGTGTCCGCCGGGCCCTCGGTGGCGGGGCCGGACGATTCCACAATCTCGGCGGCAGGCGGCCAGTCGAGCTTCGGCTGCAGGATCGGAGCGGCGCGGGGGGCCTCCGGCAGGTGGGCCAGCACATCCTCCACCCCCTCCGTCAGATGGGCGCCCTGGCGGATGAGGTCGTTGGAACCGCGGCAGCGCGGGTCCAGCGGGCTGCCGGGGACGGCGAAGAGCTCCCGCCCCGCCTCCAGCGCCAGCCTGGCGGTGATGAGGCTGCCGGAGCGCAGCGCCGCCTCCACCACCACCACGCCGAGGGAGAGGCCGGCGACGATCCGGTTGCGGCGGGGGAAGTGCCGGGCGAGGGGGGCGGTGCCGAGCGGCGCCTCCGCCAGCACCGCGCCGCCCTCGGCGAGAATGCGGGCCTGCAGCCCGGCATGCTCCGGCGGGTAGGGCATGTCCGCCCCGCCGGCGACGCAGGCGATGGTGCGGCCGGCCCGCAGCGCGCCGAGATGCGCCGCGGCATCCACCCCGCGGGCGAGGCCGGAGACCACGGCAAGCCCCGCTTGGGCCAGGGCGCCGGCCAGTTCCTCCGCCAGGCGGCGCCCGGCGGCGGAGGCGTTGCGGGCGCCGACCAGGGCGACGGCGCGGGAGGAAAGCGCCGCGGGGTCCCCCAGCAGGGCGAGGACCGGCGGCGCATCCTCCTGCATCGCCAGCAGCGCCGGGTAGGGCGGTTCCCCCAAGTGCAGGAAGCGGCCGCCGAGCCGGGCCAGCGCCTCCGCCTCCCGCCGCGCCTCGACCTCCGGAAAGGGGGTGAAGGGCGCACCGCGCCGGGCGGCGAGGCGGGGCAGGGCGGCCAGCGCCGCGGCGGCGCTGCCATGGCGCTCCAGCAGCCGGCGGAAGGTCAGGGGGCCGATCCCCTCCGTGCGGGCCAGGCGCAGCCGGGCCAAGGCCTCCGCCGGAGAGCATGTCATTTCCTTCATCCGGCCTTGGCCTTCACGGTTCTTTTGTCGTCGGAACGGAAGATGAGGCGTCCCGCACCATGGGCGCCGCGGGCGCGCCGCTTTCCCCGGGGCGAATCATCGGGGCAGGAGAACAGCATGCGTCGCACGCTTCTCGCAATGATCGGCCTGATGGGCGCGGGCGCCGCCCCGGCGATGGCGCAGGGCCAGCAGGATTTCGCCCTGGTCAACCGGACCGGCTACCAGATCAACGAGGTCTATGTGGGGGCGTCCTCCTCTTCCTCCTGGGGGCGGGACCTGCTGGGCCAGGGGGTGCTGCAGAACCAGCGCTCGCTGAATATCCGCTTCGGCCGCAGCACGCGCGAGTGCAACTGGGACATCAAGGTCGTCTATGACGACGGCGACACCTCCGAATTCCGCGGCGTCGATCTCTGCTCCGTCAGCAAGGTGACGCTGTTCTGGAACCGCCAGGCCAACCAGACGCGTTTCGTCACGGAATAGATCGAATCGCCGTAGGGCGGCATCGCCCGAAGGCGTGAATCTGCTCTGCAACCAAAGGCGTAGGGCGTTTTCGGTGAACGCATGTGAACCGGAAACGCGCTAGGTGACCGGCCGGCACATCTCGCCGCCTTCCGCGGCTCTGCCGCGGAAGGCGGTGCGAGACCATCGGTGCCGGTGGCCGAGGGGCCGCGGCGCCGCGCGGCGATTTCCATGGGGCTCAGTGGCCCGCCCGGCGCCCGAAGATCAGCGCTTCCCGCTCCGCCAGCCCCATCACGTCCCAGGCGGCCGGTGCCTCTTCCGCGCTCTTGTTGTAGGGCGCGCGGCGCAGCCGGGCGGCCACCTGGCGCTGCCGGGCGCGGCTCAGCTCCGCCCAGAATTGCGTCAGCCAGGGATTCCGCCGCGCCCGTGCCCCGACCGTCGCCGGCTGCTCCGGCGTGACGGCGGGCGGGTTGGGGATGGGCGCCATGGCGCGGATCGGGCCGGGCCGGGGGTTCAGGGCATCGCACCCCGCCAGCAGCAGCAGCGCCAGGATCGCCGCCCTCATCGCCCGACGGCGTAGCCCTGCATGCCGCGCGGATTCGCGCCGGCGAAGATCTGCCCGTCCGGCTCCAGCCGCGCGCCGGTCAGGCGGCCCTCGCTCCACTCCCCGCCCATCTCCGCGGCATGGCCACGCGCCTGCAGCTCGGCCAGCACCTCGGGCGCGTAGCGGCCCTCCAGCACCAGCTTGCCGGGCTTGGCGCCGCGCGGCCAGAAGCTGCTGATCCAGTGCTCCGAATGGAAGCTCGGCAGGTCGATCGCCTGCTGGATGCCGAAGCGGTGGTCCACCATGCGGGCCAGCATGATGCTCTGCCACTGGTCCTGCTGCTCCCCGCCCGGGGTGCCGAAGCTCATCCAGGGCGTGCCATCCCGCAGCACCAGGCTGGGGGAGAGGGTGGTGCGCGGCCGCTTGCCGGGCTTGAGGCCGTTCGGCAGCGATTCATCCAGCCAGAACATCTGGCAGCGGCTACCAAGGCAGAAGCCGAGGCCGGGGATGGCCGGGGAGCTCTGCAGCCAGCCCGCCGAGGGGGTGGCGGAGACCATGTTGCCCCAGCGGTCGATGACATCGATATGGCAGGTATCGCCGCCCGAGGCGCCGAGGCGGGAGACGGTCGGCTCCCCGGTGCCGGCGGCCATGGCCATCTCCCGCGCGCGGCGGAGCGCGGCGGCGTAGTCGGTGCGCGGGGCGCGGCCATCCGGGCTGCCGGGGCGGAACTCGTTGTTCGCCTCGCGCCCGATCAGGGCGCGGCGGCCCTCCGTGTAGGCCTTGGAGAGCAGGGTCGCCATCGGTACGTCCGAGAAATCCGGGTCGCCGATCCAGGCCTCGCGGTCGGCGAAGGCGAGCTTCATGCACTCCGCCACGGTGTGGACGAACTCCGTCCCCACCGGGTCCATGCCGGCCACGTCGAAGCCTTCCAGCAGGGCGAGGGTCAGCAGCATGGCGGGCCCCTGGCTCCAGGGGCCGCATTTCAGCACGGTGCGGTCGCGGTACTGGCCGGCCAGGGGTGCCTCCACCGTGGCGCGCCAGCCGGCCATGTCATCGGCGGTCAGCAGCGCATGGTGGCGGCGGCCGGAGGTGTCGAGGGCGGCGAACTCCCGGCCGAACCTGTCGATCGCCTCGGCGACGAAGCCGCCATACCAGGCGTTCCGGGCGGCCTCGATCTGCGCTTCGCGGTCGGCGCCCACCGCCTCGGCCTCGCGGATCACGCGGGTGTAGGTCTCGGCCAGCTCCGGGTTGGTGTAGGTGCCGCCCGGCGTCAGCCCGCGCAGCCAGAGCGCGGCGGAGGTCGGCCAGGCGGTCTCGAAGAGGGGCCGCACCGTCTCGATGGTGGCGCAGATGCGCGGCACCACATGCGCGCCGCGGGCGGCGTAGCCAATGGCGTATTCCAGCACATCCGCCAGCGCCCAGGTGCCGTGGTCGCGCAGCATCAGCGCCCAGGCGTCGAAGGCGCCGGGGATGGGGGCGCAGAGGAAGCCGGTGCCGGGCACGAGGTCCAGCCCCAGCTCCCCCTTCAGCTTCTGCACCGTCATGGCGGCCGGCGCCGGCCCCTGGCCGCAGATCACCTGCTGCGTGCCGGTCTTGGCGCTGTGCAGGATGATGGGGCAATCGCCGCCGGGGCCGTTCAGATGCGGCTCCACCACCTGCAGGGTGAAGCCGGCGGCGGCGGCGGCGTCGAAGGCATTGCCGCCGCGTTCCAGCACCGCCATGCCGACCTGGGAGGCGATCCAGTGGGTGGAGGCGACGGCGCCGAAGGTGCCGGCAATTTCGGGGCGGGTGGTGAACATGCGGCAGCCTCATCTGCTGGACGGCCCCGATAGGGGCAGGCAGAGAGGGCGCGGTCAATCGGGGAGACTGCGAGCGTGCCAAGTGGCGTGGCAGGGGGCGTGCTGGTCGGGGTGGTCGGGCCCTCGGGCGCCGGGAAGGATACGCTGATGGCCGGCGCCCGGGCGGCGCTGGCGGGTGACCCGCGCTTCCGTTTCGTCCGCCGCTGCATCACCCGTCCGGCCGAGGCCGGGGGCGAGGCGCACGAGGCGCTGACCGAGGCGGCATTCGCGGCGCGGCAGGTGGCGGGGGGCTTCGCGCTCTCCTGGCGGGCGCATGGGCTGCACTACGGCATCCCGGCGGATATCGCGGCGGATCTGGCGGCCGGGCGGGTGGTGGTGGCGAACCTCTCCCGCACCGTGCTGGAGGCGGCGGCGGCGCGCCTGCCTTTGCTGGTGCTGGAGATCACCGCCCCGCCGGAGGTGCTGGCGGCCCGGCTGGCGGCGCGGGGGCGGGAGAGCGCGGCGGATATCGCGGCGCGGCTGGCGCGCGAGGCGCCGCTGCCGCCCGGGCTGCGCGTGACCCGGGTGGTGAATGACGGTCCGGCGGAGGCGGGCATCGCCGCCGTGCTGGCGGCGCTGCGCTCAGCCTGAGAGGGGCAGCCTTTCCGCGATCAGGAAGGGCGCGCCCGGCCCGGATTGGGTGAAGAGGCAGAGCTCGCGCACCAGGCGCGGCCGGGCCGGGGCCTCGCCCAGGAAGTCGGTGACGGCGGGCAGCACCACCGCCTTCTCCGCCGGCGTCAGGCGACGCGTCAGCGTCACATGGAAGCGCCATTCGGCGAAGACATAGGGGTAGCCCCAGCGCTCCAGCAGCGCCGCCTGGGCGGGGCTGAGCTTCGCCTTGCGGCGGCGGGCCAGCTCCGCCTCGCTTGGCGGGGCGCGGCAATCGTCCAGCGCCTCGACGCAGGCCCCGGCGAAGGCGTGCAGCTCCGGGCAGGGCGCCGTCTCCCGCAGCGCCAGGAACCCGTCCAGGTCCGTCACCGCCAGGGGCGGCAGGGCGAAGGGCGCGGTGCGGGCGGCCAGCGCGGCGGCGCGGTCGGCGGCCTCCGCCCAGCTCCCCGCCAGGCGGAAGGGCGGCTTCAGCGTGGCGTGCAGACCATAGCCGCGCGGATCGGCGGTGAGCTCCGCGATGTCGAGGCCGGGCAGGGCGGGCTGGGGCAGCGCCGCCCCGGACTCCGCATCCCGCCCCAGCCAGGCGGAGCCGAGGCGGTGCAGCGGGTCCTCCAGCTCCGGCGCCCAGTAGAGCGCCATCCGCGCTTCCGGGGAGGGCGCGCCGATCACGCGACGCGCTCCCCCTGGCGCCACACCCGGCGCACCACCGCCATGCCGTCCCGCGCATGCACCTGCACGAGATCGGCGCGCAGGCCGGGGGCGATCCGGCCGCGATCGGCAAGCCGGGCCATGCGGGCCGGCGCCGCCGTCACCATGGCAACCGCTTGCGGCAGGGCGATGCCGGTCTCCGCCGCGCAGCGCCAGACGGCCTCCACCAGGGCGGCGGGAACGTAGTCGCTGGCCAGGGCATCCACCACGCCTTCCCGCACCATGTCGGCGGCGTTGACATTGCCGGAATGGCTGCCGCCCCGCACGATGTTCGGCGCGCCGGCGATCACCTCCACGCCGATCCGCTTCGCCGCCCGCGCCGCCGCCATCGCCACCGGGAACTCGCTGATGCGGATGCCATCCTCGGCATTGCGGATCACCTCCTCCGCATGCTCGTCGTCATGGCTGGCCAGCGGCAGGTCGCGATGCGCCAGCCGGTCCAGCAGCCAGCGGCGCTGCGGCTCCCGCAGCCTGGCGCGCTGCTCCAGCAGCTCCGCGATGCGGCGGTCCACCTGTTCCAGGCTGTGCTGGGTCTGGCGCTGGCGCATGGCGCGGTAGCGCCCCAGGTCGCGGTACTGGCCGATGCCGGGGGAATGATCCATCAGGCTGGCCATCACCACGCGCGGGTGGTCGGCGACGCTTTCCAGCGCTTCCGGCATGTCCTTCGCCGGCAGCTCGCAGCGGAGGTGGAGGAAATGCTCCGCCTTCAGCAGCCCGCTCTCCGCCAGCGCCGTCAGGTCGGCCACGCCGTCGCGGAAGGTCTGGCCGCGGCCGGGGTCGAAGCCGAGATCGCCGAGGCAGAGCGCATCCAGCACCGTGGTGACGCCGGCCGCGGCGCATTGCGCGTCATGCGCCAGCATGGCGGAGCGGCTGGGCCAGCGGGCATTGGCACGCGGCAGCACCTGGCGCTCCAGGTTATCGGTATGCACGTCGACGATGCCGGGCATCAGGTAGTCGCCATCGAGGTCGATGGCGCCGGGGATCGCGCTGCCGCCGGGCTGGAGCTCGGCGATCACGCCGTCCCGCAGCACCAGCGTACCGGACTCCATCGCATCCGGCAGGATCAGCGTCGCGTTGGTCAGGATGGTTTCGGTCATGCGGCAGCCTGGATGGGGGAGACATGGAAGAGGCGGTCGGCGACGCGGTCGCGGACCTCGGCATCGTGGAAGATGCCGATGATGGCGGCGCCCTTCGCTTTCGCCTCGGCGATCAGCGCCACCACCACGTCGCGGTTGGCGGCATCGAGGCTGGCGGTGGGCTCGTCCAGCAGCAGCACGGGGTAGTGCGGGGCGAAGCCGCGGGCTAGGTTCACCCGCTGCTGCTCGCCGCCGGAGAAGGTGGCGGGCGGCAGGGCGTGCAGCGGCGCGGGCAGGTTCAGCCGCGCCAGCAGCGCGGCGGCGCGGGCGCGCGCCTCCTCGGCCGGCACGCCGCGGGCGCGCAGCGGCTCGGCGACGATGTCGAGCGTCGGCACGCGCGGGATGACGCGGAGGAACTGGCTGACATAGCCGAGCGTCTCCCGCCTGATCTCCCGCACCAGCCGCGGATCGGCGGTGGCGAGATCCACCTCCTCGCCGCGATGGCGCAGCAGGATGCGGCCTTCGCCGGCGCCGTAATTGCCGTAGAGGCAGCGCATCAGCGTGGACTTGCCGGCGCCGGAGGGGCCGGAGAGGGCCACGCATTCGCCGGGTACCACCGCAAGCTCCACGCCGCGCAGGACGGGGATGCGGGTGCTGCCCTGGAGGTGCAGGGTGAAGGTCTTGCCCAGCCCCTGCGTTTGAATCGCTGGCGGCCCGATGACCGGAGCGCCGGATGGCGCGGAGGTCTGAATCGGCCCGCCTTCATGCAAGGTCTTCATGCGGCCAGCACCGATGCGACGAGGAGTTGCGTGTATTCGTGCTGCGGATCGTCCAGCACGCGGTCGGTCAGCCCCTGCTCCACCACCCGTCCGTGGCGCATGACCAGCAGCCGGTGGGCCAGCAGCCGGGCGGCGGCGATATCATGCGTCACCAGCAGCACGGCGAGGCCGAGATCGGCGACCAGCTCCCGGATCAGGTCGAGCAGCCGCGCCTGCACGGAGACATCGAGGCCGCCGGTCGGCTCATCCATGAAGACCAGCCGCGGATGCGTCACCAGGGTGCGGGCGATCTGCAGGCGCTGCTGCATGCCGCCGGAGAATTGCCGCGGCAGCATGTCGATGCGCGCCGGGTCAATCTCCACGCGCCGCAGCCATTCCGTGGCGGCCTCCCGGATGCTGCCGTAATGGCGGGCGCCGGTGGCCATCAGCCGCTCGCCGATATTGCCGCCGGCGGAGACGCCCATGCGCAGCCCGTCGCGTGGATTCTGATGGACGAAGCCCCAATCCGTGCGGTGCAGGCGGCGCAGCGCTGCCTCGCCCATGGCGTGGATATCGGCCGCCTCGCCATCCGGGGCGCGGTAGGTGACGGTGCCGGCCTCCGGCTTCAGCAGGCCGGAGAGGACGCGGAGCAGGGTGGATTTGCCCGAACCGCTCTCCCCAACGATGGCGACGACCTCGCCGGGGAAGATCTCGATGCCCACATCGTCGAGGGCGGTGACGGGGCCGTAGCGGAGGGTGAGGCCGGAGGCCTCCAGCAGCGGGGCGTTGCTCATTCCGCAGCCTCCCGCGCGGCTTGCCGCGTGTTGCAGTAATCCGTATCCGAGCACACGAACATCCGGCCGCCCTTGTCGTCCGTCACCACCTCATCCAGGTAGCTGTCCCGGGCGCCGCAGAGGGCGCAGGCGGCGTTGGCGCGGATGGGCTGGAAGGGGTGGTCCTCGAAATCCAGGCTCTGCACGCTGGTATAGGGCGGCACGGCGTAGATCCGCTTCTCCCGCCCCGCGCCGAAGAGCTGCAAGGCCGGCATGCGGTGCATCTTCGGATTGTCGAAGGCCGGGATGGGCGAGGGCGACATCAGGTACCGCCCGCCGACCATCACCGGATAATTGTAGCTGATGGCGATATGGCCGTGCCGGGCGATGTCCTCGTAGAGCCTCACATGCATCAGCCCGTAATCGGCCAGCGCATGCATCCGCCTGGTCTCGGAGACGCGGGGTTCCAGCCGGAACAGCGGCTCCGGCATCGGCACCTGATAGACCAGGATCTGGCCCTCGCGCAGCTTCACCTCCGGGATGCGGTGGCGGGTCTGGATGATGGTGGCGCCGGATGTGCGCTCCGTGGTGGCGACGCCAGCCACCTTGGCGAAGAAGCGGCGGATCGAGACGGCGTTGGTGGTGTCGTCCGCCCCCTGGTCGATGACCTTCAGCCGGTCCTGCGGCCCGATGACGCTGGCCGTCACCTGGATGCCGCCGGTGCCCCAGCCATAGGGCAGCGGCATCTCCCGGCTGCCGAAGGGCACCTGATGGCCGGGGATCGCCACCGCCTTGAGCAGGGCGCGGCGGATCATCCGCTTGGTGTTCTCGTCCAGGTAGCCGAAATTGTATCCTGTCTCGATGGTCATTCGGCGGCCTCCCGGAACACCGTGGCGCGCATCTCCCGCACCTTCTCCAGCTCGCTCTGGAAATCGACGTAATGCGGCAGCTTGAGGTGCTCGACGAAGCCGGTCGCCTCGACATTGTCGCAATGGTACAGCACGAACTCCTCGCTCTGGGCGGGGGCGTCCACCTCCTCGCCCAGCTCCCGGGCGCGCAGGGCACGGTCCACCAGGGACATCGCCATCGCCTTGCGCTCGCCATGGCCGAAGACCAGGCCGTAGCCGCGGGTGAATTGCGGCGGCTCGGTCTTCGAGCCGGCGAATTGGTTCACCATCTGGCATTCCGTCACGGTGATCTCGCCGATCTCGATGGGGAAGCCGAGCTCGGGCGGCGCGATCTCCACCGCCACCTCGCCCATGCGGATCTCGCCGACGAAGGGGTGGGCATTGCCGTAGCCGCGCTGGGTGGAATAGCCCATGGCGAGCAGGAAGCCCTCATCGCCGCGGGCAAGCGCCTGCAGCCGCAGCGGGCGCTCGGCGGGGAAGGAAAGCGGCTCGCGCGTCAGGTCGGGCGGCTCGGTCTCGCTCGGCGCCTCCGGGGCCATCAGCCCTTCCTGGGCGAGGATGCCGGTGACGCGCGGCGTCGCCTCGCCATCCGGCGTGGCCTGCGGCGCGGGGGGCGGGGTGCCGCCGGCGGCCAGCGCGAAATCCAGCAGCCGGTGGGTGTAGTCGAAGGTCGGGCCCAGCACCTGGCCGCCGGGCAGGTCCTTATAGGTGGCGCTGATCCGGCGGCGGAGGCGCATGGCGCCGGTGTCCATCGGCAGGCTGGCGCCGAAGCGGGGCAGGGTGGTGCGGTAGGCGCGCAGCAGGAAGGCGGCCTCGATCAGGTCGCCCCGCGCCTGCTTCACCGCCAGGGCGGCGAGGCCGCGATCGTAGCAAGCGCCCTCCGCCATCACCCGGTCCACGGCGAGGCCCAATTGCTGCTCGATCTGCTCCAGGCTCAGCTCGGGCAGCGTGGCATCGCCGCGCCGCGCCTCGGCCAGCCAGGCATGGGCGGCGTCGATCGCGCGCTCGCCGCCCTTCACCGCGACATAGGCCATCTACGCCTCCTCGATCCTGGTGGTGCGCGGCAAGGCGGCGAGCCAGGGCCCGGCGGTCAGCACCACATCCACGCCGCGGGGGAAACCCCGGCGGTTGGCCGCCCATTGCCGCAGGAAATCCGCCGGCAGCCCTGCCACCTGCAGCCGGTGCTCGGTCTCGATCCCGGGGCCGGTCAGCTTCCAGCCCACCGTCTCGGCCAGCGTCCTCACCTCGACGATCAGGGTGGCGGAGCGGTGCGGCTCCTCCTCGCTGCCCTGGGCCAGGGTGGCGAGGGCCGGCATCCGGCCGGTGGCGAGTAGGAAGGCGGCCTCCGCGGGCGAGGCCACCAGCGGGCAGCCGGCATGGAAGCGCAGCCAGTCCTCCGCCGCCCTGCCGGCATCGGTCCAGACCGGCGTGTCGGCATCCGCGAGCGTCAGCATCGTGGCGGCAGCCGCCACGCCAAGCGGCGCCGGCGGCTGGTCGATGCCGGCGACGCGCTGCAAGCGCCCGGGGCGGGACATGGCTTCCAGGATCGCCCGGAAGCAGGATTGGGCGCCGAGGACGGGGTCGGCGAAGCCGGGGGTGAGCTCGCTCATCTCAACGCCCCCTCAACGCATCGTCTGCATGGTGAAGAACTGCACCTTGGTCGCGGCGGCGCGGGCGGCCATGGCAGCGGCGCGCTCCGCCTGCGCGGCCGCCAGGGGCTCGATTACCGCTTCCAGCAGGGCGGGGCGCCGCACGGGGTCCTGCAGGGCGGCGTCCAGCCGCGCCGCCAGTTCCGCCTGGCGCTGGTCGCGGCCGGCGACATAGGCATGGCCGACCCGCCCCTCCGCATCGCGGACGGAGCAGCGGGTGACGGTCATCTCACCCAGGTTGAAGGGGGCGCCGTCGCCGCCCTGGCGGCCGCGCGCCATCACCAGCCCGGTCTCCGGCCCGCGCAGGCGGGTGGCCGCCGGCAGGGGCGGGGCGGCGTCCAGGCGGGCGGCGATGGCGGCGCCATCGGCCCGCGCCAATATGCCCATCCAGCGGCGGCGCGCCTGCTGCTCCGGGCTGAGGGAAGGAAGGTCGCTGCTCATGGGTCCCAGCATAATCATCTAGACATCTGTATGTCCAGCAGGCTATGCAGCTTTCTATAGCCACGCTAGGTCCGGGCCATGGTTGATATTTCCATGACAAAGCCATCGACGAAGCCGGGGCCGCAGGCGGGGCCGGGCCCGCTTGCATCCCCGCCGGCCCTGGCCCGTGGCCAGGGCGTCGCCCTCTGGCGGCAGATCGCCGGCACGCTGGAATCCGAGATCGCCGGCGGCAGCCTCGAGCCCGGCACCCGCCTGCCGACCGAGGCGGAGCTGACCGCCCGCTTCGGCGTCAACCGCCACACCGTCCGCCGGGCGATGGAGGAGCTGGAAAGCCGCGGCCTGGTGCGGGTGGAGCAGGGCCGCGGCAGCTTCGTCGCGGAGGATGTGCTGGACTACCCGCTCGGTCCGCGCACCCGCTTCTCGGAAACCATCCGCCGGCAGAACCGCGAGCCGCAGGGCCGCATCCTCCGCATCGAGGAGACGGTGGCGGACAGCACCATCGCGGAGCTGCTGAAGCTCCGCCGCGGCAAGCCGGTGGTGGTGGCGGAGCGGCTGGGCCTGGTGGATGGCCGTCCGGTGGTGGTCGGGGCGCACTGGTTCTCGGTGGAGCGCTTCCCGCGCATCGCGGCGCTGCTGGCCGAGGATGCCTCCGTCACCAAGGCACTGTCGCAGCTCGGCGTGCCGGAGTATCGCCGCCTCGTCACCCGCATCACGGCGCGGATGCCGACGCCGGAGGAGGCGGTGCTGCTGGAGCAGGCGCGGTCCCGCCCGGTGCTGGTGACGGAATCGGTCAATGTCGACGGCGCCGGCGCCCCGGTGGAGGCGAGCATCGCCCGCTACGCCGCCGGCCGCATGCAGATCGTGGTGGAGAGCTGAGCATGGGCTGGAGGATCGCGGGCGGGCAGGTGCTGCAGGACGGCACGCTGGATCCGGGCGAGCTGCATCTGGCGGGCGGCGTGATCGCCAAGGCCGGCGGCGGCCGCAGCTTCGACGCCACGGGGCTGCTCGTCATGCCCGGCCTCATCGACATCCATGGCGATGCGCATGAGCGCAGCATCCAGCCGCGGCCGGGGATCGGCTTCCCCATGGGCTTCGCGGTGCGGGATGCGGCGTCGCAGCTCCTCGGCCTCGGCATCACCACCGCCTATATGGGCGTGACCCTTTCCTGGGAGCCGGGGCTGCGCAGCCTCGAGGCCTGGCGCGGGCTGATGGCGGCGCTGGACGCGGCGAAGCCGGCGATCGACCTGCGCGTGCATCTGCGCTTCGAGGCGGACAACCTGGACGCCCTGCCGGATGCGCTGGCGGATATCGCGGCGGGCCGCGTCCACCTGATCGGCTTCAACGACCATACGCCCGCTATCCTGAAGAAGCTCGGCAATCCGAAGGAGGTGGCGAAATACGCCGGCCGCGCCGGGCTGACGCCGGAGGCGTTCCGCACGCTGATCGAGGGCGTGGCGGCGAAGCGCGGCGAGGTGCCGGCGACGCGGCGGAAGCTGGCGGAGGCCGCCGCCGCGCGCGGCCTGCCCATGCTGAGCCATGACGACGCCACGCTGGAGGACCGCGCCCTGTTCCGCGGCCTCGGCGCCCGGATCTGCGAATTCCCGATGGCGGAGGAGGTGGCGGCGGATGCCCGCGCCGCCGGCGAGCATGTGGTGATGGGCGCGCCCAATGTGGTGCGCGGCGGCAGCCATCTCGGCTGGGCCAGCGCGGCGCCGCTGGCGGAGCGGGGGCTCGTGACGGTGCTGGCCTCCGACTACCACTGGCCGGCGCTGCTGGAGGCGCCCTTCGCCATGGCGCGGCGGGGGAAGATGTCGCTGGCGGCGGCCTGGGATCTGGTCTCGGCCAACCCGGCGGCGGCAGCGGAGCTCAGCGACCGAGGGCGGCTGGCCGAGGGGCTGCGCGGCGATGTGGTGGTGATAGATCCGGCCGGGCCGCATGTGGTGGCGGTGTTCTGCGGCGGGGAACTGGCGCATCTCGGCGCCGGCGGGGCGCGGCGGCTGGGCTAAGCAGGGGGCGCTGCCCCCTGCACCCCCGCCGGGGCCAGGACCGGGCCCCGGACCCCGGTCTGAGTTTCGGACCCGACGGTTGAACCTGCGGACTCGCGCCGGGACAAGAGGGTGGTCGGCGGCAGTGCCGCCAACCCCCGGCGGGAGTGCAGGAGGCGGCGCCCTCTGCCGGGGGTTTGGGGCAGAACCCCGTGGCTTACGGCGCCTCGTCCTCCGGCCCGCTCCAGGTGAAGCGTTGCAGGTCCAGCGCGCATAGCCCGGCGATGTTCCACCGGCGGGCCCAGTCCCGCACCGCCTGCCGGTAGCTTTCCTCCGCCGGAATCCCATCCGGCCAGCCAGGCGGGTTGAAGGTGGAGATGCCATTGATGGTCGGGATGTGCCGCACAGCCGCCACCAGCATCGCCTCGGTATTGTGGTTGTAGGGGTTGTCCACCTCCTCCCCGAAGCGGCTCTGCTGCCGCGCGGCGGAGACGTAGAAGGCCTGGCACCCTGCGGGGGGCGGCGGCACCGCCGCCAGCCGCGCCGCCTCCAGCGGATGGTCGAGGAAGAGCGGGGCGTAGAGGTTCACCTGCTCCGCCACCAGCAGGGCACAGGCCGCCAGCACGGCCGGGCGCGGCCAGCGCGGCGCCCAGGCCGCCAGCGCGCTCATCGCCAGCAGTACCACCGGCACGGCGAGGAAGATCTGGTAGCGCGCCACCACCCGCGGCGCCTTGCCCCCCGGGAAGTAGTCATAGACCAGCGCCCAGCCCGTCACCTCGCCGAAGCGCAGCGTCAGGACCCAGGTCACCACCGTGGCGATCGCGACGGCGCGGAACAGCCGCCGCCGTGCCGGGTCCAGCCCCCGTGCCGGCCCTGCCAGCCACAGCAGGGACGCCATGAACAGCCCGAGCAGCAGCAGCGGGAAGCCCGTCATATGCTCGGACCAGAAGGGGAAGCCGGGGCGGAAGGCGCCGTTCAGCGCCCGCACCAGCCAGCCCCAGAGCAGGTTCCGCTCCCCCACATGGATCACGTCGAGCAGGCTCGGCGCATGGCTCAGCACCAGCGGCCAGGGATGCATGCCGGTCTCGGCGGCCTTGGGCAGGTAGAGCCGCAGGAAGGGCAGGTTCAGCAGCAGGGCGAGGCCGGCCAGGAGCAGCAGCGGCAGCCAGCAGGCGCGCAGCCCCTGCCACAAGCGCCGCCGCCCCTCCGCCCCCGCCACTATCAGCCAGGAGGGCAGCAGCGCCGTGGCGAAGAAGACACAGTACCAGGCCATGTAGAAGCCGGTCAGCAGCGCCAGGGCGAAGCCGAGGCAGAACCCCGCCCCCCAGCCCAGCAGCGCGCCGCGCCGCCCTTCCAGCAGGGCCGCCGCCGCGCCATGCGCCAGCCAGGCCAGCAGCGGCACCAGCCCGATGCTGAACAGCTGCGCATGGCTGCCGCGGATGTAGAGGTTGTTGCTGATGGTGAAGAGCCCCGCCCCCAGCACGGCCGCCGGCCAGGGCAGCCTCCCCGCCCGCCGCAACAGGGCGAACATCGCGCCATAGCCCAGCGCCCGCAGCCCGATATTCGTCAGCTCCCCGGCCAGGAAGGGATCGGCGCCGAGCGCCCGGGGCAGGCTGTAGAGCAGGCTGAAGGCCAGGTAGCCGTCATTGTAGCCGAGGGTGCCGGGGACCGGATGGAAGTAGCCGGTCACGTCCCAGGGCTGCAGCCCCCGCAGCACGTTCCACCAATGCTCCATGATGGAGAGCGCGATGACCGCGTCGTGCCGGTCCCCCAGCAGCAGGGCGAAGCCATCCGCGAGCTGGTGGCGGAAGAAGAGGATGAGGCTGGCGAGCCCTGCCGCCAGCATGATCGCACGGGCCCGCGGCCCCATCGCATCCGGGACGGAACCGCCTGCCTGCATCCTGTAGCCTTATGGGGAAAAATGGCTCCGGCGGTTGGATTCGAACCAACGACCAACGGATTAACAGTCCGCTGCGCTACCGCTGCGCCACGCCGGATCAGCCAGTGGGCGGCGCCTATAACAGGGCGACGCCACGGAAGGAAGCCCCCGCCAGGCGGAAGCATCGTGCGATTGGAGGTCCGGGGCGGAATTGAACCGCCGTAGCAGGTTTTGCAGACCTGTGCCTGACCACTCGGCCACCGGACCATCGCACGCGCCGCCGGGTGGTCCGGCGACGCGGCCCTCTATCGGGCCGGCGCGCGGGGAGGTCAAGCTGCGCTGCAACACGCGGGCGCTTGGCGTCCGCCCCGGCCGCCCCCTATAACCGCGCACTGGTTGCCGCCGGGCCGGGTTGCACCCTGGCCGAGGCGGTATCGGAGATGTCGAGCCAGCGATCGGGGCCTTGGCGGTTCCGGCCCAAGGCTGGCGCTGGCCAAGGAGGTTCCTGCCGCATGGACTACGCCGAAGCGCGGCGCCGCATGGTGGATGGGCAGCTTCGCCCGAACCGGGTGACGGATCCGCGGGTGCTGGACGCGATGCGCAGCCTGAGGCGGGAGGCATTCCTGCCGCCGCAACTGCAGAGCCGCGCCTATGCCGATGAGGATGTGCCGCTGCCCGGCGGCCGCGCCATGCTGCAGCCCATGGTGATCGCCCGCCTGCTGCAATTGCTGGAGCCGCGGCCGGGCGACCGCGGCCTCGTCCTCGGTGCCGGCACCGGCTATGGCGCGGCCTGCCTCGGCCATGCCGGGGTGCGCGTGGTGGCGATGGAAGCCGATCCGGGGCTGGCGGGCCTGGCCCGCGCCGCCTGGGCCGCGACGCTGCCCGCCGGCATGGTGCGGCTGGAAGCCGGCAGCCCGACCGCCGGGCACCCCGCCGGCGCGCCCTACGACGTTATCCTGATCGAGGGCGAGGTGCCGGAGATTCCGGCCGCCATCAGCGACCAGCTCGCCGAGGGCGGGCGCCTCGCGACGGTGCTGGCGGTGGGCGGGCGGCAGGGCCATGCCATGCTCGGCCGCCGCATCGGCGGCACCTTCAGCCTGGTGCCGGCCTTCGATTGTGCCGCCCCCGCCTTGCCGGAGTTCCAGCCTGCTCCCAGCTTCGTGTTCTGACCGCGCCTGCCGCCGCGGCGCCGACCGGCGTCTTCACTCGGCGGCAAGGCTGCGATGCAAGGATAGGGACAAGATGACGCTTTCCCGCCCCGCCCTGGCCCTGGCTGCGCTGCTGGCGCCGGCCGCCTTCTCCTCGGCGGCCAGGGCGCAGACCCTGGCCGAGGCGCTGGCCATGGCCTATGCCAACAACCCGACTCTGCTCTCGGCCCGCGCCAATCTGCGGGCGGTGGATGAGAACGTGCCGCAGGCCCTGGCCGGCTGGCGCCCCACCGTCACCATCAACAGCACGACCTCCGCCGCGGATGTGCATGTCCGCAGCCGCACCAACGACCTTGTCTCCACCGGGCATTTCGAGCGCGGCATCTATCAGAACGGCATCACCATCACCCAGCCGGTGTTCCGCGGCGGCCGCACCGTGGCCTCCACCCGCCGGGCGGAGAACCAGGTGCTTGCCCAGCGCGCCCGGCTGCTGGCCACCGAGCAGCAGGTGATGCAGGACACCGTCACCGCTTATGTCGCCGTGATTCGGGACCAGGAGCTGCTGCGGCTCAACATCAACAATGAGCAGGTGCTGTCCGAACAGCTCCGCGCGACCAATGAGCGCTTCCGCGTCGGCGAGATCACCCGCACCGACGTGGCGCAGGCGGAATCCCGCCTGGCCGGTGCCCGCTCCTCTCGCTCCCAGGCGGAAGGCAATCTGCAGATCAGCCGCGCCACCTTCCAGCGCCTGGTCGGCGCCGTGCCGCAGCGGCTGACGGCGCCGCAGCCGCTGCGCCAGCCGGTGACCACCGCGCAGGAGGCCGCCCAGGCGGCCGCCACCAACAACCCCACCGTGGTCGCCGCGCTGTTCGACGAGGCCGGGGCGCGGGACAATATCAACATCCAGATCTCCCAGCTCCTGCCGCAGATCAGCGTGCAGGGCACGGCCCAGCGCTCAGACAACAGCCTGGTCAGCACGGCGGACCAGCTGCGCTCCACCTACAGCCAGGTGACGGCGAACGTGACCGTGCCGATCTACCAGGGTGGCGCGGAGTATTCGGCGGTGCGCCAGGCCCGGCAATCCGCCCAGCAGGCGCGGCAGGTGGTGGACGAGCAGCGCCGCACCGTGGTGCAGGCGGCCACCCAGGCCTTCGAGCAGCTCCAGAGCTCCAAGGCGCAGGTCGACGCCGTGCGGGCGCAGATTCGCGCCGCCGAGATCGCGCTGGACGGCGTGCAGCGCGAGGCGATCGTCGGCAGCCGCACCACCCTCGACGTGCTGAATGCCGAGCAGGAATTGCTGAACGCCCGCACCAGCCTGGTGCAGGCCCTGTCCACCGTGGTGTCGCAATCCTACACCCTGGCGGCGGCGATCGGCCGGCTCACGGCGCTCGACCTCGGCCTGGCGGTGGAGCCCTATGATGCCCGGGCTTACTACAACGCGGTGCGCAACCGCTGGATCGGGCTCGGCGACTACTCCAATGTGACGGAACGCCGCTGATGTCCGGGGGCGCCGCCTCGCCGCCCGGCGGCGCCCAGCCGCCCCAGGGGCCCGCCCAGGGCGGGGCGATCCAGGGCGACCCGAGCATGGAGGACATCCTGGCCTCCATCCGCCGCATCCTGAACGAGGAGGAGCCGGGCCAGGGCGCCGCAGCCGCCGCGCCGCCGCCGGTCCCGAAGCCCGCGGGTGAGGAGCCGGAGGCCGAGGCCCTGCCCCTGACGGAGGAGATGCTGGTGGAGGCGCCGCCCCCGCCCGAGGCGCCGGCCCCGTCGCCCCCGGTCCTCGCGGTGCCGCCGGCATCGGAGCCGGCGGCCGTGGCGCCGCCCCCGGCGGTC
>NZ_JAMZIK010000090.1 GCF_024178315.1 Siccirubricoccus soli | reverse complement strand
GGACCAACGGTCAGGTCGAGCGAATGAACCGAACCATCAAAGAGGCCACCGTCAAGCGGTTCCACTACGAGAGCCACCAGCAGCTCCGACAGCACCTGGCCAACGTCATCATCGCCTGCAACTTCGCCCGCCGGCTGAAGACCCTACGCGGCCTCACACCCCCCGAAGCTATCTGCAAAGCCTGGACAGAGGAGCCGTCCAGGTTCATCCATGATCCGCACCACCAAATCCCGAAACCAAACATCTAGCCCCGACCACAACTCGGTCTCGGAGTGTGCCCATGATCCGCCATAAGCCCTAGCCAGCCGCGCGGCGGGGCGGGGCCGCGCGTTGCCTGGAAGCGCCGTTCCTGCCGCTGTTCACTCCACTCGCGCGCCCGAAGCACGGACCAGCGGAGCGAAGCGCGCCTCGTTCTCGCGGCGGAACTCCGCGAGGCCGGCGGGTGGTGTCCACCACACCGTGGCACCGGCCTCTTCGAAGCGGCGGCGCACTTCGGTGCTCTCGACCGCCTCGCGCCCGACCTCGGCGATCCGCTCGACGATCGCGGGCTGGATGCCCGCGGGACCGAGCACGCCCCCCCAGGAGTTGATCTCGTAGCCCGGCAAGAACTCGGCCATCGCCGGCACGTCCGGCGCCTGCGGGCTGCGCGCCGCGCCGGTCACGGCGAGTGGCCGCACCTGCCCCTCGCGCGAGAGGCGCAATGCCTCCGGGATGTTCCCGAAGACCATGTCGACGCGGCTGCCCAGCAGGTCGTTGTAGGCCTGTGCACCCCCGCGATAGGGCACGTGCAGGATGTCCACCTGGCCCATGTGCTTGAACATCTCGCCCGCGAGGTGGAGCGTCGTGCCGGCGCCCGAACTCCCAAAGCTGAAGCGGCCGGGCTCGCGGCGGCAAAGCGCGATCAGCTCTGGGACGCTCCGCGCCGGGATGCCGTGGCGCACGATGAGCAGGTTCGGCAACTGCCACAGGCCGCAGATGTAGGAAAAGTCGCGCTCCACGTCGTAGGGCAGCCGAGGGTAGAGGGCGGGCGCGATAGAGAGGGAGGAGACCGAGGCAAGCCCGATCGTGTTGCCGTCCGGTGTGGCGCGCGCGATTGCCTCCGTGCCCACATTCCCGCCCGAGCCTGAACGGTTCTCGACGACGAAGGACTGGCCCGTAATCTCGGCCATCCGGTTGCACCAGATACGCGAGAGGACGTCGGTCCCTCCGCCGGGTGGGAAGATTCCAATGAAGCGGATCGGCTGCGTCGGCCAGGCAGAGCGCTGGGCGCGCGCGGCTGCGGCGACGCAGGCCGCGCCAGCGATGCCGAGCCAGGCACGGCGCGTTCCGCCACCCGGTGCGGACCAGCCTCGGCCGGTGTCGATCGTGTCTCCCGCCATAGCTACCTTCCATGTGTCGGTGGTCCGGCTCGCGGACGAAAGGCATGACAGGAGGCCGACAATACACAGAGGCCTCCCATAGTCCGCACGGCAGACTGCAGAAGCACCTTCGGCCAGTGAAGGCCTGCCTTCGCGCCGGGCCCATTTCAGATTCACAGCTTGCATCGACATGGTGGAGGTGAAGTAGATCGTGGCATAGGACGACCGACTCCTGCTTCTGCACTATGCTGGCCTGAAACGCTCAGGCCGCATCCCGGGTAGCGGCGGGAAGGTAAAGGCAACCGCCACGGCCCCAAGTCCAACCGCCAGGGAAGCAAGATGCATTCCCGCGTAGCTGCCGAAGCGATCAAAGATCCAGCCGCCGATCGCCGGCCCCACCGCCATGCCCAGACAGGAAATCATGGTCGCGGCGCCGAACACCGTACCCATGATACGGGGGCCAAAATAGTCGCGTGCCAACACCGCATAGAGCGGCATGACTCCCCCATAGGCGAGACCGAAGAGCGCTGCGACGGCATAGAACTCCCCAAGACTGCGAGCTGGGAGGAAGGCACCGATCGCTAGCGCCTGCAGCATCAGCCCGCCAATCAGCACCGGCTTGGCGCCGTATCGGTCGGCGAGCACGCCCAGCAGCAGACGTCCGCCAAGCCCTGCCAAGCCCTGAAGGCTATAGACGCTGACGGCAGCCAAGGCCGACAAGCCGCAGACCATGGCGTAGCTCACCACATGAAAAATCGGTCCGGCATGGGCGAGGCAGCAGGCGAAGAAGGTTGCCGCGAGCGCTATGAACTGCCGGCTGCCCAAGGCTTGGCGCGCGGTGAGGCTCTCGCCCGGCGGCGCGGCCGCTGCGGTGGCGGCCAGTACCGGCGGGCGGCGAAGCAGCAGCGCGGCTGGCAGCAGGATCACCCACGCAACGAGCCCGATCACAAGCTGTGCGGTGCGCCAGTCATGGCCGGTAAGCAGCCATTGCGCGAAGGGCGCGACGGTGACCGGCGCCATGCCCAGCCCGGCGGAGACGAGGGAGACGGCGAGCGCGCGATGCCGATCGAACCACGCACTGGCAGTCGCCATTATCGGCGCAAAGAAGGCGCCGACCGCCGCCCCGAGGAACAGGCCGTAGGCGAGCTGGAAAGCCGCCAGGCTCTGCGCCTGGCTAGCCAGGACAAGCCCCGTGCCCAGCAGCAGCCCGCCGGCGATGCCAACGATGCGTGGGCCATGGCGGTCGCTAACCCATCCCCAGAAGAAGGCCCCGAACCCCATGGCAAGGAAGGCGACTGTCATCGAGGCAGAGATGCCAGCGCGCGACCAGCCTGTCCCTGTGGCAATCGGATCGAGGAAGACAGCGAGGGAAAACATCGACCCCATGCCGATGCAGCCCATCAACGCTCCGACGGCGACGATGACCCAGCCGTAGTGTCGTTCCATTCGCGTTTTCCTCCGCGGCCCCGCGCCGGTTCGCCCCGGGCGTCTGGGGTAGTCCCATCGTCCCAGATCGTGTCCGCGATGCAAACGGCCGTATTGCACGCGGGCAGCCTGGCACCGTTGCGGGCGTCGATCACCGCCAGGATCCGGATTGGCCGTCCGTCGAACAACTGATCCGAGGCGAAGTCCATGCTCCAGACCTCGTTGGGCGCCGTCGGTCCGGGCCGACCCACCGGTAGCGCCAGGCCCGCTTGCGCCGCGGTATCTTGGGCGGATCGACAGCCCTTCGTCGCAGTAGAGCCGGTAAGTGCGCTTGTGGGTCACCGGCCACCCCTCCCGGCGCAGCAACGCGTGCAGCCGCCGATAGCCATAGCAGACCCTCGCCGCTGCCAGGTCCCGCAGCCGCATCCGCAGTTCGACCTGCGTATCCCACCGTGATCGGTACCGCTGCGACGAGCGCCGAAACCCCGTCGCGCTGCAGGCCCGCCGCTCGCCAACCACATAGGCGTTCTGCAGATGACGCACCACGTCGCGGCGCACGGCGGGTTTCACCACTTTCGCCGCAGAACGTCCTGCAGCATGGTCTTGTCCAGCGTCAGATCCGCCACCAGTCGCTTCAACCTGGTATCTCTTCCTCGAGCTGCTTCAGCCGCCGGATCTCCACCACGCCCATCCCGGCAAACTGCTTCTTCCGCCGATACAAGGTCGATTCGGCGACGCCCATCTTGCGGCAGATCTCCTCCACCGCCGTCCCGCTCTCGGCTTGCCTCAGCGCAAAGGCAATTTGCTCGTCCGTGTACCGCTTCCGCTTCTTGGCACCCTCCTCCAAGGGTCAGAGTGCCCAAACGACTTGCGCCCCCGCCGGGCCAGTTTGCCGGATCAGGACCACTCCCCCTGACACAAGCTGATCACGCGTCCGAAGGAGTCACCCGACCTTCGCCAGGAACGTCATCGTTCGTCAGCGGCACCCAAGGAGTGGGTTATTCGAGGCGTCCGACTGGCAGTTCACCCGGGCAATTGCCGCCTACGACTTCGTGGCCTGCCGAAGATGCTCGGTGCCGCGGCATGACGTCAAACGACCCTCGTACGATGCCAGCGATGGGAGGACGCCTCAGGTCAAGTGCGCCGTCCCCAATCCAGCGCCCCGGCAGGCCGATCACACGTCCCAATCGGCCCTATCGGAGAGGCATTTCAGCAGCACACTAGAAGGTCCACTGTCCTATCGTCGCGTAGTTGTCGTTCGCGGATACCACGAGAGCTTCAAAGTCTGTGATGTCGAGCGGCCGTGGGGTAGGTGACCGTGAGAGCAGCTCCTCTCCGGTCCGGCCATTCACCCGATTGGCCCCATCACCGATGAAGAAATCCACCCAGACCACGTCCTGGTCCGACTGATAATCAGGACCGCCATCCTTGTGGATGATCAAGCTATTGCCCGCCCGCTCGAAGCCGAGGCGGGTACCGAGAGTGATAGCGAGATCGTTGCTGCCCTGACCATCCACGATGCGCGATCCCATGGCACCTGGGCCGAGCAAGTAGCGATCGTCGCCGGCGCCGCCCAGCAGGATGCTCGACGCCGCGTTCGCCTGCAGCACGTCGTTGCCTTCGCCTCCGTCGAGCTTGTTGTAGAGGCCGCATCCGACGGCGCTGATGCTGTCGTCGCCTGCTCCGCCGTGCATCAGGTGTGCCCCGCTACCGAACCCACCGATACTGTCATCACCATCTTCACCGTAGGCGACATCCGAGCCTCGGGTCAGCAGGAAGCTGTCGTTCCCGGCACCACCGGTCGCAAAATCATCATACGGCGTATCGCGAAATGCCTCTCCATCATCGCCGAGTGTCACCTTGAGGCCGATCCCGTCTTCGAGCTGGGACGCATCGCCATTAGTGACGTCATAGATCTTTGTCGTGTAGGCACCTCCACCAAACATTGTCACGGTGCCAGCCTCCGAGACCGTGCCTGTCGTCCCGTTGCTGCCGTACTGGGAGGATTCAGCGCCAGCCAGTCCCTTGGCTGCGATGTACGCGAAAATGGTGCCTGCATCGGTCGCATAGTTGTAGTGACCGTTGACCCGGTCGGCGAACCAGGTTTCGGAATCACCGGTCACCTCGACCGTTGCCGTATAAGGCACGATCAGCGTTTCCTGCAGGTAGAACAATTGTGCCTCGTAGATCTTTCCGGTCGGCACGTTCACTGGGACCTGAATGTTGCTCTCATTCGTGGTCGTGACGCTGTCGTCCGTGGATTCGGACCAGCCATAGGTTCCGGAGAAGCTGAAGGTCGTCTTGGAAGACGCGACCTCGAAATCGATGTCGATCTCCTGACTGACCCCGACGGTGATGGACGAGCTCGTCTCATGCGTCGTGCTATGGCCCTGCTGGTAGGAGAAGCCCAGGGTTACCGTCGCCGACGGCTGCAGGCCATTGGTATTGTCGACCTTCGCGCTGGTGCCGGTGCTGTTGGTGGGGATGTAGTGCTCCTTCGTGGAGTCGAAGACGGGCTGGCTGGGCAATGCGTCCGTGAGCCCGCCGTAGAGGCCGATGTTGTCGTTATTCGGCCCATTGGTGTACCATTGGCCGTTCGCCGGATCCTCGCTCGTACCCAGAGCGTCTTTCCAAAACGTGTCGATGTACTGTTTCCCAACCACATCGGGATTAAGAATTTTCAGGGCCATGTCGAATCCTCCTGTTGTTTTGGCGCGCTCTGCACGGCCACCGTCCGCATGGATGCGTTGGACCACTCACGGCCCCGCTCGGGCATCAGGCAGCGTTCCCTTGTGAGGCGCGTCGTCTTGTGAGTGGCTGCCGTGAAACTCGCGGGCGTCGTATTCAAGGTGTTGCTGCTCAAGGGCCCGCCGCTGCAGCCCCAACGTGATGCAACATGACGGACGTGGCTTCGCTGCCGAGAGCGACGAACTTGCCAACGGGTGCTGGCTGCTTTGGCTTCTGCAGCACAGGGGTGCCGGCATGGAGCCGAAGGCGCGTGGCGCGCTGACGATGCCGAACGCCACTGCCGTCATCCCTCCCGAAGGTCGCGAAGCCACCCCGCGGCCTCTCGCGGAGGCCGGCGGCAATCACCCTTGTCGTAATTGATTCTTGATTCTTCTGAACGGTATGCGGCAAGCATTGCTTGTGGATTCTCTTGGAGAATCCACAAACCGCCGGTGTCGATGCGGTAATTGCCGGATTTCCGCCCGTAACTATGCGCGACCCGAGTGATATTCAATCATAACGAGAATTCATGCGTGAAGCGGGAACGAGATGCGAAAGATTGATGGGCAGGAACCGTGCGAGGTCGCCGCGAAGCTCCGCATCACCGCCACGCTGCTGGGCTGCACCAGCCAGAAAGAACTTTGCGCCGCCTTCCGGCGGGTAAACCCGAAGACCGAATTCGATCTCGATCGGTCCTATAAGTGGATGCAAGGCCGGACGCTGCCGCGCTCATCGCGCATCTACGAGGAGTGGGCAAGAGTGCTCCGCCTCGAACGTTCCGGAGCCTGGATCGCTGCCTGCGCGCTCGAGGATTTCGTCGGTGAAGTCGGCGTGAGGCACAAGGTCGAAGGCGGTGAATTGCTTCGTCAGGCCGGTGTGACCCATGATGCCATGTCCATCTCGGTGTCCCGCCGTGCGCCGCCGGATGTGCGCCTCGATGAAGACTACATCTGCGGTGCCTACGCCTGCTACTCGCATGCGCAGTCGCGCTACCACCGCGGCCGCATCATCCGCAGCGCGCTGGTGATCGAGCGCGCGCCGCGGCGGTCGGAGGCGCCGGTCGCACGCCTGTCGCAGATGCTTGCGGGTGGCGTCGCTCATTCCAAGGGCCCAGTGCTACGCGGGACGGGCCGCGCGCTCACGCTCGCCCTCACGACCGGCTCCTCTGGCGTTCCGCCCGCCGTCCTCCAGCTGCTCCTGCCGACGCCGCCGGGCAGCCTGCTCACCGGGCTGCTGACCAGCTTCGCAATGATGGACCCGAGCGGCCAGCCTCCCTATGCGAGCCGCATCGCCATCGTGCGTGTGCCCTGCGTGGTGACTGCGGTAGAGGCCACCAATCGGTATATGGAGTCGGAGCCGATGCCATTCGCGCGCGACCTGGTCACGCTCGGCCTCGATGTCGCAGATGCCGCGGCGCTCGACGCCCTGCTCGACCGCTTCCTCCGCGCGCCTCGAGAGCATGGACTTGGCATGGAACGGATCACGATGGCCGACCATGTCGCATTGGCTTCCGCTTGCGACCGCATCTGGCTTGACACCGTCGCCACCAGGGCGGCGCGGCTGACGGCGGCAATCGCTGACCGAGGTGGCAGCCCGGCCGTCTCAGCGCGCGCCGACGACGCGCCAAGATGAGGGGCGCATCGGGGTGAACGGCCGGGGTGTGAGACCGCCGCACCAGGTCACGCCGCCGCGCGGCGAGATCGCACCGGACGCGGCTCTCGCGGGCCGCCGCGCTGCGGTTCTGCGTGCCCCGGGGGATGCAAGGGTCCGCCTCGCCCTCGGTGCCCTGCTGCGCCGCCAGGGCCGGACGGAGGAGGCAGTGCCGGTATTGCGCGCTGCAGTGATGCTTGCGCCCGGCTTGGCGTCGGCGCGGCACGAACTCGGGCGGGCCTTGCGCGGGCTGGGAAAGGTGGCGGAGGCGGAAGCAATGTTCCGTGCGGCGCTCACGCTCGAGCCGGGCAGCGCCATCATCGCGAACGACCTCGGCAGCCTACTGAGCCAGCAGGGCCGGGCGGCGGAGGCAGTGCCGCTCTATCAGTCGGCAGTGGCGATCGACCCACGCTTCGCCGGTGGTTTCTCGAATCTCTGCGCCGCACTGGCAGCGCTCGGCCGTATTGAGGAAGCGGTGGAAGCCGGTGGCGCCGCGGTGCGGCTGCGGCCCGATGACGCCGATGCGCAGTCCAATTTTGGCGCGGCCCTCGCCCAGATCGGCCGTTATGAAGAGGCCCTCGCTGCCTGCCGAGCGGCGATTGAGGCGCAACCCGGCCATGCGAACGCCCATGCCAATCTCGGCTTGGCGCTGCGTGGCCTGGAGCGGCCCGACGAAGCGATCGCGGCACTGCACGGGGCGCTTCGCCTGGATGCAAGCCACTTGAACGCACGCATAGGGCTGGCGATGACGCTTCTTGCGGTCGGCCGCCTGGAGGAAGGCTTCGAGGCGTATGAGCATCGGCTGCCGCCCCGGCCAGCCGGGCTGCCTGCCGGCCTGCCACGCTGGCGCGGTGAGGCGCTGGCGGGCCGCACGATCCTGCTGCAGGCCGAGCAGGGGCTGGGCGACACGATCCAGTTCGTTCGCTACGTGCCGGAGGTGGCCCGCCGGGGTGGGCGCGTGTTGCTCGCCGCGCCAGCGCAATTCGCGCGGCTGCTCGCCGGGCTGCCGGGCCTGGAAGCTCTGCTGCATTCCGAGGAGCCAGCGCCGCCGGCGGATGTGCGATGCGCGCTGCTGAGCCTGCCGCATGTCCTTGGCACGACGCTGGAGAGCGTTCCGGCGCCGGTCCCGTATCTGCGCGCGGAGGCCGAGGCGCTGGACCGCTGGCGGGAGCGGTTGGCCGGGCTGCCTGGGCTGCGCGTCGGACTCGCCTGGGCGGGGAATCCGCATCATCAAGGCGATTACGGCCGCTCAATCGCGCCGTCCCGACTTGCGGCCTTATGGGAGGTACCTGGGGTGAGTTGGGTGAGCCTGCAGGTCGGCGCCCGTGCCGACGCTTTGCGTGGTCTTGCTCCGGACGGGGCGGTGCTCGACCTTGCGCCCGCGCTGACGGATCTTGCCGAAACCGCGGCAGCGATGGCGCAGATCGACTTGATCGTGACGGTGGATACTGCGGTTGCCCATCTGGCTGGCGCGTTAGGGCGGCCGGTCTGGACCATGCTGCCCGTCCTGCCGGACTGGCGCTGGCTGCTGCGGCGTGAGGACACGCCTTGGTACCCGACCATGCGTCTCTTCAGGCAGGCACGGGCCGGAGAATGGGAGGAAGTCATCGCGCGGGTCGCAGAGGGTATAGCGGAGCTTGTGCGCAGGCGTCGTACCTCACCCGGCTGATCATTTCGGCTGAACCGGCTTTGGCTACCGCTGGAAGTTGACCTACGTCCGAAGGGCAGTGGCATGGAGCCGGCGACAGCGCTCGGCGCTGCACCGCTGCCGCCATCGCCATGGCAGGTCCTGCCTCTCCAAGACCGACGGCGACACGTCGGCCCGCAAGCGCCTCAAGGCACGATCGGCTGCTTCCACGTCGACATCGCCGAAGTCAGGACCGGGTTGGGGCAAGCTCCACCTGTTCATGGCCGTCTGGAGCGGTCTCCGAGCTGAATGAAGCGGGGGCATTCTTCGACGCGGGCCGGATCTGATTCAAGCTGCCTGTCGGCGAGGAGGCCGGCAGGCATGTCCAAGGCGCTGTCGGTTGACCTTCGGAAGCGGGTGTAGATGCCCTCGCGGCAGGAGCATCCTGCCGAGCTGCGGCGGCGCGGTTCGGGGCCGCTGGACTGGTGCGCCGGACCCGGAATCCGGCGAATGAACGTCAGGTTGTCGTTGTGCTGACCCCGCGGGGGCGTGCGCTGAGATCCAAGGCCGGGTGTCTTGCAACTCCACGAGTGGAGACCTCAAGAAAAATCGCTCAAGAAGCTGGGCAAGCTGAACCAGGAGCTCAAACAGCTTCGGGACGCGATGTACAGCAACATGGGCAGCTGGAATGTCGCTCCTCCACGGAAGGCTTGAACCGGTGGATCTGATCGCCGCCAGCGACGGGTAGGCGCTCCGGAGTCGTCAAGGCGCAGGTTCACCCCTTCGGCTTCGCGGACATTCTGTGCACGCCTCCTCCGACAGCGTCCCGATCCGCGCCTCCGAACGCGGATCGACCGTTTGGCCAAGCTATTCGGCTGCATCTGAAACCTCGCCCGACATTCGATTGAGGACGCGTAGAGCGGTCAGCACTCCGGGGCGCAGTTCCTGCAGGCATCTCTGTCGCCAGGGAGTTCATACGTGGCCCCGATGCTAGACCGGTGATCGGCAGCACCGGCCTGAAGCTGTTCGGCCGGGGCGAGTGAGATGGAGGCGAAGCGCGGCCGGACGCATCGCTCCTGGTGCAAGCTGCACCTTGCCGTGGACGCCGGCGCCGGTGTACCAGGCCATTGTCAGTCACCAGCCCGATCCACTGCCGGACATCGTCATCCCGCCACATGCCCTGGTGGTGCCGAGCACGGAGAATGCCGATCCTGCTCGCCGGAAGCTGGCGCGATATTGGACGGGGGTCACGCCAAGGCGGGTCGTGAAAGCGATCCTCATCCGGTCCACCGGTCCGAAGCCGCAATCGAAGGCGGCCGCCTTCAGCGGCCGGTCGCTTCCTTTCAGCAACATGCGCGCCGCATCGGCGCGGGCGCGCTCGATGTCGTCATGCGGTGTGATGCCGGTCGCCTGCACGAAATGTCGGGCCAAACTCCAGGGCTCATGCCGGCGACAGCGGCAAGCGACTCCAGGGTATGGCGGTCCCGTATGTTGCCCATGACATGGTCCTGGATACGAGCGATCGGCGATTCCGGGCTGGCGGGTGCTGTCAGATAGGGATTGAACTGCGACTGTCCGCCTTGACGCTGGGCAACCACAACCAGCCGCTTGGCGACCTCAGCGCCGTTTCCGCGCCGTGCTGCTGTCCAACGAGCGCCAGGCCCAAATCTGTTCCCGCAGTCACACCAGTCGCGGTGATCAGCCGCCCATCGCGGACGTAGATCAGATCCGGTTCGACTCTTGCTTTCGGGAACCTGGCCGCCAGGGCCTGTGCATCCTGCCAATGGGTTGTGACTCGGCGGTCGTCCAAGAGGCCGGCACAGCCAAGGAGAAAGGCCCCGGTGCAGATCGATCCACAAGCGCCCGAATGCCACGGCAACTCCTTGACCCATTGCAGCGGGGCGGTTCGGGCTCCGCTTCCGGTGGCGTCGGCGAGCCTGCCCCAGAATGATGTCGAAGCCGCTCTTCGTCTCCTCGAAGGTCAGGTCGGCCATCAGTCGCATGCCGTTCGACGCGCAGTGGATCGCGGTGAGGGGCAACCAGAACCGCCTCACAGCGGTCGGCCCTGTCGATGAAGGCGTTCGCTTCGCTGAAAACATCCATCGGCCCTGCCACGTCCAGGGCTTGGGTCCCCTCATAGACGACCATCGCGGCAGCTTGTATCGGCGCCTGTTGCTGCCTCTCCAGCCTGGCGCGCCATTGTTATAGAAGTGTTCCGGACAGCGCAAAGCCCCGCCGCGATCCGGGGCGCGCGGACGAGCATCCGCGCATCCGGGACCGACTGGCGGGCTGCATGGGCCAGGACGTTTCATCCCTCGATTGAACTCTTCGAGCCGCCGACCAAGCGGCCCTTGCGGCTCAAGCAAACCATCATTGGCGCGCTTGTCGCGCCGTCATCGCGGTCCGGGCGCCGCGTCCGGCGTCGTCAACGGACCGTCGTTGGCATTGAGCACAAAAACTGCGAGCAGGCTGGCGGGCTCGGTTTCGCTCGCATTCTCGCTGATCCTGTGGTGTGCGCCGGGCGCTTCGTAGAAGCCTTCACCTGTACGATAGATTTGCGCAGAATCATCACCCACTTGGCTGCGGATGGCCCCCGACAGCACATGGGCGTAGATGAAGGCCGACGCCGCGTGCCGATGAGGCAGCGACTTGGCCCCGGGCGGATAGCTCACCACAACGGCGACCATCCTCTTTCCTTCGACGTTCGGCAGTGCGCGCTCGAAGACCACTCGCACTTGCTCCCGCTGCTGCGCAACTGCAGGCGACGCTCCCAGTGCGATCGCTGCTGCCAGCAGTGGGACGGTGGCCGCCCGCACGGCCTTCACTGCCATACCCGGGGGGGCCACAGCGCGCCGGTCCGATGGGCGCTTCCGCTGATCCACATCAGCCTACCTCCTCTTCTCATGAGTCCATGCAGCCACATCGAGCCAAGGCGGCGGGGGCGAAGCGGAGGCATCGCTACCCTCGAGCTCGGCCTGATGCGCTGCTTCCGTTGAGCCGCACCGACAGCAGCGCGGCCAGGCCAAATCCCGCAGCCACCCAGCCGAGACGCTCCACGGCGCCGTCAGCAATGGTCAGGGCGCCTGCTGCGGCGCCCATGGCGCTGCCGAGGTAGATGGCGGAGGCGTTCATCGAGAGGCTCACCGGCGCCAACGCCGGGGCCAAGGCCACCAGCCGCGCCTGCTGCGCGGCGATCAGCCCCCAGCTGGCCAGCCCCCAAAGCAGGATGGCCGGCAGCAGGATCGGCATGGCCCGCGCCGGACCGAGTGCCGCGCTGAGCACGAAGGCAAGATAGGCCAGCAGCGTAAGCCCCGCGCCAAGGACCACAATCCTGCGCGCGCCCCAGCGGTCCGCCGCGCTGCCGCTGAGCTGGGTGCCGACCGCACTGGCCATGCCGAAGCCCAGCAGTACGGGTGCCAGGGCCTGCGGCCCAAGGCCGGCGACGCTCGCCATGAAAGCAGCGAGATAGGTGTAGACGGTGAAGGTGCCGGCAACCGTCAGCACGCTGGTCACCAGCGCCCCGGAAATGTCCCGGCGCTTCGCCAATGCGAGACGCTCGCCCAGGCCGGGCATGGCGCCAGACGGCTGGCGCGGCAGCCGGGCGAGAATCCCCAGCAGCGAGAACGCCGCCAGCCCCGCCACACCGAAGAAGGTGGCGCGCCAGCCGAAGCCCTGCCCCACCAGCACACCCAGCGGCACGCCGAGGATGATGGCCAGGGTCAAGCCGGTGGTGACGGTGGACAGAGCACGGCCACGCCGCTCCGGCCCGCCCAGCGCTGCGGCATAGCCACTGGCCGCCGGCATGAAGCTCCCGGCGGACAGCGCCAGCAGCAGCCGCGCGGCCAGCAGCTCGGCATAGCCCGCTGCCAGCGCGGCGAGCAGGTTGCCCAGGGCAAAGCCGCCCATCGCAATGGCCAGCACGCGGCGCCGCTCCAAGCCCGCCGTCAACACGGCCATGACCGGCGCGCCGATGGCATAGGTGAGGGAGAAGGCGGTGACGAGATGACCGGCCGCGGGCAGGCCGACATCGAGATCGCATGCCAGCGCGGGCAGCAGCCCGGCGATCATGAACCCCTCGGTGCCGATCGCAAACGCGCCGAGAGTGAGCCAGACGAGGGAGGTCAGCGAGTCGATGCCAGCCGCTTGCCCATGATCGAGAGCCAGCGCCTGGCCTGCAGGATACGCCCGTGTCATGACGCCGGGCTCTGCAACGGAGAGTCCGGGAAGGGAGAAGCAGCGATCAGGTCGCAAGCGTTGGGGCTCTTGAACCCTGGCATGAAGCGCTCACAGACGGCGGCATTGACGGTGCCATAGGTGGTTGCGGGCTTGTGCGCGAAGCCGGCGAAGTACTCCTGAACGAAGCCTTCCTTGAAGTTTATGCGAGGGTACTTGGCGACGATCTCCTCGCGCAGCTCCGCAGGAAACTGGTCGAACCCCACGCCCAGAACATCAAGGAGAACTCCGGAATTGAGCAGCGCCACTTCGGGGCGCATGTATTTCGGGATGCCGGGCGTGGTGTGCAGCGCGATTGCCTCCCAGACGGTCTGCACCTGCTCCTCGGCGATGTTGTGGGCGCTGAGGAACTGCCGGGCGGCATTGGCGCCGTCGACCTCGAAGCGTTCGTCCGGGCTCGAGAACTTCCTGATCAGGCCAAGATCGTGGAATGCGGCGGCCACGTACAGGAGTTCAGGGTCGAAGCGCAGCTTTCTCTGCCGCCCTTGCTCGGCCGCAAACAGGTAGACGCGCATCGAGTGGTTGAAGAGCAGGTCCGTGGAATGCTCGCGCAGGATCTCCGTCGCCTCCTTCGTAAGCAGCGAATCGGGAATGACCGGGGCATGGGCGAGATGTGGCGTGGTCATTGTTCGTCCTTTCAGGAGCTCTGCAGGGACTGGCGGCGCGTCCGGCGCGCGAACGCGCCGGGGCGGTCTGTCGATCACCTCGCTCCGACAGCGAGCACGATCTTCCCTTTCGGCTGAGATCGCGCGCCTTCCAGCATGAGATGAGCCTCGCGCGCATCCGCGAGCGGCAGGATGGCCCCGATCCTTGCTTTCAGATCTCCACTGTCGAGGAGGCGAGCGATCTCCGCCAGGTACCGGCTCGTGACGTCGACCAGAAAGAAGCTGGCTTCGACGCCATGGCGCTCCGCGAGTCGCTGATCCGGATTCGACACCGTGGAAATCAGCTTGCCGCCTCGACGCAGGATCTGGAACGAGCGGCTTTGCGTGTCACCGCCGACCAGATCGATGACAGCGTCCGCATCCCGAACTTCCGCATCGAAGCGCTGAGCCCGGTAGTCGATCACCATGTCTGCGCCGAGGCCGCGCACGAGGGGGATATCGCTGGTCCCCACGGTCGCGATCGTCCGCAGACCCGCGCGACGGGCCAGTTGAACCGCGTAGGAGCCGACATTCCCCGCCGCGCCGTGGATGACCACCGTCTGGCCCGCCTTGAGCCGGGCGTGATCAAACAAGGCCTGCCAGGCCGTAACGGCGATGACAGGAACGGAGGCGGCTTCGACATGGGTCAGCGCGGCGGGCTTGTTCGCGACCATCTCCGCGGAAGCCGAGGCGTACTCAGCATACGCCCCGACGAACCGCGAATTCGTCACGCCATACACCTGATCTCCGACATGCAACCCGGAAGCTCCGGTTCCCAGAGAGACGATTTCGCCGGACAGGTCCGAGCCCAGCGTGAGGGGGAGCGGCTGCGGCAAAGCGCTCTTTCCCGCCCTGATCCAGCCATCCCATGGTCCGACGCCAGCGGCTTCCACCTTGACCAGGACCTCCCCAGGGCCGGGCTCGGGCCGCAGGACGCGCTCGAACGTCATGATCTCTGGCGGCCCGAACTCGTGCACACGCCAAGCCATCATTGTCGAACGAGTCCGCTTTTCGGCCGCTTCGGCAACGATATCGCTCGGACTCATCTCGTGCTCCTTGCGCCCAACTGGTCATGACCGCCGCCGACCGTTCGTGGACCTCCGCCAACGACGCCCTTGCCCTCTCGCCGGCGAATGGTGAGGCGCGGTTTCGCGCACGCCGCCGCAACGCTCGCCCTGAGCGCATCACGACTGCTCCAGGTGGCCTTCGCGAAGCGGACCTTCTCGATCGTGGTCGCCTCGGCGAAAGGGGCCAGCGGTGGTCGCATCGATATGTCGCCACGGCGCCTGATCGGAAGCGCGTGTCCGAATGTGGCAGTGGTGACCTGCTTTGGACAACGAAGACGATCCTACGGATCAGGACAGCAGTGCGTCGTTTCCTGACAGGTCCGTCGAGCGTGGCGCGCAATCGGCTGATGGGACCGGTCGCTTCCCGCCGCGCGCTTTGAGCGATGGCGGCCCCGCCGACTCCGCTCCCTGCGGGGTGGTGCTCCCCCTCGCGCGGCCACAGAACTGGCCCGAATCCACTTGGACTGGCCCGCCGAAGCTGCTGGCAGAAACGCCAGTCGCGAGCCAAAACATCTCGCGCTCATATCTTTCGTGGACTTTGCGATGTGGGAAGCGCCTCATGATCGCGCTGTCGGACGGAGCAGCGTCATGCTCAGTCAAGCTTCCAGGCATTTCGAAGCTGGCCCATTCTTCCAGATCCTGACCACGCAATCGGATAGCGCCATGCGATGTCCGGTCGGCCATGGAGGGCCGCCATGACCGCGCCAGAGCAGGCTGTTCAAGCCAAGGCGATCGAGCTCGGCAAGCTGGCCGTGCGCGCTACCACCGCGGCTGGCAGCGGCCATCCGACGACGGCCCTGTCGCTGGTGCACCTGGTCACGGTGCTGATGTATCGGGTGATGCGCTGGGACCCAAATGATCCGGCTGCTCTTGGCTCCGATCGGTTGGTCCTCTCCGAGGGTCATGCGGTGCCGATCATCTACGCCGCCTGTGCCGACCTCGGCGTCACGATTGGCTTCGGGGATCACGCCAGGCCGATGACCGCCGACGATTTGATGGCGCTGCGCGACATCCGCAGCCCGATCGACGGCCATCCCAATCCCGTGCTGGGTTTCCCGTTCTTCGACGCCGCTACCGGCTCGCTTGGTCAGGGGCTGTCGGTGGCGGCCGGGCTCGGCGCCGCCGCACGCATCGGCGGCATCGAGAAGGTGGTCTACTGCATCATCGGCGACGGCGAGGCGCGCGAGGGGCAGATCTGGGAGGCAATGGACTTCATCGCCGATCACGAGCTGACCAATGTCGTCGCGATCTTCAACTGCAATACCCTTGGCCAGAGCGACTTCGTCGCCGCCGCCCAGGGCTGGCAGCAGTTGCAGCGCAAGGCGGAGGCCTTCGGCTGGACCGCGGTGGCGATCGACGGGCATGACCCGGCCGCGATCGAGGACACGCTCCGCCGGCGGCGCGAGCTGGGCGCGGGCAGGCCACTCTGCGTCATCGCGCGCACGGTCAAGGGCTGGGGCGTGCCGCAGCTGGGCGGCATTAGCCATCACGGGACCCCTGTGCCCAAGGGCGAGCTCGACGCCGTGCTGGCCGAGCTGGACCAGCGCGCGGCCGAGCTCGGCGTGGCTGGCTTCGATCCCAGGGCGAGCAAGGAGACCCTCCGCATCGCGCCGCCGCTGCCATCCCCGGGGCTGCAATCGGCGAAGGAGCCGGCCGGCTTCGCGGCAGCTATCGGCGGCGACCCGAAGCTCGCCGAGGCCGTGACCGGCAGGAAGGCCATGTCGCCGCGCCGTGCCTACGGGCTGGCGCTGAAGGCGCTCGGGGCCGCGAACCCGGCCGTGGTGGCGCTCGATGCCGATGTGAAGAATTCGACCTATGCTCAGGACTTCGCCCGGGCCTTCCCCGAGCGCTACTTCGAGGCGCGCATCGCCGAGCAGAACATGGTCTCCGTAGCGGCCGGGTTGTCGAGCGGGGGCAAGATTCCCTTCGTCAGCACCTTCGGCCGCTTCCTCGAGCGCGCCTTCGATCAGATCGAGATGGCGGTGATCGGTGGCGCCAACCTCAAATTGGTCGGCACCCATGTTGGCGTCACCCTCGCCGCGGACGGCCCGAGCCAGATGGCGCTGGCGGATGTGGGATTCATGCGGGCCTTCGCGCATGTCCGGGACAGCCACGGCAATCCCGCGGTCACGGTGCTCACCCCAAGCGATGCGGCGAGCGCCTATGCGCTGGTGCTGGCGATGGCCAGCTTCCCGAGCGCCTGCTACCTGCGCGCCGTCCGGGCGGACCTGCCGCTCCTCTATCGGGAGGAGGAGGAGTTCCCGTTCGGCGGGCACAAGGTGCTGCGCCAACCCGGCCAAGGCAGCCGGCACGTCGTACTGGCGGGATCCGGCTATCTCGTGCACAGCTGCCTCAAGGCGGCCGACAGCTTGGCATCGCAGGGAGTCGGGGCGGCCGTGGTCGATGCCTATGCGCTGCCCATGGACACGGGGGCGGTGCTGGCGCTGGCCGGGCCGGGTGGTGTCATCCTGACGGTCGAGGACAACTACGTCGGCGGCCTCGGCAGCGAACTGGCCGAGGCGGCCGCTGCGGCGGGAGATGACGCGCCGCAGGTGCGGGCACTCGCCGTGCACAACATCCCGAAGAGCGGGCGCACGCCCGAGGATGTCCTGGCCTATGTCCAGCTGTCGGTGGACCAGATCGTGGCGGCCGCGATGGCGGCGGCCCGATGAGCCCTCCGTAACCGCCGGGCACGGGAGTCATTGGCGGTCCGGATCAGGGCCGTCCAGGCGAGCCGGCGCGCTGCGATGTTCGACCCCGCGCCGGGCATGGCCGGGCGAGAGGATCCGTCGTTGATGGGATGGAGTGCCGCATGACCACGAACGCTCCTGGAGGCCCCGGCATACCGCCGACCTGGACCAGCAGCGCCAAGGACATGGTCGGGACCGCGCTCGGCCCCTCCCGTCTGTGGTTCACGACCGGGTACGGCATCGTCAACGAGGTCTACTTCCCGCATGTCGACATGCCGCAGATTCGCGACCTCGGCTTCATCGTCGCGGATGGCCGGGGCTTCTGGGTCGAGGTCAAGCGGAATGCGGACTACACGCTGACGACTCCCGGCCCTGGCATTCCCGCGGTGCAGATCCTGCATCGCCATGCCCGGTTCGAGCTGAGCCTGCGGATCGCGCCCGACCTCGAGAGGGATGTGCTGCTGGTCGAGGCGATCCTGACCGGAGATCCCGAGCTCAGGCTCCATGCCCTGCTCGCGCCGCATCTCGGTGGCACCGGCGAGGACAACAGGGGCGAGGTGTTCATGAACCGCGACCGCAAGGTGCTCTGCGCCGAGCGGGGCGCCTTCGCCCTCGCGCTTGCCGCCGCCGACGCGGTCTCGCAGCACGACGCGTGGCGACGCGCCAGCGCCGGCTTCGTCGGGGCGAGCGACGGATGGCAGGACTTCGCCGCCAACGGCGCCATGGCCTGGACCTACGACCAGGCGGGCCCCGGGAACATCGCACTGCTCGGCGAGCTCGGGAGCCGGACCGCGGTGCTCGCGCTCGGCTTCGGCAGCGACAAGGAAGCCGCCGCGACCCTGGCGATCTCGGCGCTGATCCAGCCCTTCGACGCGGTGTGGCACCGCCATGTGCGGGGCTGGGAGGCTTGGCATGCCGAAAGCCTGGATCTGGGCCGGTGCCATGGCGAGTTCCGGGACGCGGTGCTCGTCTCGGCCATGGTGCTCCGGACCCACCAGGACAAGACCTTCCGGGGTGCCATGGTGGCAAGCCTCAGCATCCCTTGGGGCAACAGCAGCGACGACACCGGCGGCTACCACCTGGTCTGGCCGCGCGATCTCGTCGAGACCGCTGGCGCGCTCCTCGCTTACGGCAGCGTGGACGCCGCCCGTGACATCCTGCGCTACCTGATCGCGACGCAGCTGGCGGACGGGCGCTGGTCGCAGAATCAGTGGCTCGGCGGCCGGCCGCGCTGGCTTGGCACCCAGCTCGACGAGGTCGCGTTTCCCGTCCTTCTGGCCTCGGCGCTCGCGGAGGCCGACGCGCTCGGCGGCATCGCGGTGTCCACGATGGTGCGTAGGGCGCTCGGCTTCATCGCGCTGCACGGTCCGGCGACGGACCAGGACCGCTGGGAGGAGACGCCGGGCGTCAACACCTTCACCCTCTCCGTCGCCATCGCCGCCCTGGTCTGCGGCGCCGAGTTGCTCGGCGCGGAGGAGAGGCGCGACATCCTCCTGCTCGCCGATGACTGGAACGAGCGGATCGAGTCCTGGTGCACCGCCGGGCATCCCGCACTCGTCGCCCGGCACGGGGTTGAGCGCTACTATGTGCGCGCCGCACCGGCGACGGTATTCCAGGACCGCGCGGCGATCCGGGAGCCGGTTCCGGTCAAGAACCATGATGGCGAATGCCTGGTTCCTGCGGACACCCTGATCGGCACGGACTTCCTGCAGCTGGTCCGGTTCGGGCTGCGCCGTCCGGACGATCCGACGGTGACTTCGACACTGGCGCTCGTCGACGCCATGCTCCGGGTGGATACGCCTGCCGGTCCGAGCTGGTACCGCTACAATGGCGATGGCTACGGAGAGCACGAGGACGGCCGTCCCTACGACGGCACCGGCCGGGGCCGGGCCTGGCCCCTGCTGACCGGAGAGCGCGGCCATTACGAGCTCGCCGCCGGCCGCCCGGCGGGGGCCCGCGCCCTGCTGCGGGCAATGATCGGCATGGGTAGCCCTTCCGGACTCATCCCGGAGCAGGTCTGGGAGGCAGCGCCCATCCCGGCGCAGCGGCTGTTCCCGGGGCGGCCCTCCGGATCCGCCATGCCGCTGGTCTGGGCACATGCCGAGTTCATGAAGCTGACTGCAAGCCTGCAGCTGGGCCGGCCGGTCGACCGGCCCGAGCCGGTCTGGCTGCGCTACGGTGGCAACCGGCCCGCCGCGAGCCGGGCCCACTGGACCCGGCGCATGCCAGTGGGCTGGATCCGCGCGGGGCAGGGCCTGCGGCTCGCCCTGGAGACCCCATCCCTGATCCATTGGGGCCTGGACGATTGGCAGAACCCGCGCGACGTGCCGACAGTGGCAGGCGCGCTCGGGCTGCACCTGGCCGATCTGGCGACGGAGGGCCTCGAGGTCGGACGGCGCATCGTCTTCTCCATCCAGGAGCTGGAATCAGGGCGCTGGATCGAGCAGGACCGGGCCATCGTGATCGCCTCGGATGAGGCACCCTCCTCGGCGACCGCGCCTCCGCTCGCACGAGACCGGGCACAGCACGCCGAAATCGCTTCCCAACTCTCGGCGGAGATGGCGCCGTGAATGCCGAGCAGGACGGGTTCGGCGTCACGGCGGCGTGGATCTCCCGGGAACGCCATCATCCCGCTGCCCGGCTGCGTGGCGTGAGAACAGGCAGCGAGGAGGAGCCTCCGCATGAGCAGCACCACCAATCCTCTGCGCCGGCTCGCCGAGTTCGGCCAGTCGCCCTGGCTCGACTTCATCCGGCGCGGCTTCATCGCCGACGGCTCCCTGCATCGGCTGGTCCAGGCCGACGGGCTGAAGGGCGTCACCTCCAACCCGGCGATCTTCGAGAAGGCGATCGGCGAAGGTACCGATTACGACGAGGGCTTCCGCCGGCTGGCCGCCAAGGGCGACCACGGCGCCGTCGAGATCTACGAGTACCTGGCGATCGAGGACATCCGCGCGGCCTGCGACGTGCTGCGGCCGGTCTACGAGGCAACGCGCCGGGTGGACGGCTATGTCAGCCTCGAGGTCTCGCCCTACCTGGCGCTGCGGACCGAGGAGACGGTCGCCGAGGCCCGCCGGCTCTGGAGCGCGGTCAACCGGCCCAACCTGATGGTCAAGGTCCCCGGGACCGAGGCGGGCGTGCCGGCCATCCAGCGACTGACCTCCGAGGGGATCAATGTCAACGTCACCCTGCTCTTCGCCCGCAGCGCCTATGCAGCAGTGGCCGAGGCCTTCATCGCGGGGCTGGAGGAGCGCGCCGGGCGCGGCGAGGACATCAGCCACGTCGCCAGCGTCGCCAGCTTCTTCGTCAGCCGCATCGACACGCAGATCGACAAGGAGATCGACCGCCGCATCGCCGCTGGCGACCCCGAGTCCGACGCGCTGCGCCGGCTGCGCGGCCGCGCCGCCATCGCCAATGCCAAGCTGGCCTACGTTCATTATCAGGAGCTGGCCGCCGGTTCCCGCTGGCGGGCACTGCGCGGCGCCATGCCGCAGCGGCTGCTCTGGGCCAGCACCGGCGTGAAGGACAAGGCCTATCGCGACGTCATGTATGCGGAGGAACTGATCGGCCCGGACACGGTCGACACCCTGCCGCCCGCGACCATGGACGCCTTCCGCGACCATGGCCGTCCCCGCGCCTCGCTGACCGAAGGGCTGGACGAGGCAAGGGAGGTGCTGGCCATGGCCGAGCGGCTGGGCCTCGATCTCGATGCTGTGACGCAGCGCCTGGTGCCGGACGGCGTGCGGCAATTCGCGGATGCGGCGGACCAGCTGCTCGGCGCCGTCGCCGCCAAGCGGACAGCGATGCTCGGCGACCGGCTGCTAGGGCTGGAGGTGACGCTGCCGGAGGCTGAAAGCAAGGCGGTGGAAGCCGAACTGGCGCGCTGGCGCGCCGAGGGCGGCATCCGCCGCCTCTGGGCCGGCGACGCCGGGCTCTGGACCGGCACCGACGAGGCAAGGTGGCTCGGCTGGCTCCGCATCCTGGACGAGCGGAGCGCCCATCTCGAGGCGCTGCTGGCCTTCCAGCGCGAGCTGCGCGAGGAGGGCTTCACCCATGCCGTGCTGCTCGGCATGGGCGGTTCGAGTCTCGGGCCCGAGGTGCTGGCCGAAACCTTCGGCCGGCAGGAGGGCTATCCCGAGCTGCTCGTGCTGGACAGCACCGACCCTGCGCAGATCGCCGCCTTCGAGGCGCGATGCGACCTGGCGCGCACCCTTGTGATCGTCTCCTCGAAATCCGGAAGCACACTCGAGCCGAACATCCTCAAGGCGTATTTCTGGGAGCGGCTGAAGGCGGTGGTCGGCCCGGAGCGGGTCGGGCGACACTTCGTCGCGGTCACCGACCCCGGCTCGCAGCTGGAGCGGGTGGCTGGACATGACGGCTTCCGCCGCGTCTTCCCCGGCGACCCCAGCATCGGCGGGCGCTACTCCGTGCTGTCGAATTTCGGCTTGGTCCCGGCGGCGGTGATGGGGCTCGACCTGCGCCGCCTGCTCGCTTCCGCCGCACTGATGGCGCGGAGCTGTGGCGCAGACGTGCCGCCGGCGCAGAACCCCGGCGTGCGGCTGGGGGCCGTGCTCGGCGTGCTCGGCCGTGCCGGGCGGGACAAGGTGACGCTCACCGCCTCGCCAGGGGTGGCCGATCTCGGTGCCTGGCTGGAGCAACTCATCGCAGAGAGCACGGGCAAGGTCGGGCGCGGCCTCGTCCCGGTGGATGGCGAGACGCTTGGCGCACCTGATGCCTATGGCGGGGACCGCCTGTTCGCCCACCTCCGGCTCGATGCCGGGCAGGATGCGCCGATGGAGGCGTTGGCGCGCGCCGGCCAGCCGGTGGTGCGCCTCGCGCTGACCGACCGCTGGCAACTCGGGCAGGCATTCTTCCTCTGGGAGATGGCGGTTGCGGTCGCCGGCAGCATCCTCGGCATCAACCCCTTCGACCAGCCGGACGTCGAGGCGAGCAAGGTCAGGACGCGCGCACTGACTGCTGCCTATGCGGTCTCTGGCACCTTGCCGGCCGAGGCGCCGGCACTGACCGAGGACGGGCTGGCCGTGTTCGGCGAGGTCGCGCCTGGCGGGTTCGACGCGGCCATCCGCGCGCATCTCGGCCAGCTCGGCGAGGGCGACTACTTCGCGCTGCTCGCCTATGTCGAGCGGAGCGAGGCCCATCGCGCCGCCCTGCAGCGGATGAGGATGGCCGTGCGCGACGCGAGGCGCGTGGCGACCGTTGCCGAGTTCGGGCCGCGCTTCCTGCACTCGACCGGCCAAGCCTACAAGGGCGGGCCGAACAGCGGGGTTTTCCTGCAGATCACTGCTGCACCGGCCCGGGATCTCCCGGTACCGGGAGAGAAGTACAGCTTCGGCATCGTCGAGGCGGCACAGGCTCAGGGCGACCTGGAGGTGCTGCGGGAGCGCGGGCGGCGGGTGCTGCGGGTGCATCTGGGCCTGGACACCGAGGCCGGTCTCCGCCGGCTCGAGGCGGCGGTCGTTCGGGCGCTGGGGTGAGCGGAAGGGCAGGGAGCGGCGGGATGGACATCGGCATCGTCGGCCTCGGCCGGATGGGCGGCAATATCGGCCTGCGCCTGATGCGGGCGGGCCATCGCTGCGTGGCGTTCGACCGCAGTGCCGAGGCCGTGCGGCACCTTGCTGGCGCTGGTGCCACACCGGCCGAAAGCCTCACCGCGCTGATCCACCAGCTGGCGCCGCCGCGCGCCATCTGGGTGATGCTGCCGGCCGGCCGCGTCACGGAGGAGACCGTGGCCAAGCTAGGCGGGTTGCTCGGGCGCGGCGACATCGTCATCGATGGCGGCAACAGCTTCTGGAAGGACGACGTCCGGCGCGGGCGGGAGCTGGCGGCGCGCGGCATCCTCTATCTCGATGTCGGCACCTCCGGCGGCGTCTGGGGGCTGGAGCGCGGCTACTGCCTGATGATCGGCGGCGACAAGGCCGCGGTGGAGCGGCTCGATCCGATCTTCGCCGCGCTCGCGCCGGGGCTCGGCGACATCCCGCGCACACCGGGGCGCGCGGAGCGCGATCCCCGGGTGGAGCGGGGCTATCTGCATTGTGGCCCGGCCGGCAGCGGCCATTTCGTGAAGATGGTCCATAACGGCATCGAGTACGGGCTGATGCAGGCCTATGCCGAGGGCTTCGACATCCTGCGCAACCGTGCCTCCGAGGCACTGCCGGAGGAGGAGCGCTTCACCCTCGACACCGCCGACATTGCCGAGCTCTGGCGCCGCGGCAGCGTCGTCTCCTCCTGGCTGCTCGACCTCTCCGCCGCGGCCCTGGCGGAGGACGCCGACCTCTCCAATTTCCACGGCGAAGTGCAGGACAGCGGCGAGGGCCGCTGGACCGTCCAGGCTGCCATCGAGGAGGCCGTTCCGGCGCTGGTGCTCTCGGCCTCGCTCTATGCGCGGTTCCGCTCGCGTAGCAGCAATACCTTCGGCGAGAAGCTGCTGAGCGCCATGCGCTTCCAATTCGGCGGCCATGTCGAGACGACCCACGGGGAGAGCAAGCGATGAAGGAACGTCTCTGCCCGGACCCGGCGCGGCTGGCCCGCGCCGAGCCGGCCCCGCCGGCCAGCTTCGTCATCTTCGGCGCCTATGGCGACCTGACTAAGCGGTTGCTGATACCGGCGCTCTACAATCTCTCCGTCGCCGGGCTGCTGGCGGAGGGTTTCGAGGTGATCGGCGTCGACCACAATGAGCGGAACGACGAGACCTACCGGCAGCACCTGACCGAGGCCATGCAGGGCTTCGTCGCCAACCAGGACGGCGAGTTCGCGGCCGATTCGCTCAACAGCCGTGCCTGGGGCTGGCTGCGCGACCGGCTCTTCTATCTCACCGGCGACTTCGAGGACCCCGCCACCTACCAGCGCCTGGGCGAGCGCCTCGCTACGGTGCGGCAGGCGAGGGGTCACGGCAATTGCGTCTTCTACCTCGCCACCGCGCCGCGCTTCTTCGGATCGATCGTGGAGCGTCTGGCCGAGGCCGGGCTGATGCGCGAGCAGGAAGGCGACTTCCGCCGCGTCGTCATCGAGAAGCCCTTCGGCACCGATCTCGCCTCCGCCCGCGCGCTGAATGCCCAGATTCTCAGCCTGGTGGAGGAGAGACAGGTATTCCGGATCGACCACTTCCTGGGCAAGGAGACGGTGCAGAACATCCTGGCGCTGCGCTTCGCCAACGGCATCTTCGAGCCGCTGTGGCGCCGTGAACATATCGACCATGTGCAGATCACGGCGGCCGAAACGGTCGGAGTCGAGGGGCGCGGGCGCTTCTACGAGACGACCGGGGCGCTGCGCGACATGGTGCCCAACCACATGATGCAGCTGCTCGCCATGACCGCCATGGAGGCGCCAAGCAATTTCGGAGCCGATGCGGTGCGGGCGGAGAAGGCCAAGGTCGTGCAGGCGATCCGGCCGCTCAGCCCGGAGGAGCTGGCGCGCGACCTGGTGCGCGGCCAGTACGACGCCGGCATGCTGCGCGGCGCACCGGTCCCCGGCTATCGCCAGGAGCCGAACGTGGCACCCGACAGCGGCACCGAGACCTACGTCGCGATGAAGCTGCAGATCGACAACTGGCGCTGGGCCGGCGTGCCCTTCTACATCCGCACCGGCAAGCGGCTGGCGGCGCGGTGGACCGAGATTGCCATTCAGTTCAAGCCGGCGCCCTACACCATGTTCCGCGAGACGCCGGTGGATTGCATGACGCCCAACCTCATGGTGCTGCACATCCAGCCGAACGAAGGCATCTCGCTCGCCCTCAGCGCCAAGCAGCCCGGCCCGGCGCTGCACCTCGCCGATGTCAGGATGGACTTCCGTTATGCCGACTGGTTCAAGGCCGAGCCGAGCACCGGCTACGAAACCCTCCTGTACGATGTGTTGATCGGCGATGCGAGCCTGTTTCAGCGAGCGGACAATGTGGAGGCCGGCTGGGCTGCCGTGCAGCCCATGCTCGCATCGCCGCCTGCCATCGAGCACTACGCCGCCGGCAGCGAGGGCCCTGCCGGCGCCGAGGCGCTGCTGGCGCGCGACGGCCGCCAATGGCTGAAGCTCGCATGATCTCGCCCATGCGCCTGCCGGTGCCCGGCGTGGACAGGACCTTGGCGGCGATGGGCAACGCGCCCGCCGCCGTGCAGGCCGAGGCGGCGGCGGTCACCCTTTCCTGCGACGCGGACGGCCTCGCCGCGGCGGTGCGGGACGTCCTCCTGCCACGCGCGCCGAGGCGTGTGTCATGAGCCGACCGCGCCCCTCCCGGCTGTCGCTGCTCCTGGCCGATGTGGATGGCACCCTGGTGACCCACGACAAGGTGCTGACCGAACGCGCGACCCGGGCCGTCCGGGCGCTGCGGGGGCGTGGCGTGCGCTTCGCCATCACCTCGGGCCGGCCGCCCCGGGGCATGGCGATGCTGATCGAGCCGCTGGCGCTCGACCTGCCCATCGCCGGCTTCAATGGCGGGCTGTTCGTCGCGCCGGACATGTCGGTCATCGAGGGCCATACCCTGGAGGCCGAAGCGGCGCGACATGCGGCATCGGTCATCCGCGACCACGGCCTCGACCTTTGGGTCTATGCCGGGACCGACTGGCTGCTGCGCGATCCCGGGGCGCCGCATGTCGCGCGGGAGCAGTGGACGGTGAAGTTCCCGCCGAAGGTCACGGCGGACCTCGATTCCGCGCTGGATCATGCGGCGAAGCTGGTCGGTATCAGCGACGATCTCGACCTGGTCGCACGCTGCGAAGGCGCGGTGCAGCAGGCGCTCGGCAGCGCCGCCTCGGCCGCGCGGTCGCAGCCCTACTATCTCGACGTGACGCACCCGCAGGCGAACAAGGGCGGCGTGGCGGAGTGGCTCTCCCGCCATCTCGGCATCCCCGAGGGCGAGATCGCCACCATCGGCGACCAGCCCAACGACGTGCTGATGTTCCGCCGCAGCGGCTTCGCCATCGCCATGGGCAATGCCAGCCCCGAGGTCCAGGCCCAGGCCGACGCCGTCACCGCCTCGTACGACGACGAGGGCTTCGCCCGCGCGGTCGAGCGCTTCTTCCTGGACGGGGCGCCGGCATGACGCAGGTCGCCGCCCCGATCCTCGCCGCCGATTTCGGCCGGCTGGCGGAGGAGGTCCGCGCGGCCGCCCAGGCGGAGGCCGACCTGATTCATGTGGACGTCCTGGACAGCCGCTTCATCCCCGAGACCAATTTGGGCACGCCCGCCATCGGCGCGGTGCGGGCCGCGAGGTGCAGGCCGGTCGAGGCACAGCTGATGAGCACCGAGCCCGAGCGGCACCCAGACGGCATTGCCGGCGCCAGCGCCCGAGGCCGCCAAGCGGGTGCTGCCGAAGAGCCGCCGGCTCCGGACCGTGAGCGACCTGCTCGGCCGCGACCCCCTGATCGAGGCCGATGGCGGGATCAGCCCCGATATCGCGGGGCGGAGATCCTCGTCGCCGGCCCGGCAATATTCCACGCGGCGGCCATCGCCGCGCTGCGCAGTGGCGGGAGGCACTTGGGGTGACCACTGCAATAGAGGTCCTGGCCGCCCCCGATGCCCTGGCCGAGCGGGTCGCTGCCTGGCTGATTGAACAGGCGAGCGCCAAGCAAGGCAGCTTCTCGCTGGCGCTCTCGGGCGGCTCCACGCCGGAGCGGTTGTACCGGCGGCTGGCCGCAGCGCCCTGGCGGGACCGGATGCCGTGGGAGCGTGTGCACCTGTTCTGGGGCGACGAGCGCTGCGTGCCGCCGGACCATCCGGACAGCAACCAGCGCATGGCGCGGGAGGCGATGATCGCGCAGGTCCCGATTCCGCCCGGGAATGTGCACCCCGTGCCGGTGGACGGCGGCTCGCCCGAGATGGCCGCCCGGCTCTACGAGGCGGAGCTCCGCGCCTTCGCGGCGGAGCGGCCGGGGGAGCCACTATTCGACGTGCAGCTGCTCGGCCTTGGTCCGGACGGGCACACCGCGTCGCTGTTCCCGGGGACGGCTGCTCTGGCGGAGCGCAGCGCCTGGGTTGTGGCCGTGGTCGGCGCTAGGCCGGAGCCACGAATCACCCTCACCTACCCCGCGCTCGAGGACAGCGGTGCGGTGGCGTTCCTGGTGAGCGGTGCCGAGAAGCGGGCGATCCTGCGGCAGTTGCTCGAGGGCGATGCCACCCTGCCGGCCGCCAGGGTGCGGCCGAAGGGCGCCGTCACGGTCTTCGCCGATCAGGCGGCCATGGGAAGATGAGCGGCATGATCGGCCAGGACGCCCTGAAGCGGCGCGCGGCCGAGGCGGCGGTTGCGGAAGTCGAGGACGGCATGGTGCTCGGCCTCGGCAGCGGTTCCACGGCGGAGCTGGCCCTGCATGCGTTGGCGGTGCGCGTCGCGGCAGGGTTACGGGTTTCGGGCGTGCCCACCTCCGCGCGGACCGCTGGGCTCGCGCGCCAGCTCGGCGTGCCGCTGGCCGACTTCGCCGCCCATACCCGGCTGGACCTGGCGATTGATGGCGCCGATGAGGTGGAGCCCGTATCGCTCGCCCTGATCAAGGGACGTGGTGGCGCCTTGCTGCGGGAGAAGATCGTCGCCGCGGCCAGTCGTCGCATGCTGGTCGTGGTGGACGAGTCCAAGCTTGTGCACCGTCTCGGGCGCGGAGCCATTCCCGTGGAGATCGTCGCCTTTGGCTGGCAGGCGACCTTCGCGCGCCTCGAGGCAGCCGGCATGCATCCGGTGCTGCGACGCGCGACGGACGGAGCCCCGTTCCTGACCGACGGCGGCAATCACATCGCCGACTGCAGTCCGGGGCAGATCGACGATGCAGCCGCGCTTGATCGTCGGTTGCGCGACGTTATTGGCGTGGTCGAAACCGGGCTGTTCCTCGGCTTGGCTTGGCGCGTCATTGTGGCCAGCGCCAAGGATGTCGGTTGGCTTGGGCCAGAGCAGCCTCCGACCTGATGGATCGCGCCGTGATCCATCAGGTCGGAGGCTGCTCCGGATGTCTTGCCCCAGGGTGTAGCGGGTCGGATCTGAAATGAATCTGGATGGCTGTTCTGTCCAGGCTCTGCAGACAAGCTCGTAGGGGGGGGGTGAGCCCACGCAGGATCTTCAGATGCCCTGCATGGTTGTCGGCGTCGAGAAAGAGCTGGAGGCGCCGCCGAAGCTCGTCGTGGCTGCCGTAGTGGTATCGACGGACGGTGGCGTCCTTCAGGGTGCGGTTCATGCTCTCGATCTGGCCATTCGTCCACGGATGCGCGGGCTCCGGGGTGCGGTGCTCGATGCCGTGCTTGTCGCAGGCGTGACCGAAGGCGTGGATGAGCCAGAGCTGCGGTTCGCCTCTGGCTGCCCGATAGGCTTCGGCGGCGGCCTCCGCTTCCTCGGTGCTCGGGGTGCGGTCGAAGAGCTGCGTGCCGTTGTTGGTGAGCACGAGGTGAACACGGTAGGGCATAGCGGCGACCAGGGCGTGGAGGAAGTCGGCCGCGATGCGGCGTGTTGCCCACTCGTGCAACTGCACGAAGGCGAACTTCGAGGTGCGGTCGATGGCGAGGAAGAGGTAGAGGCGCCCTTCCTCGGTGTGCACCTCGGCAATGCCGATGTGGAAGAAGCCGATCGGGCAGGCCTTGCAGCAGGAGCGCTTCACCTTCGTGCCATCCGCTTCGGACAGCACGGCCATGCCATGGCGCTGCGGGCAGCGGTGCAGCGAGGATCGGGGCAGGTGCGGCAGCGAGGGCTGCAAGGCATGGAGGCCGTCATCCAGCGGCAGGAGGGAGTGGCTCACCTCGGCGCTCGGATCCGCCAGAATCTGTTCGGCCCAAGGGCTGGCGAGGATGCGACTCAGGTCGAGCACGCGGATATGCGACAACGGACCAGCCGCGGCTGTCTTCCGTGAAGCAGGCGGTGATCAGATGGTTCGTTTGCGCCTGGCCGGGCGCGGCGGGTCGCGCGGCCGGAAGCCGTCCAGGAGCATGTTGCAGTAGCGGTCCGCGAACTCCGCAGCCGGCGTCTCGCCGTCGGACCGGTACCAGCGTGCCATCCAGTTCAGCGCCGATAGCACAAGCATCACCGCGGCGCGCTGATCCGTCAGACGGAACACGCCGCTGCGGCAGCCTTCGGCGATGATACCCTTGAGCACCGCTTCATACCGGTCGCGCAGCTCCAAGGCGCGGCCGCGCCCCTCCGTGGCCCTCAGGCCGCGGAAGCCGAGCTGCGCGGCGATGTAGGCGTGCTCGTTCTCATGCAGGTACTGGGCATGCACCCGCATGAAGGCGCGCAGCTTCGCCGGGGCGTCCGGCTGCGCGGCGACAGCCGCCTCGGCGCGTGCGCGCATTTGCGACAGGACGGAGGTGACGATCTCGGTATAGATCTCCTCCTTGTCGCTGAAGTGGTAGTAGAGCGCCGGCTTGGAAACCCCGACTGCCGCCGCGATGTCGCTGATGGACGCACCGGCGTAACCCCAGAGCGCGAACTGCTCAGCCGCGCGCTCGACGATGAGGCGTCGTGTGTCGCGGCCTTCGTTCTGCTGGGGTTCGGCCACCTCAGCGACCCTTGAAGACCGGCGGGCGCTTCTCGGCGAAGGCACGTCGCGCTTCGTGCGCATCCTCGGTCGCGGAGATCGCGGCGGTCATATCCTGCTCATAGCGGTAGCCGTCGCGCAGGCTCATGTCCTCGATGGTGTTGAGCGTATGCTTGGCCAGGCGGGTCGCGGAGGGGCTCTTGGCGGCGATGGTCCGCGCGATCTCCATCACGGTGGGCAGCAGATCGGCGGTCGGCAGGCAGGCCTCGACAACACCCTGCCGGTACAACTCCTGCGCCGGCACGCGCCAGCCCGTCAGCATCATGCGCCGGGTGCGGGAGTGACCGAACAGGCGCATTGCGTGACGCCCGCCGCCCAGAAGTCCGACATCGATCTCCGGCAGGCCAATGACAGCGGCTTCGCCAGCATAAAGGATGTCGCAGGACGCTGCGATGGCGAGGCCGGCACCGAGCGCCGGGCCCTGCACGGCGGCAATGACCGGCTTCGCGCATTCGCGGATGGAATGGAAGCACTCGCGCGTACGGCGCGAATGCGCGGGCAGGTCACCGGGGCCCATCGGCTTCTCGGCCCGCGCCTTCAGGTCGGCGCCGGCGCAGAAGACACGGCCTTCCGCGGCAAGGACGGCGACGCGGATCTCCGGCATGTCGCCGATCCAGTCGAAGGTCGCGGTCAGCTCGTCATTGAGCTGCCGGCTGAGCGCATTGACCGGCGGGTTGTTCATGACGACGAGGGCGATGCCGTCCTGCACGTCCAGCTTGATGGTCTGCAAGTCCTGCATGTCGGTTCAATCCGGTGCCTGATGTGATGACGTTCGGCGTCTCGATCTGGAGGCGTTGACCGAACGGTAAGTAGGGTCGATGATGCCGCCAGAACGCTTCCAGAGGAAGCGCCAAATTTGCCGTCCGCGGCAAGAATGCCAGTGAGGGAACGCCCACAGATGCCCGCTCAGCCCGCCTCGCACCGGATCGGCCGCCGCGCCGTTCTTGCCGCGGCCTCGGCCATGCCGTTGGCACCGGTCGTCGTTCGTGCGTCGAGCTGGCCCGATCGCCCCATCCGATTTGTCGTGCCCTATGCTGCGGGTGGAACCTCCGACCTGCTGGGACGCCTGATCGCCAATGCGCTCGGCCCGGCGCTGGGGCAAACGATGGTGGTGGAGAACCGCCCCGGCGGCGGCGCCACGGTGGGCGCGGCTTCCGTCGCCCAGGCGGCTCCCGACGGTTACACGCTGCTTCTCGGCACGCCCGCCGTGCAGGCGACCAACCGCTTCATGATGGCAAGCCTGCCTTACGATCCGGACCGGGCCTTCACGCCGATCGTCAACATCATGCGCACGCCGAACCTGCTGGTCGTGCATCCTTCCGTGCCGGCCCATTCGGTCGCCGAGCTGATCGCGCTGTGCAAGCGGCAGCCGGACACCCTCTTCTTCGGCAGTTCCGGCGTCGGCTCGACCTCGCATCTCGCCGGCGAGATGCTGCGCGTCATGGCGAAGATCGAGATCGCCCACGCGCCCTTCCGCGGCACCGGCCCCAATGTTCAGGCGCTGCTGTCGGGCGAGGTGAAGATGTCCCTCGACGGGATGCCCGCGCTTCTGCCGCATATCCGCGAAGGCCGCCTGCGCCTGCTCGCAGTCACCACGCCGGCCCGATACGCGAGCCTGCCGGACACGCCCGCCGTCGCGGAAACCTTGCCCGGCTTCGACGCTGCGCCGTTCAACTACATCACCGGCCCCGCTGGTCTGCCGCAGCCGATCGTGGAGCGCGTCAACACGGCGATGAACGCGATCCTGAACGAAGCCACCTTCCGCAGCCGCTTCCAGGAGCTGGGCTTCGAACCGATGGGAGGCACGCCGGCGGAGCTGGCCGAGGTCATCCGCCAGGAGACCGCCCGTTGGGGCGAGGTCATCAGGGCGGCGGGCATCCGCATCGAATGAATGTGCCGGCCGCAAGACGGGGCTGGCCTGCGCGCGGACCCTGACTTGCCTTCAGGCCAGCAGGCCGAAGAACCAGGCGAGCAGCACTGCCAGCAGGACGCAGAGCGCGAGGCCCGTGCCGATGATGGCGCGGTTGCTCAGCCGGCGACCCGGCTGTGCAGCGGGCATTTCAGCCGCCCTCCCCGCGGAAGAAGGTCCGCCGCAGCAGCAGCGTGTAGTCAGCCTCGAACACCATCAGGGCCGCGAAGACCAGCACGAGGACGGGCGGGACCAGGATGGCGTAGGTCAGCGCCAGCCGCTCCCACCGCATATGCATGAAGACGGCGACGATCAGCCCTGCCTTCAGCATCATGAGCACCAGGATCAGGCCCCAGCGCAGGAGACCCTGCAGGTGGAAATAGTCCACCAGATAGGAGAAGAAGCTGAGGACGAAGAGCCAGCCCCAGACCACGAGGTAGGTGCGGATCGGGTGCTGCTGGCCCTCCTCCACGGCGGGGACAGGTGCGGATGCATGCGCCATGGGCGGCTCCCTCACCAGAGATAGAACAGGGCGAAGATGAAGACCCAGACCAGGTCCACGAAATGCCAGTAGAGGCCGGCGATCTCGACCATCTCGTAGCGGCCGCGGCGGCCCGTCAGGAAGCCGGGGCGCTGGTCGTCGAACTCGCCGCGCAGGACCTTCCATGCGACCACCAGCAGGATGATCACGCCGATCGTCACATGCGTCCCGTGAAAGCCGGTGATGGTGAAGAATGCGGCGCCGAATTGCGGGGCGCCGAACGGATTCTCCCAGGGCCGCACGCCCTCATGGATCAGCTTGGACCATTCGAAGGCCTGCATGCCCACGAAGAGCGCGCCGAAGAGCGCGGTGACGAGCATCAGCGCCGCGGTCTTCCTGCGGTCGCGCCGGTAGGCGCAGTTCACCGCCATCGCCATGGTGCCGCTGCTGCTGATCAGCACGAAGGTCATGATGGCGATCAGGATGAGCGGCAGGTGCACGCCGCCGATCTCGAGCGCGAAGACTTCGCTCGGGTTCGGCCAGGGCTCCGTCGTGGACATCCGCACCGTCATGTAGGACAGCAGGAAGCAGCTGAAGATGAAGGTGTCGCTGAGCAGGAAGATCCACATCATGACCTTCCCCCAGGACGCGCCCTTGAAGGAGCGCTGGTCCGAGGACCAGTCGGCGACCACGCCGGGCCAGCCCTGAGGGCGGGTGGCGGTCCCGTGTTCCAGCTGGGCGGTGTCCATCGGCCTCGATCCTACCTGAACGGGGTCGCGCAGAGCGCGACAAGCCAGTCGAATGGCGGCGAGAAGGCGAGGGTGAAGAACAGCAGGATCCATGCGGCCAGCAGGAAGTGCCAGTAGCTGGCGCAGAGCTCCACGCTCAGTTGCAGCCGGGCGAGTGGCGCCTGCCGCAGGCTGGCACCCGTGCGGCCCAGTGCGACCAGCCCGCCCAGCAGGTGCAGCCCATGAAAGGTGGTGATGAGGTAGAAGAACGCATCGGCCGGGTTGTTGGCCGGCAGGTAGCCGGAGCCGGCGAGTTCCCGCCAGGCCAGGAGCTGGCCGAGCAGGAACAGCAGGCCCGCGCCCCCGCCGAGCATCAGGGCGGATGCCACGGCGTCCCGCCGCCCCCGCCGTGCCGCCTGGACGGCGCGGTGCAGCGCGACGCTGGCCAGCAGCAGGACGACCGTGTTCGCCCAAAGCAGGCGGGGCCGCGGCGGCGGGCTCCAATCCGCCATCTCCATCCGCATGGAGTAGGCGCTGAGCAGCAGAACGAGCAGCGTCGCCGCGACCGCCATGAACATCCAGAGCCCAAGCTTCGCGGCGGGGATGGAGATGGGGCGCACCGGCCCGTCATCCAGTGGCCCGGCTTCGAGCCAGGGCCTGGTCGCGAGGCCTTGCCGTGACAGCCACCAGAGCGCGACCGCCACAAGCCCGCCGAAGAGCAGCAGCGTGCCGGTCATGCCGTCGCCTCGCCCCTGGCGACATGCAGCGGGGGCGGCAGCTTCTGGTTCTGCGGCACGAAATCATCCGCCGCGCCGGGCACGGCATAGTCATAGGCCCAGCGATAGACCACGGGTAGCTCGCGGCCCCAATTGCCGTGGCCAGGCGGCGTCTCCGGCGTCTGCCACTCGAGCGTCGTCGCCCGCCAGGGGTTCGGGCCGGCCTCCCGGCCACGGCGCAGGCTCCAGAAGAGGTTGAACAGGAACAGGATCTGCGCGGCGCCGACGACCAGCGCCATGACGCTGATGAAGGCATTGAGGTCATGCGCCGATTCCGGCACGAAGGAGGTCTCGCCGATCTCGTGGTAGCGCCGCGGCATGCCAAGCAGGCCGAGATAGTGCATCGGGAAGAAGATCGCGTAGGCGCCGAGGAAGGTGATCCAGAAATGGATCCTGCCCATGGTCTCGCCGAGCATCCTGCCGGTGACCTTCGGATACCAGTGATAGATGCCGCCGAAGATGACCATCACCGGCGCGACGCCCATCACCATGTGGAAATGCGCCACGACGAACATCGTGTCGGAGAGCGGCACGTCCACCACGACATTGCCGAGGAAGAGGCCCGTCAGCCCGCCATTGACGAAGGTGACGATGAAGCCGAGCGCGAAGAGCATCGGGGTGTTCAGGTGGATGTTGCCGCGCCATAGCGTCAGCAGCCAGTTATAGACCTTGATCGCGGTCGGGATGGCGATGATCAGGGTGGTGGTGGCGAAGAAGAAGCCGAACCACGGATTCATCCCGCTGACATACATGTGGTGGGCCCAGACCACGAAGCTCAGCGCGCCGATCACCACGATGGCCCAGACCATCATGCGGTAGCCGAAGATATTGCGGCGCGCATGGGTGCTGATGAGGTCGGAGACGATGCCGAAGGCGGGCAAAGCGACGATGTAGACCTCCGGGTGGCCGAAGAACCAGAAGAGGTGCTGGAACAGGATCGGGCTGCCGCCCCCGTAGCGGAGCTGCTGGCCCATCTCGACCAGCGTCGGCATGAAGAAGCTCGTCCCCAGCAGCCGGTCGAGCAGCATCATCACGGCGCCCACGAACAAGGCAGGAAAGGCGAGCAGCGCCATCACCGTCGCCGTGAAGATGCCCCAGATGGTCAGGGGCATGCGCATCAGCGTCATGCCGCGGGTGCGGGCCTGGAGCACCGTGACCACGTAGTTGAGCCCGCCCATGGTGAAGCCCACGATGAAGAGGCAGAGCGAGAGCAGCATCAGCACGATGCCCCATTCGCGCCCGGGCGTGCCCGAGAGGATGGCTTGCGGCGGATAGAGCGTCCAGCCCGCGCCGGTCGGGCCCCCGGGGACGAAGAAGCTCGCCACCAGCACCAGCACGGCCAGCAGGTAGACCCAGTAGCTGAGCATGTTGACGAAGGGGAACACCATGTCGCGCGCGCCGAGCATCAGCGGAATGAGGTAATTGCCGAAGCCGCCGAGGAACAGCGCCGTCAGCAGGTACACCACCATGATCATCCCATGCATGGTGATGAACTGGAGATAGGCCTGCGGGTCGATGAAGCTGAAGGTGCCGGGGAAGCCGAGCTGCAGCCGCATCAGCCAGGAGAGCACCAGGGCAACCGAGCCGATGGCGAGCGCGGTGAAGGAGTACTGGATGCCGATGACCTTGGCATCCTGGCTGAACACGTAGGTTGACCACCACCCGTGCGGATGGGGCAGCTCCATCTCCGGCACTTCCGCAGCCGGCAGGTGGCTGCCGGTGCCGTGCGCGAGCTCGCTCATCGGACCGCCTTCCTCCATCCTGGCCGGCTAATCCCGATGGAGTCGGGCTCACCGTGCCGATTGCTTGGCCCGCGGCACCTTCAGCGGCGTTCCGCGAGCTGGGCGAAGCTGCGCTGGCCTTGCAGCCAGGCGTGGTGCTCCGCTTCGGTCTGCACCACGACGCGGCCGCGCATCACCGCGTGGCCCGCGCCGCAGAGCTCGGCGCAGAGAACCTCGAAGGTGCCGGTGCGCGTGGGGGTGAACCAGAAATAAGTGACGGAGCCCGGGATCATGTCCATCTTCGCCCGGAACTCCGGCACGTAGAAATTATGGAGTACGTCGATCGAGCGCAGCAGCACCTTCACCGGCCGGCCGATCGGAAGGTGCAGGTTCTCCGCCTCGATGATGATGTCGTCCTGGCCCGCCGCATCGTCACGCACCAGGCCAAGTGGATTCTCGGGGTTGATCAGGCGCGTTTCCACCGCGCCGAGACGGCCATCGGCGCCGGGCAGCCGGTAGCTCCAGCGCCATTGCTGGCCGACGATCTCGACCTCGGTCGCATCCGCCGGCACGCTGATGAAGCGGCTCCACACGAAGAGCCCGGGCGCGAGCATGGCCGCGACGCCAAGGGCGGTCGCGACCGTGAGCCAGACCTCGAGGCGCTTGTTCTCCGGCTCGAAGGCCGCGCGCCGGCCCGCCCTGGCGCGGAAGCGGAACACGCAATACGCCATGAACAGGACGACGGCGACGAAGACGATTCCGGTGATCCAGAAGGTGATCGTGATCGTGGCGTCGATGTAGTCCCAGTTCGATGCGATGGGTGTCCACCACCAGGGGCTCAGCAGGTGGAACACCACCGAGCCGACCGCGACGAGCACGAAGATGAGCGCAGCCGTCATGGGCGCGGCGCCCGTGCCGCGCGGTCCTCGGAATCGAGGCGCGGAGGGTCTGGCTCACCCTCAGCGTGGCAAGGAGGCGAGGCGACCGCAGCCATGGTCCAACCCTCTGCTGCGCTCCGCGACGTGGCAGCAGGCAGGCACCGGAGCGCCAAATGCATAGCACCACAGCTCGCTCGGCCGCAGCCAGCCTTGAGTGAAGGGTTTGCGGCTCACAATCTCGCGCTTCACGCGAAATCCCACGCTCGCCGGATCGAGTGCGCGGGACGAGCGCTCGGCAAGCCTTGGCCAGGACATGGCCCGGCAGGGAGGCGGCAGATCCGTTCAGGCAGCGCCGTCATCGTGGCCGAGCAGGTGCAGCAAGCGCAGATTTTGCCCGGGGATCTTCGCTGGTGGGTTCCCTCCGCTGCTTCTGTCGGAGGGAGCCCGTCGCCGGGCGCGGACCTCGCTCGGTGGTGCGCCGCGCCGTCGGAGCCGTTCGATGCCAAACGGCGGGGCGTGGTGACGGCTGACATGGCAGAGGGTGTGGCGGCCGAGGCGGGCGCCTGATTGCCGGCGGGGCGAACCAATCCGCGCCCCATCGCTGCCCAACTGCGACCCAGGCTGTTTCCGGCCCTGGCGGCAGGATGTCCAACTCACTGAAAAGATTGGCGGACCCGATACGATTCGAACGTACGACCTTTGCCTTCGGAGGGCAACGCTCTATCCAGCTGAGCTACGGGTCCGTGCCACGGGCTTCCTAGCGCAACCTGCCGCGCCAGGGAAGGGGCCCCCGCCGCTTACCGTTTCCCGGCATAGCTCGCCCCCATCCCGGCCGAGGGATCGTTCTGGATGCCATAGGGCGGGATCGGATAGCGCAGCCCGTTCTTCGCCAGCGCCTTCATCCCTTCCACCGCCACCCGCAGATCGGCCGGGGAGAGGGCCATCAGCATCTCCTCATCCGGCACGCCGCCATAGCGGCGCTCGGCGAAGCAGGGCAGGGAGAGGCTGGGCTGCCCCGTGGCCAGGGCCCGGCCCCAGCTATCGGCGCAGGCGGTCTCCCCCACCACGCTCCATTCGAATTTCCGGTAGTTCCGGTACTGCAGCCCGTTGATCAGGATGATCATCTGCCCCGGCGTGGCGTAGACCAAGCAAATGGCCGGCGCCGGCAGCCGCCCGCTCTCCAGTGGGCTGACCGCCATCGCCTGGTAGCGGCCGAAGGGCACGCAGCTCAGCGCCTGTTGCCGCGCCGCGGCATCCTCCTGCGTGCCGTGCCACACATTCACGTAGCGCTCCCCGCGCAGGAATTCCTCGTCCCGCGGCGCCAGCCCGATGACGGCCCCGCACTGCGCCCCCACCAGATCCGCCTGGGTGATCCCCACCGTCCAACCGAGCCGGGAGGCCATGCTGACGATCTGGTCCGTGGTGTGCTTCGCCTTCGGCCGGCGGATGCGCGGAATCGCCTCCATCTCCTCCACCGTCTCGAACATCTGCATGGCGGCGATGGTGGTCTTCAGCCGCAGCAGCGCATTCACCTCGGTGACGAGGCGCTGCGCTTCGGTCGGCGCGGTGTCGGACATCGGCGTTTCTCTCCCTGACGCGGATCATTGGTCACAGCGCCTTGTAGAGCCTCGGGCGGGCGGGATCGACTGCCGCCGGCATCGGTCCGGCGCGGCCAGCGGCCCGGATGCCCGGCCCTGCCATGGCAGGGCCATAGCCAGGCGTCGTGCAGCCCGGCGCTCGGCGCCGGTCCCCGGCCTCCGCCACCTGCTCAGCCCTTTCACCGCCTTGCCGTTCAGCCTCTCCTGGAGGGCGACGCGGGGCATGGGCGGTGGCCGGCGTCGCGCCGATAACCGTCGCAGGGACGGCGCCGGTCACCCGCCCATCAACGCCAGCCCCTCCGCCACCGAGACGAATTCTCCGCCCCCCGCCAGCTTCGCCGGGCCGAACCTCTCCGCGAAGATCCGTCGCACCGCCGGCACCAGGGAGGTGCCGCCGGTCAGGAACACCCGGTCCACCTCCTCGGCGCGCAGCCCGGCATCGGCCAGTGCCGCCTCCACCGTGGCGGCGATTCTCGCCAGCTCCGGCGCGATCCAGGCCTCGAAATCGGCACGTGCCACCTCCGCCTCCACGGCGAAGTCCTCATGCCGGAAGCGCAGCATGGCCCGCTCCGCGCCCGAGAGCGCCGCCTTCACGCCGGAGACGGCGCGGTAGAGGGCATAGCCCGCCTCCTCCTCCACCAGCCGGATCAGGTGATGCAGCCGTTCCGGCGCTTCTGCCGTGCGCGCCACCGCCTCGATGTCGGCCAGCACCTTCGGCGCCCGCATCAGGGAAAGCCGGTGCCAGCGGGCGAAGCCGGTGTACCAGCCGGCCGGCACCGGCATCATCTTCCCCATCACCCCGTACTGGCTGCCCTTGCCCAGGCGGGGCGAGACCACATGGTCGATGATGCGGTAGTCGAAATCATCCCCGGCGATGCCGATGCCGGCATGGCCCAGCGCCACGGCCCGCGCCCCCGGCTCGAAGCGCAGCACGGAAAAATCGCTGGTGCCGCCGCCGAAATCGCCCACCAGCACCGTCGCCGGGCCGTCCAGCGTCGCGGCGAAGCGGTGCCCCGCCGCCTCCGGCTCCAGCGCGAAGCGCAGCGCGGGGAAGCCCGCCTCGGCATAGGCGGCGCGCAGCCGGGTCTCCGCCAGCGCCTCGTCCGGTGCATCCCCGGCGAAGCGCACCGGCCGCCCGGCCACCACCATCCCCGCCCGGTCGCCCAGCAGGGCGCGCAGGAACAGGCCGATCAGCCCCTCCAGCTTCCAGCTCTGCCCGGCGATGCGCGTCTCGCCGAAGCTGCGCTGCGCCAGGTAGGATTTCATGGACATGATCAGCCGGCAGGCCAGCGGATCCTCCAGATAGGCCTCGATCGCCGCTGGCCCGGCGGCGTCGCGTCGCCGCCCCGCCTCGGTCCAGAAGCAGAGCACGCTGCGGAACACCTCGAAGCTCTCGGCGCCGAGGGCGAAGCGGGCGGTGGTCAGGCGGCCGGCGGCATCACGCAGCGCCACCACACTGTTGGTGGTGCCGAAATCGACACCGAGGACGGGAGTCATGGGCCGCGGGTTTGAGCAGCCCCACGCCCCCACTGCAAGCCCGTTCCACGGTCCCGGGGCCGAAACCCCGCCGCCCGTTGCCCCGCCGCGGCTTTGCCGCGACGGGCTGTGCGAGGCGTTGGGCGTAGGGCCCCAACGGGCCCCA